>JAUREI010000312.1 GCA_030827515.1 Prosthecobacter sp. | reverse complement strand
GTCATGCATCCCGCGAACCGATCGATCCTCACCCTCTGCAGCCTCACCCTGTCCATGCACGCCGCACCCCCGCCCACGGAGAAGAAGCCGGTCACCGATGCCTACCACGGCGTGGAGGTCGTCGATGACTACCGCTGGCTGGAGGCGGCCGGCTCCCCCGGGGTGCGGGCCTGGACGCAGGCGCAGAATGCCTTCTCTCGCGCCTGGCTCGAGGCGCGACCGGATCGCTCGGCCATCGAGGCGCAACTGAACGCCCTCTACGCGAAGGATACACCGTCGCACATCGGCCTCGTCTCAAGGCCTGGCCGCTTGTTCGCGCTGAAGTTCCAGCCGCCGAAACAGCAGCGCCTGCTCGTCACCCTCGACTCGGCCGATGACCTCGCCTCGGAGAAGGTCGTGCTCGATCCAAACGAGATCGAGCCGAAGGGGCAGGTGGCGATGGACTGGTATGTGCCCTCGCCGGATGGCCGCTGGGTCGCCGTCTGCCTGTCCGAGCATGGCAGCGAGGACGGCACGCTGCATTTCTACCGCACCGACACCGGGGAGGCGCTCCCGGATCGGATTCCCCGGGTGCAGTATCCCACCGGCGGCGGCAGCGCTGCCTGGACACCGGATGGCCGCGGCATTTTTTACACCCGCTATCCGCACGCCGGCGAGCGACCCGAGGCCGACCTGAACTTTTACCAGCAGATCCATTTCCACAGGATCGGCACGCCCGTGGACACGGACGTGTATTCCGCCGGGCGCGACTTCCCGCGCATCGCCGAAATCCATCTGGAGACCTCCGAGGATGGCCAGTGGTTGCTGGCCAGCGTCGCCAACGGCGACGGCGGGGAATTCTCCCACCACCTGCGCCGCACGGAGGAAGGCGCGACCTGGCGTCAGATCACCCGGCACGAGGACGGCATCAAGGAGGGGGTGTTCAGTCATGACGGCGCCTTCCTGTATCTGCGCTCGGTCCAGGGCGCGCCACGCGGCCGTGTGCTGCGCCTGCCCGTCACCGGAACACTGGCCGAGGCCGAGGTCGTGGTGCCGGAAGGCGAGGCTGTCATCGAGGGCTTGCTGCCCACCGCCACCCATCTCTTCGTGGCCGAACTTGTCGGGGGTCCATCGCGGATCCGGCAATTCGACCTGAAAGGTGGGAATGCGCGCGAGTTGCCGCTGCCCCTGGCTTCCGGCGCCGGCGGATTGCTGGCCGATGGCAACGGTCTGATCTTCCGGCAGACCAGCTATGTCGCGCCCGCGGCCTGGATGCACTATGATCCCGACACGGCCGAGCTGCGCCGTACCGCGCTCTTCAACACCTCGCCGGTCGATTTCAGTGACATCGAAGTCGTGCGCGAGTTCGCCACCAGCCGGGATGGCACCCGGGTGCCGGTCAACATCCTGCGCCGCAGGGGAGCCCGGCCTGAAGGCGGCAGCCCGGCCCTGCTCTATGGCTACGGCGGTTACGGGATCAGCATGCGCCCGGTGTTCAACTTCGAGCAGCGCCTGTGGTTCGATCGCGGTGGGATCTTCGTGGTCGCCAACCTCCGCGGCGGCGGTGAGTTCGGCGAAGCCTGGCATCTGGCCGGCAACCTCACGCTCAAGCAGAACGTGTTCGATGACTTTGCTGCCTGCGCCAAGCACCTGATCACGCAGGGTTACACGAGCGCCGACAAGCTTGCCGTCGAGGGCGGCAGCAACGGCGGCCTGCTCATGGGGGCCCTGCTCACCCAGCATCCGGAGCTGGTCCGCGCGGTCGTCGCCCACGTCGGGCTCTATGACATGCTGCGCGTCGAGCTCGACCCGAACGGCGCCTTCAACGTGACCGAGTTCGGCACCGTCCAGGATCCCGCGCAGTTCCGCGCGCTTCATGCCTACTCGCCCTACCACCGTGTGACCGACGGCACCGCCTATCCTGCCGTCTTCTTCCTCGCGGGTGAGACGGATGGCAGGGTGAATCCGGCGCACTCGCGCAAGATGACCGCCCGGCTCCAGGCCGCGACCGCGTCCCCGCACCCGGTCCTCGTCCGCCTCAGTTCAGCCTCGGGGCACGGCATGGGCACCGCCCTCTCCGAACGCATTGCCCAACGTGCTGACGTCCTCGCCTTCCTTTTCGACCAACTCGGCATGTCCCACGAGGAGCCGCGCT
>JAUREI010000143.1 GCA_030827515.1 Prosthecobacter sp. | reverse complement strand
GACCTGGAGATAGGGCCAGCGGCAACCCGCCGGAGGCTGTCCGGCGTAGCCAAAGAGGGTGCCCAACTGGAAAATGCCCGCCGGGGCCCGTCGATCCTTCTCGACCTTCACGGGAGCTTTCCCAGCCGGGGGAGAGAAGGCGCCCCGTCCCCAGGCCAGACCGGCGCGCCCCAACAGGGCTGGCACGGTCTGCTCGAAGACCGGTTGCCAGGGAGCCCCCGGTCCGCTGCGTTCGTAGGCCTGCAGGCGCGCCTTGGAGGCATCCCAGTCCGGCGCGCGCGCCAAAATCACCTGGCGGACCGCATCCCCGAGCTGGGCGGGCAGGCTGTTGGGGAGCAGCAGGCAGGGAAAGAAATAAATCAGGCGAAAAGAGAAGGTCATGGCGATCTTAGAAACTGACGATGAATGGTCTCTGTGATGACATCGTATCCACAAAACTGGGTTTTTTCCGAACTTTGTCTTTTTGCTATTGCCTCCGGGCCGGCAAAAAGAATATAACCCAAAAATCAACCCTGTCGGGTTCATGAATTGGCTTCAGGTTTTGGGGGTTTTTTTCCTGAGCGCCAAATCCCGACAGGGTTGTTTTTTTGTGGGTGCCCCCCCTGTGAAGGCGTCTTGAACTGCGCGCATCTCCGGCTATCGATGGGCTTCGCCATGAACCGACTCCGCTTTCTCCTGCTCGCCGCACTGCTGCCGGCAGCCTCCTGCACCACGACGTCGCAGGTCACCCTGGACTATGTGCCTTCCACCGGACAGATGCGCCCCGGACCGGCGGAGTTCAGCGTGCGCGAGTTCAGTGACCAGCGCGGTGTGGACGCCCAACTTCTTGGCACGGTGCGCACGCAGATTGGCACACCGCTCGAGCGCGTGCAGACGCGCGTGCCGGTCGGCCAGATCGTCACCAATGCCTTTGCCTACGGTCTTGAGGCCCGCGGCATGCTGGCGAATGCTCCGGCGGCTCGCTTTGTCATCACCGGCGAAGTGCAGGAGCTCTTCGTGCAGATGCTCGTGCGCCCCTACGCCCGCGCCAAGGTGCGGGTGACCGTGCTTGACGCCAGCAACGGCCAGATCGTGTTGAGCGAGATCTTCCAGGGCGATCGCCAGGGGCCGGCCTATTTGCCCGGCAGCGGCTCGCCGGTGCCTCAGTTGCGGGACCTTGTGTCGGGTGCCCTGCAGGACGCGGTCGACCGTGCGCTTGACGATCCGGTCCTGCGCAACCGCACCGCCACGACGGCTCCTCGCTACGAACCCGGCATGCTTTGAGCGCGGCGGAGGGAACTTTGCCGAAAGCCGGCGCGCATCGGTGCGTTCGGAATGGCGTCATGCGCATTGCCGTTCCGTTGTTTGCCCTCTGTCTTTCCGTCTCCGCTTTTGCGCAGGAACCGTCGCTGACGCCCAAAACCCTGCTGGGCGCGCTGCACGCCCCGTCCGACGCGGAGGCAACGCGTGAGTTGCATGATCAGGTGATTCGCTGGTTCGGCCGCCAGAACCTGATGCAGGGCAAGCCGGCCGCGAAAATTGAGGGCACCACGGTCGCCTGGGCCGTCATGGACATGCAACCCGCCCGCGTCGTGCGCGGCAGCGGCGAGTTGCTTGGCGAGATGACCCGTCTTGGCGAGGATGGCCTGCAGGTGCTCGTGCTGGAGCTGTCCAACTTCCAGGAGTTCCAATACCGCATTGAGGTCGATGGCATGCCGCGCGTCGCGGGCATGGTGCACATCGAGCACTACGAATACACCGCCGACAGCGAAAGGCAGACGGGCGTGCCGGAGGGCCGGCTGGAGAAATTCCAGTGGGCGGAGAGCAGGATCTTTCCCGACACCGTGCGCGAAGTCACGGTCTACGTGCCCGCCCAGTATCGTGACGGCGACGAGGCCTGCCTCATGGTCTGGCAGGACGGCGGCCGGCATGTCGATCCCGCCGGGCCCATGCGCGCGGGCATCGTCTTCGACAACCTGATCCATCAGAAGCAGATGCCGGTCACCATCGGCGTGTTTGTCGATCCCGGCCGCAAGACCGGGCAGAAGCCCGGGGAAAAGGCCGCGAATCGCAGCGTCGAGTATGACAGCCTGGGCGATGCCTACGTGCGCTTTCTGATCGACGAAATCCTGCCCGAGGTCAGCCGTCGTTACGCGGTGAAATTCCGTCCCGAAGCCGAGGCGCGAGCCATTGCCGGCGGATCCTCCGGTTGCATCTGCGCCTTCACCGCCGCCTGGGAGCGTCCCGACCAGTTTCACAAGGTGCTCGGCTGGGTCGGCACCTTCGTCGACATCCGCGGCGGCAACGCCTACCCCTACCTGCTGCGCGTCACCGAACGCAAACCGATCCGTGTTTACCTGCTCGAAGGCGTCAACGACCTCGACAACAAGTTTGGCAACTGGCCGCTCGCCAACCGCATGATGGAAGCCAGCCTCAAGTACATGGGCTACGACCATCGGGTCGACTGGAACGAGTGCTTCCACGGCAGCCGCGGCATGGCCCCGAGCCTGCCCGACGCCCTGCGCTGGCTGTGGCGGGATGTCAGATAAGGGATAAGGGATGAGGGAGAAGGGATAAGGCTGGACCGCCATGAAACCTGACTGGCAGCGCCTGTTTCCTGAAGCGGGTCACCGCTGGCAGATGCACCTGCGGCCTGGCAATGCGGCGCGCTTCTGGGGCGGTGCCGATCCGGCCGTGCTGGCCGAACGCCATCGCTGGGTCGACATGGCTCCCGAGCGCCATGCCCAGTGCCTGCCGGAGGGACGAACGATGGCTGCAGCGGCGCTGGCCTGGCTCAGTGAGACCGCCGCGCTGAAACCCGCGCTGCAGACGCTGCAGGAGTCGGCGCGCCGCCTCGAGCCCGACTGGCTGGTGCTCTCCGCCGATCCGGCTGACGGCCATCGCCTGCTCGGTGGCGTGGTCGTGTTTCCCTCGTCCTGGTCGCTCGAAGCCAAGCTCGGCCGTCCGCTCGCCGAGGTGCATGCGCCGGTGCCCGGTCTGCAGGAGGAACTCGGCCGCGGCATCAGCGCCTTTCTCGCCCGGCTCGAACCCGGCGCCGGCTGGGAGCGCGACAACTGGGGGCTGAGTGCCGATGCCGAGCTCAATCATCACCCGGTGCGTCAACTGCCCGGGCTCGAGGCGGATCCATTGCTCGACGCCGTCTGGTTGCGCCTGGAAACCCAGTTCCTGACCCGGCTTGCCGCCGTGCCGGCCCTCCTCTTTGGCATCCGCGTCAGCCACCACCGGCTCGATGCGCTCGCCGCCCAGGACGGCATTGCCCGCCGGCTCGCGGAGTCGCTGGAGTCCATGCCCGAGGCGGTCGCCACCTACAAGGGACTGTCGGTCGCGCGCGCCGGTCTGGTGCGCCGACTGCGCGGGGTGGACGGCTCTTGACGCGGTGCGACCCGTGCCCTTGGATGCCTTTGCATGCCCGACTTCTCCAGCATTGGCCGACGCCTCGGCGGCCCCAGCGGCATCCAGGAACTCATGGACGACCTCGGCCAGGCCCTGTCAACCCACCCGGACATGCGCATGCTCGGCGGCGGGCAGCCGGCCGCCATACCGGAGGTGCAGGCGCTCTGGCGTGAGCGAATGCGCGACCTGCTGGACGACGGCGCCGCGCTGGATCGCGCCCTGCTCAACTACGAGCCGCCCGGCGGCAGTCCGGTCTTTCGCGCGGCCATGGCGGGTTTCCTTCGCCGCGAGTGCGGATGGCAGGTCAGCGAGGACAACATCGCCGTCGTGCCGAGCAGCCAGACGGGCTTTTTCCTGCTCTTCAATCTGCTGGCCGGCGAGGCGGCGGAACGCCGCAAGCGCATCCTCTTTCCCCTGCTGCCGGATTACATCGGCTATGCCAATCAGGCCCTCACCGACGGTCAGTTCACCGGCCTGCCGGCGCGCATCGAGCGACGCGGGCCGCACACGATCAAGTATGGCGTCGACTTCGAGCGCCTGCGCCTGACGCCGGACATCGCCGCGCTCTGCGTGTCCTGCCCGACCAACCCCACCGGCAACGTGCTCACGCCGGAGGAGTTCCATCGCCTGCGCGACCTCGCCCGCGCGCAGGGCGTTCCGTTTCTGGTCGACAACGCCTACGGGCATCCCTTTCCCGGCGTGCTGCATGGCGACTGGCGACCGCACTGGGAGCCTGGCATGGTGTTCAGCATCAGCCTGAGCAAGGTGGGATTGCCCGGTCTGCGCACGGCGGTCATCGTGGCCGACGCCCCCATCGTCAAGGCGCTGGCCAACATGAACGCCATTGTCTCGCTCGCCAACGGCAACCTCGGCCAGGCGCTGCTGACGCCCCTGCTCGAGGACGATCGTCTGCTCCGGCTCGGGCGCGAGGTCATCCGGCCGTTTTACCGCGAGCGCGCGGCCTTTGCCACCGAGGTGCTGTCGGGTGCGCTCGGCAAGGATCTGCCCTGGGCGCTGCATGAGCAGGAGGGCGCGTTTTTCCTCTGGCTCTGGCTGCAGGACCTGCCGGTAACGTCCGCCGAACTCTATCGCCGCCTCAAGGAACGCAACGTGATGGTCATTCCGGGCCATCATTTTGCCTTCGGCCTCGACGAACCCTGGCGCCATCCGCAGGAGTGCCTGCGACTGACCTTCTCGCAGCCGCGCGAGGTGGTTCAGGAGGGATTGGAGATTCTCGCCGACGAAGTGCGCGGCCTGTATCGTGCCTGAGGGATGTCGCCGCTCGGGTCGGGGTGAGGCGGCCAACGCGAGCGGCCTCAGGCGACCTCACCCCAGTCGCCCAACCGACGCACGGCGGCCGGGTCGTCGGGCAGGGCGGCGAGCTGTTCGGCAATCGTGCGTTCAAACCCGGGCAGCACCAGCCGAGGGCGGATCTCCGCCAGCGGTGCCAGCACGAAACGGCGCAGGTGCAGGCGCGGATGTGGCAGCAGCAGCGACGGATCGTCGCTGACGAGGTGGCCGGCATAGAGCACGTCGAGATCGAGGCTGCGCGGGGCGTTTTTGGCCCGTTCGCGCGGCCTGCCCATGGCCTGCTCGACCGCCTGCAGGCAGGCATGCACCTCGGCGGGGGAAAGCCCCGACTCGATCTCGGCGACGGAATTCAGGAAGGCCTGGGTGCCGGGGGCACAGTCCACCGGCTCGGTTTCATACCAGCCTGCACAGGCGGCAAGGCGCGCGTCGGGCAGCAGGGCAAGCAGGCGTTCAAGCCCGGCACGCAGGTTGGCGGCGCGGTCGCCGAGGTTGGAGCCGAAGGCGATGCCGTAGGCGGTCATCTCACTTCAGGCCGAGCACGTCCTGCATGTCGTAGAGACCGGCGGGCTTGCCGGCCAGCCAGCGCGCGGCGCGCACGGCGCCGCCGGCAAAGGTGTCGCGGCTGCTCGCCTTGTGGGTCAGTTCGACGCGTTCGCCGGTGTTGGCAAAGATGACGGTGTGATCGCCGACCACGTCGCCGCCGCGCAGGGCGTGCACGCCGATCTCAACCGGCGTGCGCGCACCGACGTCGCCGAAGCGGCCGTGGCGGCAGTCGCTGTCGTAGGACAGGCCGCGAACGTCGGCGAGGATCTCGACGAGGGTGCGGGCCGTGCCGCTCGGGGCGTCCTTCTTCATCCGGTGGTGCATTTCGACGACCTCGAGGTCGAAGTCCGGGCCGAGCAGTTCGGCCGCCTTGCGGGTCAGCCAGAACAGGGTGTTGACGCCGACGCTGAAGTTCGAGGCAAAGACGACGGGCAGGGTCTTCGAGGCCTCGCGAATCGCCGCCAGTTCCTCGTTGGTGTGGCCGGTGGTGCCGATGACCAGTGACTTCTTCTGGCGCAGGCACTCGGCGATCAGTTCGTTCGTGAAGAGGTGCGAGCTGAAGTCGATGACGCAGTCGCTCTTGGCCAGCGCGTCCGGCAGGGAATCGCCGACATCGATGGCCGCGCCCACGGCCACGCCCTGCGCCTGTGCGGCGCTGATGACGGCCTGGCCCATGCGGCCCTTGCAGCCGGTGACGAGAAGGTGGAGATCGCTCATAGGGGAAGATCGTTGTCCTAGCCGAGGTTGGCGATTCCCGCAACCGTCGGTTGGCCGCCGGCTCAGGGCCGGCCGATGGCTAGCGGAAGCGTCAGGGAGCGCCCCTGACGCGCAGCAGGGTTTCGGCAAAGGCCTGTCCCATGAGCGCGAAGGTCTTGGCGGAGCCGAGGTAGTGATAGCCCTGGTTCGAGGCCCCGCGTTCCCAGAGCGCGGCTTCTGCGGGCGAAATGAGATCGGCTTCGAAGCGGGCCACGTGCTCACGCTTCTGGGCCTCGGTCATCCGGCCGTCGGCATTGGCGTGATCCCTGTGCTTGGAATCGAGGAAAAAGCGCCTCTGCCGCACCTGCTCCTTTTTGTCGGCGATGGCGCCCAGTTCGGCGGACCAGAACGGCGCGGTGGGAACCGCGAACACCCGGCCACGGAATTCGGGCAGCGCCGCAGGGGCGGCCATGGCTTCGCGAAACGCGGCGACATGTTCGTTCGGCTGTTCACCGCCAACGCCCATGACGCCGATGACGAAGGGCAGTTGCGGCGCGTTGAGATCCTTGCGGACATCGCGGATGAACTGGGCGAGCAGCCGGCTGTATTCGGCGTAGCGCGGGGTTTTGTCCCCCTTGGCTGGCACGGGATACACCTGGCGGTCCACCATGTCGTTCCAGCCCTGGAACCAGACGAAGCCGGCGAGTTCAATGCCCTGCGCCGGGTTGTAGGCGGGGCAGACCCGCTTCGGGTCGGCGAGCACCTGACGGACATGGTCCATCATCAGCCGGTAGTAGCGCCCCGAGTCCTTTTCGAGGAGGCGGTTTTTTTCCACGTCCAGCGGCGTGCGCGGATACACGCCCGCGCCCGGCGGCCGGAAGTCGTGGTAGAGCGACTTGCCGCCCCAGGCGGTTTTGATGATCAGCACCGGTTCCCTGACGGCCTTGTCGAGCGTCAGGCCAAAGGTGAACTCGGGGCCGATCTTGCCGCCATCCTGCTGGGGATTTTGCCTTGAGCCATACCCCGCGGTGAGTTTTCCGTGGCCCTCGCCGTTCTGGTCGCCACGGCCGGTGAGGTAGGAGATCCAGACATGGTCGCAGACCGCGGGCTTGCCATCGGCGTCGCGCATCTGCCGGAGCAGGGGTGCCGTGGCCGGATCATCCCCGACATGATCGAAGGTTTCGATCTTGGCATGGCCCTCCATGTTCGACTGGCCGGCGAGGATGAAGACCTTCAGCGGCGCGGCGCTCAGGGTGACGGCACTGCAGAGAACGAAGAGCAGGAGGGGGGTGCGTGGCATCACGGGGAGGGCTGGGGTTGTGGTGGGTGTGAGGACGGGGTCACGAGGGGTCGATGACAAAGGCGGGGCGGGACAGGATGCCCTTGGAGAGGGCGCCGTAGTGGTCGGAACGCCAGAAGTCCTTCAGGTCTTCGGCGGTGATGAGTTGCAGCCCCGGGGTCGCCACGGCGGGATTGCAGAGGATGTAGAGATCTTCGTCGGCGAGGTAGCCGCACACATTGAGGGTGTGGCCGGCGCTGCCGTTCGGGTATTGCGGCCCGATGTATTTGAAGTCGACCACGACCGGCCGGCCGGCATCCAGTTCACGCCGGAGCATGGCGGTCGCCTCGGCAAAACCCGCGTTATCCGGCGTGAAGGTGACGAGGCGCCACTTCTGGCCGATCTTGCGTGAGGCCTCAAGCAGGTGGCCCCAGTCCGTGCCGGTGCCGAGCGGCGAGGGACAAAGGCGCTTGTAGTCCCAGCCGCCGAGCGTGGCGCCCTGAAAGCGGGCAAAGGTCGCGCAGGCGGTCGAACCGCAGTTGTTGTAGCCCTGGTGGATGTGCGGCAGTTGCACAAAGGCGAACTTGCCCGGCTCGGGCTTGCGTTTCCGGACTTCCATGAGTTTCAGCAGGTCGGCGCCCTGCTGCGCCGAGGCGTTGTCCGAGGGTTGCGCCGGGTGGCCGGTGGGGCCGGTCGGGAGCAGCGTCGATGCACGCGTCCAGGTGCCCCGGGCCGCCTCGAGGTCGCCGGCCTGGAACTGCAGTTCACCGAGCACGACCAGCCCGGAGGGATTGTTCAGTTCCGCCGCCCGCTCGGCGAGACGTCGCGCCTTCACCAGGTCCCGTGCCGTGCCTTCTCCGGACAGATGGACCATCGCCGCCGTGGCGGCCGCGCGTCCGTGCCCCTGTGCCGCCGCCTTTTCCCACCAGGCAAGCGCCTGGGCGACATCCTGCTCCGTGCCTTGGGCGCCGAAGTAGCACTGGCCGAGGTTGAAGGCAGCCTGGGCGGATTCTGACGCGGCGGCCTTGAAGTAGCCGAAGGCGACCGCGGGATTCCGCTTCACGACATTGCCGCGCAGGTAGGCAAAGCCGATGAAGTCCAGGGCCTCGGCATGGCCGGCGTCCGCCGCCCGGTGCGCCCAGGCGATGGCTTCGGCATCGTTCTTGGCCACGCCCTTGCCGTCCCGCAGACGGATCGCCAGTTCGAGCTGCGCCTGGACTTCGCCCTGCCCGGCCCGCGACCGGAGGGAAGGCAGATCTTCGGCAACGTCGGCCGGTCGGGCGGAGGCGGTCATGATTCCAAGGAGGCAGAGAGTGAGCGGGATCGTTCGCATGGGGGTGGAAAGGGGGGCGTCTTCACGCAACCATGACATCCTGACGAAAAACGCACGGCCGGTCTTGACCGGGTTGCCCAGCCACGGTTGTCAAACCGGCACAATCCCGTCTTCGGACTTTGCGCGAGGCGCTGCATGAAGCAATCTTTCCCGACCGTCTTGCATGATGAACATGAATCAGGAGCCATCCAGCGATGCAGGCCGATCCCCGGGTTTCCTGATGGACACGCGCTACATGGAGCAGATCGCCGATCTGATGCATGACACGGCGTTTTTCATCAAGGACGCCGAGGGCCGCTACCGGGTGGTGAACCATTCGCTGGTCGAGCGGCATGGCTTGTCCCACAAGTCGGAGATGATCGGCCGGCGCCCGCGCGACGTCTGTCCCGGCGACTTCGGCCTGGTGCCCACCGAGCAGGACGCGCAGGTGCTGCGCACCGGTCGACCGATCATCGAGCGCCTGGAATTGTTCTGGCGCCGTCCCAACGTGCCGGTCTGGGGACTCACCAGCAAGATTCCGGTGCGTGACGAGCAGGGGCGAATCACCGGATTGATCGGCATTTCCAAGGACCTGACGGTGCGGTTGAGCCTGGGGGAGGTGCCGGCCGGCGTCGAGCGGGCGTTGCGCCACCTTGAAAAGTCGTTCGACCAGCCACTCAGCCCGTCGTCGCTCGCCAAAAAAGCCGGCATGAGTGCGGCGCGCTTTGCCCGTTTGATCAAGCGCATCCATGGCATCAGCCCCATGCAGTTGATCACCAAGACACGCATTTCCGCGGGATCGCGCCTGTTGTTGGAAGGCAACGCGCCGATTGCCGAGATCGCCCTGAACTGTGGTTTCGCCGATCACAGCGCCTTCACCCGGGCCTTTCGGGCCGTCACCGGCTGTTCCACGAGCGAATACCGCCGGTTGCATCAGCTGGGTTGAAACCTCCGGTTCAGGGTCGCGCGAAGGTGTCGCTGAGCACCAGTTCCTCGAGCAGGCTGCGCAGGCCGTCGCCCCGGGTTTTCATGGCGGCGAGCAGCGAGTCGATGGCGGGACGGTCGGCAT
>JAUREI010000283.1 GCA_030827515.1 Prosthecobacter sp. | reverse complement strand
CGCATCGTCGCGAACATGCTCGGCTTCCAGTTCGTCGACACCGATCACCTGCTCATCGAGGCCGCCGGCTGCTCGATCCCCGAAATCTTCGCGCGCGAGGGCGAAGCCGGTTTCCGCGCGCGCGAATCCGCCGTCCTGCGCCGCCTGCTGGGCAAGCGTCACTGCGTCATTGCCACCGGGGGCGGCATCGTCACCCAGGCGCGCAACCGGCCGCTGCTCCGCCACCTCGGTTTCCTCACCTGGCTGGAGGCCGCCCCCGCCCTGCTCGCCCGTCGCACCGCCGGCAACAACGACCGGCCGCTGCTGCGCGACGGCGAACCGCCCGAGACCAAGCTGCACCGGCTGCTCGAGGAACGCGGGCCGCTGTATCGCGAACTGGCCGACCTCCGCATCCAGACCGACGACCTCTCCCAGCAGGAGAGCGCCTATGGCGTCGCCGAGAGTGCGCGGGTGTTTTTCGCCCGCCGTCCCGCCCCATCCGTGTCCGCCGCATGAATCTCGCCCTCATCCGCCGGCATTTCGCCGCCACCGGAGGGGCGGAACTCTACCTGCAGCGACTCATCGCGGCGCTGGCGCAGGCCGGTCATGAAACGCACCTCTACGCCGAAGCCTGGAAGGGCACGCCGGAGGGGGTCACCCTGCACCGCGTGCCGGTGAACGCCCCGCGCGGCACGCGCAACCTGCGCTTTGCCGAAGCCGTGGCCACCCAGGTGGCGGCCGGCGGCCACGACCTCGTCTTCAGCCTGGAACGCACCTTTTCCCAGGACGTCTACCGCGCTGGCGACGGCGTGCATGCCGTCTGGCTCGAGCAGCGGCGGCGCTACGCGCCCTGGTGGCGGCGCTGGTGGGTCGGTCGCGGCGCCTTTCACCGCCAGATGCTGGCGCTGGAAAAACGCACCTTCGATCCGGCGGTCACCCGCCATGTCATCGCCAATTCCTCGATGGTGCGCGACGAAATTCTCGCGCGCTTCCCCTTCCCCGCGGAGCGCCTGCATCTCGTCCGAAACGGCATCCATGCCGACCGCTTTCGCCAAGGCAACCGCGAGGCCGCCCGCCAGGCGCTCGGCCTGCGGCCCGACGACTTCGTGCTGCTCTTTGTCGGCTCCGGCTGGGAGCGCAAGGGCCTGAATTTCCTGCTGCGCCTCATGGCGCGCCTGGAGCGGAGCGAGCCCCGCCTGCGCCTCGTCGTCGTGGGCAAGGGCCGCCTGCTGCGCAAGCCGTCGAATGTGATTCTCGCCGGACCAATGGCGCGGGTTGAGGACGCCTATGCCGCCGCCGATCTTTTCACCTTCCTGCCGATCTATGAACCGGGGTCGAACGTCGTGCTGGAGGCGCTCGCCGCCGGTCTGCCGGTGCTGACGAGTCGCTTCAACGGTGCCGCCGAATGGGTGGTCGAGGGCGTCAACGGCCACGTGCTCGCCGAACCGGCCGACACCGGCGCCCTGGAGGCGGCGGTGCGCCATTGGAGGGCGCGACCCGAGGTGCGACCGGTGAGCTGTCCCTTCCCGCTTGAGCTGGAACACAACGTGCGCGACACCCTGCGCGTGCTCGAACGGGCGCTGGAGGAAAAACGCGCGCGCGGCTGAGCCTTACAACAGGCGCCACTGGCCGGGCTCCAGGCCGTCGAGGGTGTATTCGCCAATGCGGCTGCGATGCAGGGTCTCGACATGCCAGCCCTGGCTGGCGAACATGCGCCGCACCTGATGGTAACGCCCCTCGGTGAGGGTCAACTCGGCGCTGCGCGGTCCGGTGATCACGAGTCGCGCAGGCCGACAGGGCGTGGTTTCGCCGCGCAGCGTCAGGCTGCCGGCGGCAAAGACCTCCACCAGGGCCGGGTCGAGGTCGCGGTCGACGCCGACCTCATAGACTTTTTCCAGGCGTGACTTCGGCGAGGTGTGGGCATGGACGAGATCGCCTCGATCCGTGACCAGCAGCAGGCCGCTGGTGTCCTTGTCGAGCCGGCCGGCACTGGTCACCGGTGGCTGGCGCGACAGCCACCGGGCGGGCAGCAGTTCGTAAATCGTTGTTCCCTCACCCTCGGCATGGGTGCAGACATAGCCGACCGGTTTGTGCAGCAGGGCCACCAGGCCGTCGGGCGCCTCCAGCGGTTCCCCGTCGACCGTCACCGCGTGCGGGTCCGCCTTCTGATCGGCGCGCCGGGCCGGCACGCCGTCGATGCAGACCCGGCCGGCCGCGACCCAGTCGGCCGCCTGCCGGCGCGGGCAGAGGCCGAAGGCGGAGAGCATCTGGTCGAGTCGGCGCATGAGCCCACCGGTGCACGCGGCCGAGGCGGGGGGCAAGCCCAGCCTCAAGGTTCCGGCGGCGAGGACTTTTGCCCCTCCTCAACAATGTCCTCAAAGGAGCGCCGCACCTGCTCGATCTGCCGGCGATACTGTTCGGCATCGCCGTAGTCGAAAAAGTAGCGATAGCGGCTGTGCATCGACTTCAGGCGCAGGGCATGCTTGATTGGACACCAGTACTGCTCGGTGCGCGCGGCGATCTCCGTCGCGCAGGCAAGCACGCCGTTGGCATAGCCGCAATACTCGCAGTTGAGTTTCTCCGCCCAGTTCAGGTACATCAGGT
>JAUREI010000054.1 GCA_030827515.1 Prosthecobacter sp. | reverse complement strand
CACCGGTGATGAACCGGCTGTTTCACACCACGCCCTTGGAAGCGCGCACTTGGTTCCTGATCGCATTTTTTGCCTTCTTGTGCTTCCTGGCGGTGGAGTTGGAGAAATTCTTGCACTTGGCCGCGGGCAAATCCCGGCCACACTCGGGGAAGCGGTCAAGGAAAGTTCGGCCAGAAGGAATGCGGTCCAGTGACCCATAGACCAGTTGGTTTACTTCCACTGCTACTATCCATGTTACTTCCCAAGTCACTCTGCATCACCAGACTGAGCCCTACGCAGCTGGTTGAGCAGCTGTGTGGAATTATCGACACTCATCAAAATAGTAAAACCCAACCGAGTCGGGATGTACAAGACGCTTCTGGGATTCGTAATGAAGACCAAGGCACGATCGCCGTTGCGAAGCTCATACCAGTCGATGCCGCGCTTGAAAAAACCAGTTTTATTCAGTCGACGACGCGGACGCTTGCCGGGATCAAAAGTCAGGTCAGTCAGGAAAATATTGCGAAGATCTAGATCCTTGAGTGGAAACTGATGCAAGCAGCTTCGACCGCGACAGATCCGAAGCATGTCGTCACTGATTTGGCATTTGATTGCGTTCAACAAACCCAAAAATTTTGGCACTCCCAGCATAATGGAGCCAAGAAACAAAATCAGGCAGGCCCGAGCTGTGTCTATATCGAAAACGTAGTCTATCACTGAACTCAACGCCCTTTATTAATTCATAAAGTTTTTTCTTATTATATTGATTGTTTAAACAATAAAAAAAAAATCTCGCGAGTCGAGAGGATTTTGCGGGCTTTGTTAAAACATATTTAATCTACAACTCCATGGCGACCTGCATAGGACCACGCGTGAAAAGCAGGCTTGCACGCACGGCCTCCGCGGGCAGACCTGTGAGACGGGCTATCGCGCCGCGATACAAGGCGATTTGCGGAGCATAGCCCCGACATTTCTCTAATTTTGTCGCGCCATTGAGGATTTCGTCCGTCTTAAAATCGATAATCCAGGCCCCCTGCAGTCGCCCTTCGCCATCGAGTTCAAGCTGAACTCGGTCGAAAGTACCTGAAATCCAGTCGCCCCCGACCAGCAGATCAAACGATCGCTCGCGCCAAACAGGGCCGGCAGGGCAAAATACCTTCTGACAATCAGGGTCCGCCATCACACCGCGCACCTGGCGCAGTGCTTCCTGGGCGATCGGGTCGCCGGTGCCAGCCAGGTCTTCGGCGCTGACCAGTCCGCGAGCCAGCCAGCGCGCCTCGAGATCGGCCGGTGCCTCCAGGTGCTCGACCTCGGCAAACAACTCATGAACGAGGGTGCCGAGGCGGCGGCCTGGCGATCGCCCCGCGCCGAAGAGAACGCGGCCGGGCACGCGAAAAGTTTCCTCGCCGGAGGGTGTGCGACGACGCGGCAGTGGCTGGGTGGCGCGCAGCAGCGGTCCGAGCGGGGGAGGCGGGGGAGCGGCGGCAGGCGTGGCGACCACCGGCGCAGCCGGCTTGCGGTCCGTGAACCAGTCTGGATCCCCGGTTTCCCATTCGATGCGCAGGCCTTCATCGAGATCGCGCGGGGTGCCTCCCCCGAGCAGATCGCGCAGGAATTTCGCCTCGTTCATCGCCGTGCCAACCTTGGGCGCCTGTTTGGCTAGAATGTAGAGCCCGTGCTTGGCGCGGGTCATGGCGACGTAGAGTCGGCAGAGCGACTCAAAGGCGGCGCGTTTTCCCGCCTGTTCGAATTGTTCCTTCAGGGCCGGAAGGAGTCGGGCGCAGGCGCGGGGGGGAGTTTCCAGCACCCAGTGCACACCCTCGGCATCGCGACTGGCCACGAGTCGCTCATCGCGCACGGCATCCATGGCGCGGTTGTGGACGAGATGCAGGACGATGTCGAATTCCAACCCTTTGGAGGCATGCACCGTCATCACCTGGATGGAGCGGGCCGGGCCGCGGGTGCGCAGGGGGTATTCGCGGGCAAAGCGCAGGAAGCCGTCGAGGCAGCGGCTGCTGCCGGCATCGTATTCGGCGGCGATGTCGGCCATCTGCGCCAGGCGGCGCCGGTGGAAGGCGTCGAGGTCGGGCACGACCGCCAGCACGCGCGGCGTCCAGACTTCCATGAAGCCGGCGACCCCGTGATCCAGCACCCTTGCCAGAATGTCCTGCGCGGTCTGGCTCCAGCCGTGTCCGTCCGAATCGATGCAGGGCCAGAGCGGCGTCATGCGCAGGTGACCGAGCGCCTTTTCATCGCCGGGATGGGCGGCAAGGGCGAGCAGCGACAGCAGGGCGAGAGTGACCGCGTTGTCCGTGCAGGGATGCTGGTCGGCCTCGCAGACGACATCGAAACCGGTGCTCTCGCGCAGGCGTTCAGCGAGTTCGTGGGCGTCCTTGTTCTGGCGGACGAGGATGGCGCAGCTGAGTCCGCGGCGCAGTGGATCGACCCGGCGAAGCAGGGCGGCGGCGAGGTCCGCCTGGTCCTGCTCCTCGCTTGCCGGAGACACGAGGGCGGCATGGCCGCGCAGGTGAGCCTTCGCCGCGTGATGAGCCTGAAAACGGAAGCCCTCGACACTGCCGGCCGGCAGCAACCCGGCGAGCGCGGCAGGGTCGCCAAACACCGCGTTGACCATGTCGAGCACCGACTGGGCACTGCGGAAGGAGACACTGAGTGGCTGCTGGTGCAGACCGCCACCGTCGGCACGGGCCGGATAGGCCGCGAGGATGTCGGCAAACAGTTCCGGCTCGGCCTCGCGCCAGAGGTAGATCGACTGCTTGGGGTCGCCGACCGCAAAGAAGCTGCGGCGACCGCTCTCGTCCTGAAGGACTTCATCGACGAGGCTGCTAACGATGCGCCACTGCTTGCGGCTGGTGTCCTGGAATTCGTCGAGCATCCACTGGTCGTGGCGGGCGTCGAGCCGGAACCAGAGTTCGCCACCTCCAGCGCCCAGCCAGGGCGACCTCTCCTCGGCCGCGCGGGCGAGCAGGCGCTGGACGTCGGCAAAGGACAACCGGCCGCGCTCACGCACCTGGATGGCGTATTCCCTGGCGTAGAGGTCAAGGATTTGCGCCAGACCGCGGGTGCGTTCGGCGCGGGCAACGAGTTCGCGTCGAAGCAGGCCTTCCGCGAGGGCGCGCCAGGCGCGGCCGGCCTCGGGGGTGAGTGTGACCTTGGCACGATTCCACATCAGCACCGCCGTGCCGCGCGGCAGGTCCTCCCAGAGGGGTTCAAGCTTGTCGAGCAGTTCCTTGACCCGCTTCGGCAAACTCTGGGCTGGAACGGTTTCGAGCACCTGCACGAGGGTTTCCTCGAGCAGATCCCGCCCCTTCTCACCGGGCACGAAGGCGGCGCGGACCGCCGCGGCAAGGTCCGCCACGGGGATCAGTTCCTCCTTCGAAGCTTCAAGCGCCGCAAGGTCGCCCCAACCGCGCAGGGGTCGCCCGGGATCGCAATCTTCCCAGAGCGCTAGCCAGGCGCGGGTGAGGTCCATGAGGGATTCATCGACGCGTTTTTCCTCGGCGCCGAAGGTGGCCTGCTTGTGGCCCTCCATGAGCCGGCGGAGGGCGGCGCCATCGGCGTCGGCATGCAGGCGTTCGATCAGCGCGTCGAGGGCGGCGCGGCCCGCATGGGCGGTCTCCGCCTCGTCCATGACGCGGGCGCTGGCGCCGAGGCCAAGTTCCAGGGGAAAGCAGGCGGTCACCGAGGCAAAAAAACTGTCGAGCGTGCCCAGGCGCAGGCGGTGCAGGCGGCGGGTGACCTCCCGCAGCACCCGTCGAAAATCGGCCTCGGCCGGGACCGGCGGCGTGCAGTCGCTGAAGTAGGCGGCCGCCTGCTCCGGATGCTCCGAGAGTTCGGCGAGCCGGCGCAGGATGCGCTGGAAGAACTCGCCCGCCGCCTTGCGGGTGAAGGTCATCGCCGCGATCCGCTCCGGGGCCTCGCCCAGCGCCAGCAGGTGCAGGTGCCGGCGCACCAACTGCCAGGTCTTGCCCGAGCCCGCCGAGGCGGAAATGAGCAGGTGCTGCAGGGACTCGGGCTTCATGGCGATGTCACCGCTTTACCATGCCGCCGCCAACCGCGCCAAGAGGAAAGCGCAAGGATGCGGGATGAAGACAGGATCTTAGCACGCACGGCCGGCGATTCCTCTATTCATCCTGAAATCTCTCGACAAGGCAGGCCGTTTCACTTCCCCTTCACACGCATGAAAGCCACCCGCCTCCTCGCCCTGCTCGCCCTTGCCGCCGTCGCTCCCGCCCACGCGGAAAACTGGCCCAACTGGCGTGGCCCCGCCCAGAACGGCACCAGCCCGGAGACCGGCCTGCCGGTGAAGTTCAGTCGCTCCGAAGGCGTGGCTTGGGCTGCGGACGTGCCCGGCATGTCGGCCTCGGTGCCGGTGGTCTGGGGTGACAAAGTCTTCCTGACCGCTCCGATCGCCGCTGAACAGAAACTGGTCGGCCTCTGCTACGACGCCAAGACAGGCAAGGAACTCTGGCGCCAGACCGTGTCCGAGGGGGGGTTGCAGTGGGACAACAAGAGCAACCTGGCCTCCCCCTCCCCGGCGACCGACGGCGAGCGCGTCGTCTTCCTGTTCGCCGACGCCGTGGTCGCCGCCTATGACCTCTCGGGCCAGCTGCAGTGGAAACGCGACCTGAAGGAGACGCATGGCGCCTTTGGCACCCAGTGGACCTACGGCAGCAGCCCGTTGCTCGACGGCGGAAAACTGTACATACAGGTGCTGCAGCGCGACGAGGTCTTCGACTTCCAGGGCGTGCAGAAGGGCACCCCGGGCAAGGACATGGCCTCCTACATTCTGGCTCTTGATCCAGCCACCGGCAAAGACCTGTGGAAGGTCGTGCGCCCCGCCGACGCGGTGGCCGAAAGCCTGGAGGGTTTCTCCTCGCCCGTCACCCACGACGTCAACGGCCAGCGCCAGCTGCTCATCGTCGGCGGTGACTGCATCACTGGTCATGACGCCGCCACCGGCAAGGAGCTGTGGCGCTGGGGCACCTGGAACGCCGAGAAGATCGGCCACTGGCGCCTGGTACCAAGCGTCGTCGCCGGTGACGGCATTGCCCTGGCCTGCGCGCCGAAGAAGAACCCGGTCTACGCCGTCAAGCTCGGTGCCACCGGCACGGCTGAGGTCGCCTGGGTCTCCGACCCCAAGGAAGCCAGCAGCGATGTCTCGACCCCCGCCTATCATGACGGCAAGTTTTACGTGCTCGACAGCGACCGCCGCAGCCTGAGCTGCACTGTGGCAAAGACCGGCAAGCTGGTCTGGCAGGGCGACCTGGGCAGCAAGGCCAAGTTCGAGGGCAGCCCGACCGTGGCCGACGGCAAGGTTTACATGACCAATTTCTGGGGCGAAGTCTACGTCGTCCGCGCCGGCGGCAGCCAGTTTGAGCTGCTGTCCGTCAATGCCATGGGCGACGGCACCAAGCCGAACGGCGACGCCAGCAGCGTGCGCAGCAGCATTGCCGTGGCCGACGGCGCCCTGTTCATCCGCACCCAGGACAAGCTGTTCCGGGTCGGCAAGTGATCGGCGGCCAAAGCTGGCAGCCGCACAGGCAGCGTTCGGTCCTCAGGCCGAGCGGGCCTCGAGGCGGGCGACCATTTGGCGCACGTGCAGGGCCTTGTTTTCGCGCGGCTTGAGGATGGCCAGGCTCTTCGCGTAGCTGCCCCACTTGAGGATGGTGATGTTGACCCGGCGCACGCCCCAGCGGCTGACATAGGACAACGAAGGCTTGTAGAGGTCGATCGTGCGCGTGCCGACGAGGGCCGAGCCATAGTCATCAACGACGTAGACGGCCGGGTTGCCCTCGATCTGGAACACCGTGCCGACCGGATAGATCGACCAGTCGGCGGCGGCGCTGCGGATGTTGCCAAACTTCAGGGCCGTGCCGGCGGCGGTGCGGGCACCATACTTGATGTGGTCCCTTTCCGTATGGGTATATGCCGTCGTGCGGACGCCCTCAAGGACGGTCGTCTGTCGCACCTGGGGGTCCGAAGCTGGGGAGCTGGTTTTGATTTGTGCCGCGGCGAGGGAGGGCAACAGGGCGAGGCAGAGAAGGAAACGACGCAATGATGGAGGGGGTGGTTGGTCACACCCGAATCGACGGCAGGCTGCCGGTCCGAGGGGCGCGCAGAGTGTTCATCGATCGCCCCCTGTCAAGTTATGAAATTTCAAAAAGATACGCAATCCACTGGCGTTGTGATATTTGCAACAAGGATCCCGCCCCGGATTCGCACCCGGAAGTTTGAGGCAGGTCATGCATCGGCGCGATCGGGCGTGAAAATTTGCAAAAGCGCGGGTCCTTCCAATTCGCGGGGCGCGCTTTTCCAAAACGTTTTCGAGCTTGCACCTTGGCTTGGTGCGGAACGCCATCGCGTGGGAAAAAAGCGCCTCATGTCTTGCGCTCCCGGCAATCGCGGAGAAGGATGGGCGCTCCCCTGCATGAGCGACCCCATCCGACACGAATGCGGCATTGCCGTTGTCCGTCTGAAGAAAGACCTGGCCTACTATCAGGAGACCAAGGGGACCTCGCTCTATGGTTTCAACATGCTGGCCGCGCTGATGACCAAACAGCGCAACCGGGGTCAGGACGGCATTGGCATCGGCTGCTGCAAGCTCAACATGCCACCGGGGGCGCCCTACCTCTTTCGCGAGCGTTCCGACACCTCGGTCGAGCAGATGGGCGAGGTGTTCGCCGACCTGCGCAAGGAATACAAGCGCATCGCCCGGCGGATCGACGAGCAGCGCCGGCAGGAGCGCCATGAGACCGGCCGCGAACTGCCGCCCTTTGAGGAGGATCCGGAGGCGATCAAGCGCGAGTTTGAGATGGCGGGCGAGATCAACATCGGCCACCTGCGCTACGGAACTTCGGGCAGCTTCGGCAAGGCCAGCCTGCATCCCTACCTGCGCCGCACGACCTGGCCGACGCGCAGCCTGATGGTGATGGGCAATTTCAACCTGACCAACACCGCCGCGCTCAACCAGGTGATGATGCAGCGGGGTCAGCACCCGGTGTTTTCCACCGACACCCAGACCGTGCTGGAGGAGATCGGCTTCCAGCTCGACGAGGCGCACACCGCCCTCTACCACGAACTGCGGGACGCCGGCGTGCCGGGCGAGGAAATTCCCCGCCACATCAGCGAGCGCCTCGACGTGGTCGGCATCATCCAGCGCTCGGCCGCGCTCTGGGACGGCGGCTACGCGATTGTCGGCGTCATCGGCAACGGCGACCTGTTCGTCATGCGCGATCCGAACGGCATCCGCCCCTGCTTTGTCTATGAGGACGACGAGGTGCTTGCCTTCGCCTCGGAGCGGGTCGCCCTGATGTCGGTGTTCGAAATCGGCGAGGAGGATGTGCGCGAGCTGGAACCCGGCTGCGTGGCGGTGATGAAGGCGGATGGCGGCCTGACGGTCGCGCCCTTCACCGACCCGCGCCCACCCACACCCTGTTCGTTCGAGCGCATCTACTTTTCGCGCGGCAACGACTCGGCCATACACCACCAGCGCAAGCGCCTGGGCGAGTGCCTGGTGCCGCAGCTCATTGAAGCGATCGACAACGACTTCGAGCACACCGTGCTCAGCTTCATCCCCAACACCGCCGAGACCGCCTACTACGGCTTCCTGGACGGCCTCCGCAAATCGCGCCGGCAGGAGGTCAAGGACGCCCTGCTACGCATGATTCAGGAGGGCTCCTTTGACGAGGCGGCGCTCGACGACCTCGTGCTGCGCAACTGGCCGCGAGCCGAGAAGATCGCGCACAAGGACATCAAGATGCGCACCTTCATCGCCCAGGAAAACGGCCGCGACCAGATGGTGTCGAGCGTCTATGACATCACCTACGGGGTCGTCACCCCGCAGGACAACCTGGTGGTGATCGACGACTCCATTGTCCGCGGCACCACCCTGCGCACCTCCCTGCTGCGCATCCTGGCGCGCACCAATCCGCGGCGCATCATCGTTGTCTCAACGGCCCCGCAGATCCGCTACCCCGACTGCTACGGCATCGACATGTCGGAGCTGGGCAAGTTCATCGCCTTCCAGGCCGCGGTCGAACTGCACCGCGAGCGTGGCAACCGCTCGATCCTGCGCGAGGTCTGCCAGGCCTGCGAGGACGAGCTGAAAAAGCCGCGTGACCAGATGGGCAACGCCGTGAAGGCGATTTATGCCGGCTTCACCGACGAGGAGATTTCCGCCAAGATCGCCGAACTTGTCTCGCCGCAGCAAACCCCCTGGAAGGGAGAGTTGAAGGTCATCTTCCAGACCATCCCCAACCTGCACGAGGCCCTCGGGCCCGAGTATGGCGACTGGTACTTCAGCGGCAACTATCCCACCCCCGGCGGCTACGCGACCGTGAACCGCGCCTTCATCAATTTCTTCCAGAAGAAGGACGGCCGCGCCTACGACACCCTGCTCTAGCCGCACCTCATCGATCCCCGGCATGCTCTCCGACCCAGGCTTCCTGTCCGGCAACCGGCTGACGATGCGCGAGCGCGACGAGCAGCGCGCCCTGTCCGAGGCGCGGCATCGGGCCGCCATGAACCGCTACCGCACGGCCACGGTGGTTCTGGTGCTTGCCATGATCATCATCGCCGTGCCCGCCGCCGCGCCCTGGGCCTGGCCGGTGGCCTGCGGCGGCGGACTGCTAATGACCGGCCTCGCCACCGCCATCGCGTCGCGCGGCAGGCCGGGCCTGGCCGTGATCTGCCTCGTTTGTGCCTGGGGCGTGCTGCCGGGCTGGGTCCATGCCGCACCGCACGCCCTGACCGCCGCCTCCGAACTCGCCAGCGCCATCGCCGGTCACTGGCGCGCCAGCTTGAATTCGCCATGATCCGGGCAGCTTTGCGCAAGCATCGCGTGAACAAAGCCCCATCAAGCCTGCGTATTTTCCCGTAACCCCCGGCCCTTCCACTCCCGTGTTCTCCTCCGCACCTTCTCGTACAGGCAGTTGGCTGCTGACGCTGCTGTTCATCTTTAGCTACATCGCCGCACTGCTGGCCTTTCCTCCTCGGTATGAGCCGGTCGAAGGCGAAGTGTCCTCCCTCCTGCTCTTCATCGGCCGCTTCCACCCCATCCTGTTGCACCTGCCCGTCGGCGCCCTCGCCCTGCTCTGCCTGATGGAAATGGGCTGCCTGACCCGCGATGGCGAGGAAAAACTCGGCAGCGCCGCCCTGCTCACCCTGCTGGTCGGTGCCGGGGGGGCTGTCCTTGCCGTCATCGCCGGCATCCTGCTCTCGCGGGAGGGCGGCTACGAGGGCGGCAATTTCAACCTGCATCAGACCCTCGCCCTGATCGGCACCACCGGCGTCCTTCTCGCCCTCGTCGTCCGACTGCTCGCCATGGGGCGTGACAACCGCGAGTTGATGCACGCCTACCGGGCCCTGTTTTTCCTGTCCTTCGGTCTCATGGGCCTGGGCGCGCACTTTGGCGGCAACATGAGCCATGGCAGCAAGCACCTCACCGAGCACGCCCCCGAACCCCTGAAAAGCGGGATGATCGGCATGGAAAAGTGGCTGCTCAGCTTTGCGGAATCGCCCAAGGCAGAACCCACCGCCGTCGTTGCGCCGTCGCCAGCCCCGACCCCCGCCCAAACGCCAGCACCTCCCTCGGGCGACAACCGACTTGTGTTCCAGGATCTGCTCATGCCGATCTTTGATGCAAAGTGCAACAACTGCCACAACGAGGACAAATCCAAGGGTGACCTGCGCATGGACAGCCACGCCATGCTCGTCCAGGGCGGCGACAGCGGCGCCGGTCTGGTCCCGGGCAAGCCAGATGAAAGCCTTGCCCTGCAGCGCATCCTGCTGCCCGAGGACGACGACGAGCACATGCCGCCGGAGGGCAAGGAGCAGATGACCGCCGAGGAAATCGCCCTGTTCCGCTGGTGGATTCAGGAGGGGGCCTCTGAAAGCCTGCGCATCGACGACGCCAAATTCCCCGACGGCCTGAAAATCACCGTCGACGCTCTTTTGAAAGGTCGCCCCGCCTCCTGACGAATTCTTTTTCCCCCAACCCGTCCCTATGCGTCCGACCCTCCCTCTCCTCACCCTGATTCTGCTGGCCGGCTTCACCCAAGCCCAGCCTGCCGCCGATCCGGCCCTGAAAGCCGCCGTTGATCAGGTCAACGCCGCAGGTGCCTTGCTCATGCCGGTGGCGGCCGACGGCAAGGCCTGGCGGTTCACCGCCCTCAACGTCGCCAAAGACTTCACCGACGCCGGTCTGGCACCGCTGGCCCCGGTGGCCGACAAGATCGCCTCACTTGATCTCGCCCGCACCAAGGTCACCGACGCCGGCCTGAAGGCGGTCGCGGCGATGAAAAACCTCAACGAACTGCATCTGGAGAACACTGGCATCAGCGACGCCGGTCTCGCCCACCTCGCCGGCCTGACCTCGCTGGAATACCTCAACCTTTACAACACCAAGGTCACCGACGCCGGCCTGCAGAAGCTCGCCGGTCTCGGCAAGTTGAAAGCACTCTACCTCTGGCAGACCGGTGTCACCAAGGCCGGAGTCGCCCAACTCAAGGCCAAAGTGCCGGACGCCCACGTCAACACGGGCTGGACCGCCGAGGACGACGCCAAGCCGACCCCAGTGATCGCCGCCGCGCCGGCCGCGAAGCCCGCCGAAGGCGCCAAGCCTACCGCTCCCGCCGCGAAGCCGGAGGCCAAACCCGCAGCCGCGAAACCCGCAGCCGCCAAGCTGGATCCGGCCCTCGCCGCCAAGGCCGTGGTCTACCGCGACGTCGTCGCCCCGATCATGGCCGCCAAGTGCGTCAGCTGCCACGGCGAGGAGAAGAAGAAGGGCAAGCTGCAGTTGCACGACTTCGCCGCCATCCTCAAGGGGGGCAGCGAGGGGGGCACTACGGTCGTTGCCAGCAAGCCGGATGACAGCCTCATGCTCGTGCGCATCCTTCTGCCAGTCGATGACGACGAGCACATGCCGCCCGATGATGAGCCGCAGGTCACCAAGGCGGAGCTGGCCATTCTGAAATGGTGGATCGCCTCGGGGGCTTCGGAAAGCGCCACAGTCGCCGCCTCCAAGCCGACGCCGGAAATCGAGGCTGCGCTCGCCGTCCTGCTCGCCAAGGGCCTGCCGAAGGCGGACACCAAGGTCGCCGTTCCCGCCAAGGAGAAGCCGGCTCCGCTCACCGATGCCGAGAAAAAGCAGATCGCCGAGATCAGCGCCAAGATTCAGGCCCTCAATGCCAGCCTGATGCCGCTGGCCCAGGACACCGAGCAACTGCGCCTCAGCGTCATCAATGCGACTGACAAATTTGGCGACAAGGAACTGGCCCTGCTGGAACCGATTGCCAAGCACCTCGTCTGGGTCGACCTCGCGCGCAGCCGGGTCACCGACGCCGGGGCCGCCACCCTGGCCAAGATGACGGCACTGGAGCGCCTGCACTTGGAGAACACCAAGGTCAGCGACACCGGCCTCGCCCAGATTGCCGGCCTGCAGAACCTGGAATACCTCAACCTCTACGGTACCAAGACCACGGATGCCGGCGTGGCCAAGCTCGCCACCGCCAAGGGCTTGAAAAAGCTGTTCGCCTGGCAGACCGGCGTCACCCAGGTCGGCGCCAAGGCCCTGGAGGGCAAGCTGCCCGGCCTGAAAGTGAACCTTGGCCTGAGCGAGGCGGAGATCGCCAAACTGACCGCCCCGCCTCCGGCTCCGCCGCCTGCCCCGGCCAAAAAGGAGGAGCCGAAGAAGGAAGAGCCCAAGAAGGCCGAGACCAAACCCGCCGCGAAGCCCGCGACGCCGGCCAACAAGCCCGCTGAAACGAAACCGGCGGCCGCGAAACCCGCCGCGCCGAAACCGGAAGCCAAGAAGGCGGACACGCCGCCCGCCCCGGCCAAACCGGCGGCCAAACCGGCCGACCAGCCCCCGGCTGCCAAGGCCAAGTGAGACTGGCGCGCAGGCCTTTCCTGCGCCATGTCAGGAACGCCGTCATTCGGCCAACCCAAGCCGGACGGCGTTCGTTCGTTTGTATTGTACCCCCATGATGTTTTCCTTTCTTCGCCGCGGCGCGTCCGCCCTGGCCCTTTGCGCCGCCCTGTCCTCCTGTGAGCGCATCGGCACGCGCATGGAAATCACGCACACCCGCGAGATCTCCCAATACGAGGCCACCCCGAAACTGCATGCCTATGCGCAGGAGCGTTTCGGCGACGAGCGCCTGTCCTGGAAGACTCCCGAGGGCTGGGCACGCGCCGAGCGCAGCCAGATGCGCCCGGTCAACCTCACCTTTGGCCCAAACGGCGAGGGTGAATGTTACCTCGCCATGCTGCCCGGAGGAGCCGGCGGCGTCCTTGCCAACGTCAACCGCTGGCGCAAGCAGATGGGCCAGCCGGAGTTGGACGAGGCCGCGCTCGAGCAACTCCCGAAGAAGGTGCTCATGGGCATCCAGGGGGTCTTCGTCGAGGTCGACGGCGCCTACACCAACGTTGGGGCCACCGAGGCAAAGGCCGATCACCGCCTCATCGGCATCATCGCCAGCCTTGGCGAGGCCGGCCTGTTTGTGAAGATGGTCGGCCCGAAGGCCCTGGTCGTGACGAACACCGCCGCCTTTGAGGAATTCGTCGCCTCCCTCAAACTCCGCATGCCGCAGTGACGGCCGCCACCCCCATGTCCGCCAAGCCCGCCTCCCTCCCCGCGCGCCTGTTCGCCTTCCTGTCCTCCTATGGACTGGCGGTCGTCGTGCTCTCCTTTCTCCTGCTGATCACCTATCTGGGCACCGTGGCCCAGAAGGATCTCGGCCTGCTCGACAGCCAGCGGAAATACTTCGACTCCTGGTGGTTGATCCATGACTTCCATCTTGGCGACATGGTGCTGCCGGTGCCGCTGCCCGGTGGCGGCCTGCTCATGGTCGCCCTGTTTTTCAACATGCTCTGCGGTGCCGTCATCCGCATTCGTAAGGGCTGGCGAACCATCGGCGTGCTCATTTCCCACCTGGCCATCCTGTTCATGCTCGCCGCCGGCTTCGTCAGCTTCCTGTTCAAGACCGAGGGTGCCATGCCTCTCTTTGAAGGCCAGGCCAGCGACCAATACCAGAGCTACCACGAGCGCATTCTCGAGATCCGCCGCTTTGATGCCGCCGGCAAGGGCGAGCCCGCCGCGCGCGTCATCCCGATGCGGCACTTCGCCGATCTCGCCCCCGGCAAGGCGCGCGTCTTCCACGCGGGCGACCTGCCCTTCGAAGTCCAGGTCACCGGCTATCGCCGCAACGCCAACGTCGTGCAGTCGGACGAGGCCGGTTCCATCGAAGGTTACCGCATCCAGGAGGTGAGCAACGCCAAGGAGGACGAGGCGAACACCTCGGCCCTTGAGATCACCGTCAAGATCAAGGACGGTGCCGAACAGAAGGCCATCCTCTGGGAACGCGCCGCCGAACCCTTCACCGTCGACGCCGGCGGCAGCGCCTACACCTTCGCCCTCGCCCGCATGAAGTGGAAGCTGCCCTTCGCCATCCGCCTCGAGGACTTCCAGCGCGAACTGCACCCCGGGACGATGAAGGCGCGCAAATACACCAGCCATGTCACCAAGATCACCGACGGCCGCGAGGAACCCAAGGTGGTGACCATGAACGTGCCCGTGCGCGACCAGGGCTACGTCGTTTACCAAGCCAGCTTCAGCCAGGGCGCCAACGGCGAGCAGTCCGTGTTCACCGTTGCCAAGAACCCCTCCGACCAGTGGCCGCTGTGGAGCTGCGTCGCGGTCGCCTTCGGCCTCTGCCTGCACTTCCTCATGCACCTCGTCCGCTTCCTGCGGCGCGCCCTGCAGTCCAAAACCGCCTGACCCGCGCATGAAAACCCTTCTCGCCCTGCTGCTTTCCGTCGCCGTCCTGCTGCCCGCGCAGCAGACCGATCCCGCCCTGCTGCGTGACCCGGAGGTGATTGCCGCCTTCCAGTCCCTGCCCGTTCAGGAGGGCGGCCGCATCAAGCCACTCGACACCTACGCGCGCTTCCTGCTGCTGCGCCTGCACGGCAAGCAGAGCATTAAGGTCGATCACCCGGACCTGCCCGGCATCAGCAAGCTGAAGGCGACCGAATGGCTGCTGCTCTCCTGGTTCCGCCCCGACATCGCCCGCGACCTGCCGCTGTTCGTCGTCGACAACTCCCAGGCCGTTGGCGAAATCGGCGTTGACCCCAAGGACCTGCGCGACCGCTATTCCTGGAACGAAATCGTCAAGGGTCGCGACGAACTGATCCAGCGCGCCCAGAGTTACAGCGAGATCGAGTCCAACGAACGCACGGGCGTCCAGCGCAATGTCATCGACCTCGCCCGCAACTTCTTTGACTTCGACGCGGTCAGCGACTTCCTGACCGCCGCGCGAACCGACTGGAATCAGGAGATTGCCTCCATCCTGCCCGAGGCCGCCGCCGCGGAACTGACCGGCGGTGCCAGGCTGACCGTCTGGACGCTGGCGGAGAAGCTCGGGGTCATGATTCGCGAGGACAAGCTCGCGGCATTCGGTCCCGAGGCCTCGAACCGCATCCTCGAACTCTTCATCAACACGACCCTGCGCCCGGGCAAGACGCTTGCCTTCCTGCCGCCCGAGGACCCCAAGGAGGAGGCCTGGCTCACCGTCGAGCAGACCATCACCAGCCTCATGCGCGCCGGCGTGCTCGCCCAGGGGACCGAACGCAGCGAGGCCACCCGCGACGCCCTGTCTGCCGGCGACTTCCGCCGTTCGCAGATGCGCGACGCCCTGCTCGAGGCCAGCTTCAAGGCCGAGACTTTCAAGCCGGCGGTGCAGGGCTTCGTCAAGGCGATCCGCGACCAGGCGGAGAAGCGCGGCGAGTTGCAGCATGTCGACCTCGAAGTCGCCTACCACAAGGCGGACCACTTCACCAACGCCCTCGTCTGGTATCTGCTCGGCTTTCTGGTCGCTTTCGCCGGCCTGCTGGCGCCGAAAACCAGCTGGGCCCGCTGGTCCGCCCGCATCGGCTGGGTGGCCCTCATCCTCGCCCTCGGCTACAACACCTGGGGCATCATCGTGCGCTGCGTGATCAATGATCGCCCGCCGATCGCCACGCTCTACGAAACCATCATCTTCATCGCCGGCTGCTGCGCCCTCGTCGGCCTGTTCATTGAGCGCTTCACCCGCCAGGGCATCGGCCTGGTGGTCACCGGTTTCGCCGGTGCGCTCGGCATGTTCCTGTCGAACCGTTTCATGGCCCTCGACGGCCAGGACACCATGCCGACCCTCGAGGCGGTGCTCATCACCAACTTCTGGCTCGCCACCCATGTCACCTGCATCAACATCGGCTACGCGGGCGCCCTGCTCGGCTCCATGGTTTCGATGGTCTATGTGCTGTTCCGGCTGTTTGCCCGGGGCGAGAAGGTGGTCGAATTCCGGCGCCTGCTGACCCGCGTCGCCTACGGCATCATCTGCTTCGGCCTGCTCTTCTCGCTGGTCGGCACCGTGCTCGGCGGCATCTGGGCGAACGACAGCTGGGGCCGCTTCTGGGGCTGGGACCCGAAGGAAAACGGTGCGTTGATGATCGTTCTTATGGGCCTGATCATCCTGCACGCCCGCCTCGGCGGTTACATTCGCGAAACCGGCCTGCACGGCCTGTCGCTGGTGCTTGGCGCCGTCACCCTGTTCAGCTGGTTCGGTGTCAACCAGCTCAGCATCGGCCTGCACAGCTACGGCTTCACCGCCGGCATCTCGCTCGCGCTCAACATCGGCTACAGCATCAAGGCGGCCTTCGCCCTCGCCTGCGTCGGCTTCTGGTGGCAGGAACGCCGCGCACGTGCTGCGGCGGCCTGACTCAGAAGCCCATGCCCGGTGGCAGCCCAAGGCCGCCGGTGAGCTTGCCCATCTCCGCCGCCTGACTGTCCTTGGCCAGTTTCTGGGCCTGCTGCACCGCGGAGAGCACCAAGTCCTGCAGCATTTGCACCTCGGCCGGATCGACGACCTCGCGATCCAGACGGACCGCCTGGATGTCGCCGTGGCCGTTGGCGACGGCGACGACCTTGCCGCCGGCGACGCTGCCTTCAAAATGCTTGGTGCCCAGGTCCGCCTGAGCCTTCTGCATCTGGCTCTGCATCTGCTGGACCTGCTTCATCATCTTCTGGATGTTCATGATCGGAATGCCGGGTCAGTTGCCGGCGAGCTTGAGTTTGAATTTTTCGATGGCGCTGCGGATCAGCGGGTCGTTGTGGAAATCATCCGCCGGCGCGGCTTCCCCAGTTTCCTCGGCCGTTTGGACGGCGGTCTCGGCCGCCGCGGGCGGCTCCGGTTCCGGTTCGCGGACCGGGCTCGGCTTTGCAGCGGGGGGCGGAGCTTTTGCGGGAGACGCTTCCGGCAGGCTGCCAAAGAGTTCCAGGGCGGGCGGCGGCTTCAGCGAGGGATCGACCACGCATTCCAGGCGCACGGATTCGCCGAGGATCTCGGCGGCGAGCGCCTCCAGGAAACTGCGCTGGTTGTCGCGCGCGATGCTGTCGCGCGCATGACTTTCCTCGGAGGGGAAACCAAGTTTGACGATGCCGCGGGCGCGGCCCAGCACGGTGGTGCACTCGAGCCACTGAATGATGAGGGGTCGCTTGGCGCGCACGCGCTCGATGAGTTCAAGGCGGAATTCCTCGTGGGTCAGGGCCTGGGCTTCGACGGCGGGCGGAGCCGTGACTTCGACCGGACTGGCCGGGGCGACCGCTGCGGGGCGTTCGATCACCGGGTCCGGTTTCGCGGGTTCGGGCGGTGGCGTCTCCTGCCTCGGCGCGGCGACTGGGGCCGGGGCGGGAGCGCGCTCGACCGGCGCGGACCGCGGAGCCGGAACCATCGCCGGGGCCCGAGGCGGCGGCGCGGCGGCACGGGCGGCCGGGCGGGGCAGCGGGGCGGTACCGTCGCCCTCCAGAGCCTCAATGACATCGCTGAGGCTGACTTCGTTGAGATGCTGGACGGCCTGGATGACGCCGAGTTCGAGATGCAGGCGCTTGTTGGTGGCCCAGCGCATGCGCGCATCCACCTCGGCAAGGCCGTCGACGATGCGCAGCAGGGCCTCGGTGGTGGCCATTCGTGCCTGCTCGGCCACCTGTTCCGCGACCTCAGGTTCGAGATCACCGTCGGCGGCCTCGGGATCGGCCTGGCTGACCAGCAGGGTGCGGAAGTGCTGGATCAATTCGGTGAGCAGACGGCCGAGATCCTTGCCGGCTTCCGAGGTGTCGTGCACCAGGCGCAGGGCGCTGACCGTGTCGCTGTCGAGAATGTGCCGCGCCATGCGACTGACCGTCTGCGCCGCCGTGAAGCCGAAAATCTCCAGGACATCCTCCTCGCGGATGGTGTTGCCGCAGAAGGCGACCAACTGATCGAGCATCGACTGGGCGTCGCGCATGCCGCCATCCGCCCCCTTGCCGATCGCGTAGGCCGCCTTGGGATCGAGGTCGACCCCCTCGAGTCCGGCGATGTGCAAAAGATGATCGGCGATGATGCCGAGCGGGATACGGCGCAGGTCGAAGCGCTGGCAGCGACTGATGATCGTCGGCAGGATCTTGTTTGCCTCGGTGGTGGCAAAGATGAACTTCACGTGCGGCGGCGGTTCCTCAAGCGTCTTCAGCAGGGCGTTGAAGGCTGCGGTCGAGAGCATGTGCACCTCGTCGATGTAGTAGATCTTGAAGCGGCAGCGCGAGGGGGCGTACTTGACGCTCTCGCGCAGGTCGCGCACCTGATCGACACCGTTGTTGCTGGCGCCGTCGATTTCGAGCACGTCGAGGCTGCGCCCCTCGGCGATCTCGATGCAGAGCGGATCATCCGGATCGAATTCGATCTTGGGACCGTCGGGGCAGTTCAGTGCCTTGGCGAAAATGCGCGCCGTCGAGGTCTTGCCGGTGCCGCGCGGGCCGACGAACAGGTAGGCGTGCGCCAGGCGGTTTTGGGCGATGGCATTGCGCAGGGTGCGCACGACGTGTTCCTGGCCGAGGACATCGGCAAAGGTCCGGGGTCGATACTTGCGGGCGAAGACCTGATAACTCACAGGGGTCATGCTAGCGCGCAGCGCCGGGGAGGCGAACAGATTTTGGCAAAACTCCGCCCTGCGGATGGCCGCCGTTGCGGGCTGGCAAACCCGCTCTAGAAGTGGGCCATGCCGAGAGCCCTTCGTCGCCTCATCCTGCTCTTGCTGCTGCCCGCCGCGGCCAGTTGCAGCTCCCTCCGCTTCGGCAAGCGGACGTCCCGGGACACACCACCGCCGGCCGAACCGGTCGAGGTCTATGTCGGCACCATCGAACTCGTCAATCCGGAGCAGGATTTTGTGCTGATACGCTGCGAGGTCGTCCCGGCTCTGCCGGACGCGGCCGAACTGACCGCGGTCACCGCTGATGGCAGTGAATCCCGACTGGTGCTGGCTCCGGAACGCAAGGGTCGGCACTTGACGGCCGACATCCGCGAGGGCCGGCCTCAGGTCAATGCCCTGGTGTACCACCTGCGAAAACCCGGTTCCGCTCCGCCGGCCTCGGCCAAGCCTGCGGCAACACCCCCTTTGGCGCCACCCTCGGCGCCCGGTGGCTTGCCGGTACTGCCAGCACTACCCTCCCTGCCCGGCCTGCCTCCGGGCTACACCCCGCCAGGTTCATGATCTCCGAAGACGAAGCCCTGCGGCGCGTGCTCGAGGCCGTCCAACCCGGCCCGGTCATCGCCCTGCCCCTGCTGGAAGCCGTCGGCCTCGGCTGCGCAGCGCGCCTCACCGCCAGCGTTCCCCTGCCCAGATTCGACAACTCGATGATGGACGGCTACGCGCTGCACGCCGCCGACAGCGGCGCGGGCAGTCCCCTCCGCGTCACCGGTTGCCAGCCGGCCGGTGCCGATCTCGGTCTGTCCTGCAACGCGGGCGAGGCGGTGCGCATCTTCACGGGTGCCCCCATGCCCGCCGGTGCCGATGCCGTCATCATGCAGGAGGATGTCGACCTCGGACCCGGAGGGCTTCTCTGCCGGGAACCCGTGCAACCGGGCGAAAACATCCGTCGTGCCGGCGCTGAACTGTGTGCCGGGCAGGTGCTGCTCGAGCCAGGCGATGTCCTGACGCCGGCCCGTCTCGGACTGCTGGCCTCCCAGGGGCTGGCCACCGTGCCCGTGCATGCGCCGACGCGGTCCGCCGTACTGAGTACCGGCAATGAATTGCGCCAACCCGGCGAACCCCTCGACGCCGGACAGATCTACAACAGCAACGCGGTGATGCTGCAGGCCCTGCTGATGCGGGCCGGCCTTCGTGCCCCGGCCGCCGTCCACAGCCCGGACGACCTCGACGCGACGGTCACCGCCCTGGACCAACTGGCCTCGGAGCGGGACGTGGTGCTCATCAGCGGCGGTGTCTCGGTCGGCGATCACGACCAGGTCAAACCCGCGCTGCGCGTGCTCGGCATCGAGCCGGAACTCTGGCGGGTGAAGGTCAAGCCCGGCAAACCCTTCCTGTTCGCCCGCCAGCAACGCGGCGAACGCAGCGTGGCCTTCTTCGGCCTGCCCGGCAATCCAGTCTCGGCCTTTATCACCTTCCATCTCTTCGTCCTGCCCGCCCTGCAACGGCTGCAGGGTCGGCGCTCGGAACCCCCACTGCGTCTGACCGCCGTGAGCGGCCAGGATCTGCACAACGACGGCGACCGCCCCCACTACCTTCGCGGCACCCTGATCGACGGCGTCTTTCACGTCCGCGGCCTGCAACTGAGTCACGCCCTGTTTGGCCTGACCCAGTCCGGCGCCCTGATGAGGCTGGAGCCCGGGGCTCGCGTCCAGGCGGGTGACCGCATCCAGGTTCTGCCCCTTCCCGGCTGAACCCGGTGGGTTTTGGGTTGAAAGCGCCCGAATCGCGCGTTCCCTGACTCACCCCATGCGTTTCCGACTGCTCGTCACCTGCCTGCTGCTCGGTTGTGCCGCCGGTTGCTCGAAGCCGGTCCTGAGCGGGCGTGTTGCCGCCGAGGGCAAGATCCCCGAGCACGAGGTGCATCGCCTCGAGGAATCCGAGCTGGCAAAGCTCATCCGGCCGGCCTTGGAAGCCTACCGTGCCGAGGCTGCCGCCTCCGCCCACAGCCAGGCCCTGCGGCGCGCCCAAATTGAAGTGCTGGAACGCGCCCGGCACGCCCTCAAAGCGAGAGCCACCGCGGTGGCCGCCGACACCACTCTGGGAGACCATCGTCCCGTGCCCCAAAAAGTCATCATTGAACAGACCGCCGCCCTCGACCGCCTGATGGACGAGGTCAGCCAGCGCCATCCCGTGGTTTTCCCGCCCTCGGTCGAGGACCGCCTGCTTGGCAGCCTCGGCAAAGCCTCGTCACGCACCGACGAGAACGGCCGCTTTGAACTGCCTCCCCCCGAGCAGGGCACCGTCTGGCTCGCCGTCAAACCCGCCGACTGGAAACCGGGAAGCGAGAGTTGGTGGCTGCTGCCGGCACGCGCCGGGGAGCCGCTGGAATTGAACCTCGGCAATCAGGGCGGTCGCGAGATCGCCGCCTGGCTGAAATCGCATCTGCCGGAGTTGCTGGAGCCCCTGCCGGAATTGGCCATCGCCATCGATCCGGAGATCCAGCGCCGGGCGGATGCCAGCGGCGCGGCCGCCGACGCCGCCATCAATGAGGCGCGCAAGCTGGCCAAGGCGGAATGGGAAAAATATGCGATGGCCGCGCGCGCCGCCGAAGCGGAGATCGAGGCGAAGGCGGAGGCCGGCCGCCGTGAACTGCGCCACCAGCAGAGCATGACCTTCATCGCCAACCCGCCCAAGCTGCTGCTCGCCGGATTGAAAATGCTGCCGGTGCAGCCGGGCAGCTTCCGCATGGGCAGTCCGCCCGACGAGGCGGGGCGCAGCGCCAACGAGACACAGGCCGAGGCCGAAATCAGCCGCGGCTACCTGCTCTCGCGCACGGAAATCACCCAGGCCCAGTGGCTGCTCGTCATGGAGGACAACCCCAGTGAGTTTCGTGGTGCGGTGAATCCGGTCGAAAACGTCAACTGGCATGAGGCCCGGGAGTTCTGCGCCAAGCTCACCACCAAGGCGCGCGAGGAACGTCTGCTCCCGGATGGCTGGATTTTCACACTGCCCACCGAAGCCCAGTGGGAATACGCCTGCCGCTCCGGCACCACGACCGCGCTGCCCAGCGGAAAAAACCTGTCGACGGAAACCGGTGCCGACAAGAACCTGGCCGAGATCGCCTGGTATCACGACAACGCCAACCAGACCACCCAGCCCGCCGGACTCAAGGCCTCCAACGCCTGGGGCTTTCATGACATGCTGGGCAATGTCTGGGAATGGTGTCTCGACAGCCACGGCGACCATCCGCCCGGAGGCAAGGATCCGTTCCTCGAGGGCGAAGGCGACCGCGTGGTGCGTGGCGGCTCCTGGAGCAATCTTGCCCGCGGTTGCCGCTCTGCCCGGCGCAGCTGGCTGTCGCCCGACACCCGCATGAACGATCTCGGTTTTCGAATCGCCTGCATCCACGAACCCGAAGTCATCGCCGACGCAACGAAGGCAACCACGGCGTCAAAGCCTGCGGAGTCGAAGCCTGCAGAGTCAAAGCCCTAGCCTGATCGGCTGCATGGAAGCGCCCGACGACGACGTTTTCATCGGTTCATGTTGCTCCGCCTGATTGCCCTGCTCGCCTGCGTCACGTCGCTGTCCGCCTCGCCCCCGTCGCCTCTGCTGGAAGAGGACTTTCGCACGCCTCTGAGCGCCGAATGGTATTGGGGACTCGGCACGTGGACGGCTGGGGACGGCGTGCTGCGCGGGTTTGAATCCGGCCCGCGTCGCCATGGCCCGGTGAAGGTGCGCCGGCTTGAACTCGCCGATGCCGTGGTCGAATGCGAGTTCCGCCTGATCGGCAAGGCCAGTTTTGCCAGCCTGATCTTCAACGGCAACCCGGAGCGTGGTCATCTCTTTCATCTGGTGATGTCGCGCGAGCGGCTGCGCCTGCTGGTGCATCCGCGCAAGGGCGAGTCACTCGACCTCGCCAGCGTTCCCGGCCCCCTCGCCGCGGAGACCTGGCACCGGGTGCGCCTTGAGTTTCGCGGCATGGAACTGCGGGCAACGGTCGATGACCGCGAGCTCACGGCCAGCCATGCCTGCCTTGCCGAACCCAAGCTGACCTTCGGTCTCGGGGGTGAATCCGGCGGCCCCGAGGGCGAGGCCGCCGGGGCCCTGGAATT
>JAUREI010000253.1 GCA_030827515.1 Prosthecobacter sp. | reverse complement strand
ATCTGCGTTTCATGTAACGAATATAACGTTTCATATTGTGGCTCAGCTGGAAGGATCGCTTCAGCAAGTGGAACTGCGCTTGTGGGCGGTTCATGAATCGTTGCGTTGGCCTCTGGGCTTGGATACTGAAAAAACAAAGAATTTGTTTCCAGTTCAGGACAAATCATCGAAGACGGTTTATTACGTCAGAGATAGAACATCGGAGGAGCGTCCGGCCGCCCAGTTGCAGGCGCTTGGCTTTGTTGCCGGACCGAGCCAGCTCGGATCCTGCTGGCGTTTGACGGGGGCGGATCGGGTCCTGGACTTTCTGGCTGGAACCTTGCCGCGCCTGCGTGCCCAGTGGGGGATCGAAGAGGGCCAGGGATGGCGGGCAGCCACACGCGGATTGGCCCGTTTGAGCCCCGAGGTCAAGCCCTTGCCCCAGCAGGCCGGTGGCGACTGGTTGGCGATGGAATTTGCCTATCGCGCCCCCGACGGTTTCCAGCTGCCGCGTGCCGAGGTGCTGCGCCTGATGAGGTCGGGCAAAAAGGTCATTCCCGGCAAGGCGGGACAGCGTTACCTGCTGGATGCGGCCGCCATCGAGTCCTTTGAATCGTCCCTCCAGGACGTCTCGGTGGAGCTGACGGCCGACGGCCTGCGCGTTCCGGCGATGCACGCCCCCTATCTGACGGGGGAATCGGAGGGTGACCTGCCGCCGCGAACCGACAACGTAACTCTTAAGGCGTTACTTAAAACTCTTCGCGCCGAGCTGCGGCCCTACCAGGAGGAGGGGGTGGCCTGGATGCATGCCCATGCCTTGGCGGGTCGCGGAGCGATCCTTGGCGATGACATGGGCCTGGGCAAAACCCTGCAAAGCATCGCGCTGGTCGTTGCCCTGAAGCAGGCGGACGCGGCCCTGCCGCCCGTGCTGGTGGTCTGTCCGAAGTCGCTCACCGGCAACTGGCGCGAGGAATTCCAGCGTTTTGCCCCCGGTCTGCGGGTGGCGGTTTCGCAAGGGCCGCAACGGCAGGCGGTGCTGGCGCGTCTGGGGGAGGTCGACGTCCTCCTGACGACCTACCAACTGGCCATCAACGACCGGGAGACCCTTGCCGGTCACGAGTGGGGAGCCATCGTGCTCGATGAGGCGAGTTTCATCCGCAATCCGGACACCGAGGCGGCCAAGGCCCTGCGATCGCTGCGAGCCCGCTGCCGGGTGGCCCTGACCGGCACGCCGGTGGAGAACTCGGTGCGCGACCTGTGGTCGATCAGTCACTTTGTCCAACCCGGTTATCTGGGGGGGCGAGAGCACTTCCGCGAGCGTTTCGAGCAGCCGCTGGCGGCGGGGCTCGACCGGCCCGAGGCGCAGGCGGCGGCCGGGCGGCTGAAGCGCCTGGTGAGGCCCCTTTTCCTGCGTCGCACGAAGCGCGAGGTGCTGCGCGACCTGCCGGAGAAGATCGAGCAGGTGCTGTGGTGCGAGCCAAGCCCGGCACAGGCCGAGGTCTATCGGCGCCTGTTGGAGGAGGGCATGGAGGAGATACGGCTGGCGCGCCGTCGCTCCGGGCAGAATGGCGCCCGCATGACCCTGTTCACCGTTCTGCTGCGCCTGCGCCAGGCCTGCTGCGACCTGCGGTTGACTGGCCTGGCCAGCGAGCGGCTCGCCGGTCTCGAGGCCGACGAACTGTCCGGCAAGTGGCCGGTCCTCGGCGAACGGCTCGACGAAATCGAGTCTGCGGGTGGCAAAGTGCTGATTTTCAGTCAGTTCGTTCAATACCTGAAGCTGGTGCGCGAGGCCCTGGAGCAGCGCGGCACGGCCTACGCCTATCTGGATGGCTCGAGTCAGGACCGGGAGGCGCAGGTGAAGGCCTTCCAGACCGATCCGGGCAAACGGGTCTTCCTGATCAGCCTCAAGGCGGGGGGCTATGGTCTCAACCTGACGGCGGCCGATCATGTCATCCTTCTGGATCCCTGGTGGAACCCGGCCGTGGAAGCCCAGGCGATTGATCGGGCCCACCGAATTGGCCAGGAGCGGGTGGTCACGGCGACCCGGCTTGCCATGCGCGGCACGGTGGAGGAGCGGATTTTGGCTCTCCAGGCGAAAAAGCGCGGCTTGGTCGAGGCGGCGCTGGACGATCAGGCGCCGCTGATGCAGGGCCTGCAAGACGAAGACCTCGAGCAACTGCTCGAGGTCTCCTGACCGGCTTGAACCGGGAAGCGTGCGGCGGGTCGCCTCAGCGGAAGCTCTTCGCGAAGTCGTCGGCGCTGGCCTTGGCGACCACCTTGGTCTTCTGGAAGGTGCTGGTTTCGCCCTTCTCGATGAGCAGGCCCTCGTAGTCGGCGCTGCTCATCGGCAGTTCGATGGTCTTGTCCTGCCAGGTGCTGAGCAGGATGGCGTTGGCGAGTTCGACGCTGTGAATGCCCTGCTCGGCGGGGCTCAGCAGTTTTTCGCCCTTGAGGATGGCGTTGGTGAAGTTCTGCAGAATCTCCACGTGCTGACCGCCACTGGCCTCGACCGGGATTTCGATGCTCCAGCTCTCCGGCATGGCGAAGGCGGCCTCGGACTGCATGCAGAACTGGCTCATCGGCTGGCGGTTGCGCTGGAAGTGAATCTTCACGCCGTCGGTGACGGTGAGGCGGCCGTTTTCCGCAGCGATCTCCAGGCGGTTGGCGCCGGGGGCCTCGCCGGTGGAGGTGACGAAGGTGGCGTTGGTGCCGTTCTCCCAGGCCATGTAGGCGCTGACGTTGTCCTCGACTTCCACCTGATGGTAGCGGCCGAACTGGCAGAAACCGCGCACGCTCTTGGGCATGCCGAACATCCACTGGAACAGGTCGAGATTGTGGGGGCACTGGTTCATCAGCACGCCGCCGCCCTCGCCCTTCCAGGTGCCGCGCCAGCCGCCGGTGGCATAATAGTAGTTGGTGCGGAACCAGTTGGTGACCTCCCAGTGGATGCGGCGCACCTGGCCGAGTTCGCCACTGTCGATCAGGTCCTTGACCTTCTTGAAGGTGGCGTTCGTGCGCATGTTGAACATGGCGGCGAAGATCTTGCTCTTGTCGGTGTGCGCGGCGATGAGGCGCTCACAGTCGGCCTTGTGCACGGAGATCGGTTTCTCGACGAGGACGTGCAGACCGCGCTGCAGGGCCTCGATGCCGATGGTCGTGTGGGAGAAGTGGGGAGTGCAGATCAGGATGGCATCGATGTGTCCGGAGCGGATCATCTGGCTGACGTCGGTGAAGGGATGCTCGCCCTCGAGCGGTTCGGGCAGGGTGCCGACGCTTTCGCAGAGGGCGGTGACGCGCAGGCCGGGGACCTT
>JAUREI010000038.1 GCA_030827515.1 Prosthecobacter sp. | reverse complement strand
TCGGGACGGAATCGAACCGCCGACACGGGGATTTTCAATCCCCTGCTCTACCGACTGAGCTACCGAGCCATGAACGCCTTGTTTGGGCGGGTGAGAAGGTGGCAAAGACCGGCAGCTCGCGCAACGGTTTTTTGCACTTTTGTCGCGTCGCCGCCGCACAGGCTCAGCCAACGGAGGAAACTTCCTGCGGCGGTGACTCGGCGGCAAACTTGAGCCGCTTGGCCTCCGGATCCAAAGTAACCTGAACCGTGTCGCCCTCGCGGATGTCGCCGCGCAGCAAATGCTCGGCGAGTGGATCCTCGATATGCTTCTCGACGGCACGGCGCATCGGCCGCGCCCCGTACTGCGGATCGTATCCCTCCTTCATGAGGAACTCGACAGCGCTTTCGTCGAGGACGAGATGAATGTTCTTGCTTTTGATGCGGCTGACGACCTTGCCGATTTCGAGATCGACAATCTGGCGCAACTCCTCCTTCTCCAGCATGCGGAAGACAATGAGGTCATCGAGGCGGTTGAGGAACTCCGGCTTGAAGAACTTCTTGGCGGATTCAGAGAGCTTGCTCTTGATGCCGGCATTGTCAACGGTACCCTCGGCCATGGCGGCGAAGCCGAGGCTCGTCTGGCGCTTGATCTGCTCGGCACCGACGTTGGACGTGAGAATGACGATGGTGTTGCGAAAGTCGATCTTGCGCCCGAAGTTGTCCGTCACCTGGCCTTCTTCAAGGATCTGCAGGAGCAGGTGCATGACATCGGGGTGTGCCTTCTCGATCTCGTCAAAGAGGACGACGCTGTACGGTCGGCGGCGAACCGCCTCGGAGAGCTGGCCGCCCTCCTCGTAACCCACATAGCCGGGAGGCGCTCCAATGAGACGGCTGGCGGTGTGCTTCTCCATGTACTCGGACATGTCGAGCTGAATGAGCGCCTCGGCGCTGCCAAACATGAACTCGGCGAGGTTCTTGGCCAGGAAGGTCTTGCCAACACCGGTTGGACCAAGGAAGAGGAACGACCCAATGGGGCGGCGCGGATCCTTGAGGTCGGCGCGCGAGCGGCGCAGAGCCTTGCTGATGGCGATCACCGCCTCGTCCTGGCCGATGACGCGCCCCTTGAGTTCCTGCTCCATCTTCAGCAGCTTGGCGGCCTCGGCCTGCTCCATGCGCTGGAGCGGGACGCCGGTCCACTTGGAAACGACCGCCATGATGTCGTCCTCAGTGACATCGACGATGCGCTCGGTGTTGTTCTTCCGCCAGGTTTCGAGCATTTCGTCGTGTCGGTTCTTGGCGTTCTTCTCGCTGTCCCGCAGGCGCGCGGCCTTCTCGAAGTCCTGGTCCTTGATGGCGCCCTCCTTTTCGGTTCGGATCTGCTCGATCTCGACCTCAATGTCCTTGAGCTGCGGAGGCCGGGTCATGGCGGCGATGCGCGCCTTGGCGCCGGCCTCATCCATGATGTCGATCGCCTTGTCGGGCAGGAAGCGGGCCGTTAGGTAGCGGGCGCTCAGGGAAACAGCCTGACGGATGGCCTCGTCGCTGTAGCGCGCCTTGTGGTGCATCTCATACTTGCCCTTCAGGCCGAAAAGGATCTTGATGGCGTCCTCCACCGAGGGCTCATCGACCTTGACCTGCTGGAAGCGTCGTTCGAGAGCGGCATCCTTCTCGATGTACTTGCGGTACTCATTGAGGGTGGTGGCGCCGATGACCTGCAGTTCCCCACGGCTGAGCGCAGGCTTGATGATGTTACTCGCATCCATGGTGCCCTCCGCCGAACCCGCACCAACAATGGTGTGCATCTCGTCGATGAACAGGATGACATTCTTGCTGCGGCGAATCTCGTCCATCACCGCCTTGATGCGCTCCTCAAACTGGCCGCGATACTTGGTGCCAGCCACCATGAGGGCAAGGTCGAGGGTGACCACGCGCTTGTCGCGCAGGATCTCCGGCACGTTGCCGGCGGCGATTTCCTGGGCCAGACCCTCGACGATCGCGGTCTTGCCGACGCCGGCCTCGCCGATGAGCACGGGGTTGTTCTTGGTGCGGCGGCAGAGAATCTGGATGACGCGGGCAATCTCCTCCGCGCGTCCGATGACCGGATCCATCTCACCCTTCTGGGCGATTTCGGTCAGGTCGCGGCCAAAGGCGCGCAGCGCGGGGGTCTTGTCGCCCTTCTTCTTTTTCTTGTCCTCATCGGGGCCGCCTCCAGGCGCTGCGGCCTCGCCGTCCTCCTCCTCATCCTCCTCCTCAGCACCGCCGGTGCCGGAGAAGTTTGGATCGAGTTCCTTGAGAATTTCGTTGCGGGCGCGGTCCAGATTGATGTCGAGGTTGCGCAGCACCTGGGCGGCCACCCCCTCGCCTTCCCTCAACAGACCGAGCAGGATGTGCTCGGTTCCCACATAGCTGTGGTTGAGGGCCTTCGCCTCCTTGCTGGCAAGGGCGAGCACCTTCTTGACGCGCGGCGTGTAGGGAATGTTGCCAGCCATCTTGGTTTCCGGGCCGGAGCCAACCTGCTGCTCGACCTGCAGGCGCACGGTTTCGAGGTCCAGGCCAAGCTTGGTGAGGACGTTCACCGCCACCCCCTGGCCAAGCTTGATGAGACCGAGCAGCAGGTGCTCGGTGCCAACGTAGTTGTGGTTGAAGCGGTCGGCCTCCTTGCGGGCGAGGGCCAGGACCTGTTGTGCGCGCGGCGTGAAATTATTCATCATGAGAATCGGAGGTCGGCGCCTCCGGCGGGTTCCGTGTTGAGGAAATGTTAGCGGGACCGACAAGGAATTGCAACCGTGTGCGGGTGATTTCAGCCCTCAGGGCGTCGCGTTCATCCGGGGTGAGATCCCGGCCGGCGCCAAACTGGAGGTGGGCGGGCTGGATCTCCAGCAGTAGCAGGTCCAGCAGGCCGCGGTCGCAGTCCGGGACCAGGTCGAGGTCGGCTCCGAGACGCAGCAGGGAAAGCAGGTTGAGCGCCTCCTTGGAGGTCAGCACATGGGCGTAGCGCAGGATGGCGTAGGCGCGGCCGACCTGATCATGCAGCATGGTGGCATTGTCTTCGAGCAGCTTCTGCCGGGCATTGATCTCGGAGGTAACGACGCGTTCGATGACCTTTTCAATCTGGGCGATGATTTCGCCCTCCTTCTCGCCAAGCGTGTGCTGGTTGGAGATTTGGAAGAGATTGCCGAGCGCCTCGGTGCCCTCGCCGTAGAGGCCGCGAACCGCCAGACCAATCTTGCCCACCGCTTTGAGAACGGGATTGATCTGGTCGGACAGCACCAAACCGGGCAGGTGCAGCATGACTGAGGCTCGCATGCCGGTGCCGAGATTGGTCGGGCAGGCGGTCAGGTAACCAAGCTTTTCGTCAAAAGCATAGGGCAGCGCCGCCTCGAGGGCGGAGTCCGCATCATCCACGAGCTGCCAGGCGCTGCGCAGGTCAAGCCCCGGGCGGATGCCCTGAATGCGGAAATGATCCTCCTCGTTGATCATCACCGACAGACTCTGGGACCGGTTGACAACGACAGCGCAGCCGGCGGAGCGCGCGGCATGCTCGCGGCTGATCAGGTGGCGCTCGACCAGCACCTGCTTGCGCACTTTGCTGAGGCCGGCATACTCCTCGCTGAAACCGTCTTTCATGGGCGGCAGAGCCGCCACCTTGGGCCGGGCCAGCGCCAGCAACTCGACGCGCTGATGCTCCGGCGAATAGCCGGGGAAGCTGAATCCGCGGAGATTGCGGGCCAGGCGCACGCGCGAGGTCATGACGATCTCGGAGTGTGGGCCGCTGCCCTTCATCCAGTCGGCAGGGTGCTTGAGGAGGGTTTGAAAACGCATGGGGGTTATACCTTTGGAAATCCTGGAGCGCCGGATGTTCGATCAGGCACCGGAAGCGAACGGTTCCGGCGGGGCGGGCGATGCGGCTTCCGGGGTTTTCGTGGCGGCCGCCTCCGCCGACTGGATCTCGCCCTTGAGTCGGGCGGCATCCTCGTAGCGCTCTTCGCGAACAGCCTGCTCAAGTGCTTGGCGCAGGTGGGCGATCCCGGCAGTTGCCGCAGCGCGGGCCACGAGATGTCGGGGCGCCTTGCCGACATGGCGGGTGCCCTTATGCATCGACTTGAGCAGTCCCTCAAGGCTGTGGCGGAAGGTGGAGTAGCACTCCGGACAGCCCATGCGGCCGATCTTCTTCAGCTGGGCCGAGGTGAAGCCGCAGGCCGGACAGACCAGTTCGGACTCGCCGCCGCCGGGGGCCGGGCTAAGAAAGGCCTCGGCCAGGCCGAAGCCGGTCTCATCGGTGACCCCCTTGGCCTTGGAGCAGGCATCGCAAAGGTTCACCGTGGTCATCTGCCCGTTGATGATCTGGGTCAGGAACACCGTGGCCTCGTTCTCGCAGATGTCACACTTCATGGATACGTAAGGGAAAAATTGTCGCCGGAAAGGATACGCCCGCGACCCGCGACTGGCACTGATTATGGCAGCCTCACGGGCGCGTCAACCGCCGTAGGCGCAAGCCGGGTCTGAAAATCGGGGCCGAAATTGCCGTGCACCGCTCAAAAAAAACCTCCCGCCGGAACTCCGGCGGGAGGCTCGGGAAACAACCGGGTCAGGCGAGAGCCTCAACGACGGCCTCGGCAGTGATGCCGAGTTCCTTGAACACCGTGTTGCCGGGGGCGCTCATGCCGAATCGGTCAATGCCGATGACCTTGCCCTGGGTTCCAACGTATTTCCACCACAGTCCAGTGACGCCGGCCTCAATGGCCACACGCTTCGTGCAGGCGGGCGGTAACACCTCGTCGCGGTAGGCCTGCGGCTGGCGGTCGAAGATCTCCATGCAGGGCATCGAGACGACGCGTACGCCCGGGCGGCCCTTGGCGGCCTCCACGGCCCACTGGACTTCCGAGCCGGTGGCGATGACGATGGCCTCGAGCGGCGCGCTTTCCTGGACCAGAACGTAAGCTCCCTTGAGGGTGCCTTGGCGACGGACGGCTGCGGAAACGTGTCCCTGGTGCGGCAGGTCCTGGCGGCTGAGGGCGAGCAGGGTCGGGCCGTCGGCGCGGCTGAAGGCCTGAGCGAAGGCGGCGGCGGCCTCCTCGGCGTCGCCCGGGCGGATGACGTCGAGATTGGGGATGACGCGCAGACCGCTGACCGTCTCCACCGGTTGGTGGGTCGGGCCATCCTCGCCGACACCGACGCTGTCGTGGGTGAAGATGTAGGTGACGGGCAATTGGGCGAGCGCCGCCAGGCGGATGCTCGGGCGGCAGTAGTCGGCAAACACCAGGAAGGTGGCGCCGCTGGCCAGGAACAGACCGTCGTAGGCGATGCCGTTGCAGATGGAACCCATGGCGTGCTCGCGGATGCCAAACCAGATGTTGCGGCCGGTCGGATTGGCGGCGGAGTAGTCACCGCCGTCCTTGAGATAATTTTTGGTGGACCCAAAGAGGTCGGCGCTGCCTGTGACGAGATGCGGCACGGCTTTGGCGATGTGGTTGAGGATCTCGCCGCCGCTGTTGCGGGTGGCCGCCTTGCCCTCGGCCGGGTATTCCGGCACGAGCTTGAGCAGATCGTCGGCCTTCAGACCTCCCTCGCGGGCGGCCTTGAGTTCGGCGGCCTTCGCCGGATTGGCGGCGGCCCAGGCTTCGAAAGTCTGGTTCCAGTTGGCATGGGCGGCGGCGCGCTTCGCCTTGAGGTCGGCAAAGTAAGACTTCACCTCGTCGCTGACGTAGAAATGGGCGCCTTCGGGCAGGCCGAGGCCCTTCTTGGCGGCGTCGACAAACTTGGCGCCCCCTTCCCCGTGCCCCTTGGCCGTGCCGGCAACTTCCGGAATGCCCTTGGCGATGATCGTCTTGGCAATGAGCAGCTTCGGACGTCCGTTGTCGTCGGCCTTTGCCTTGTCGATGGCGGCACCGAGGGCGGCGAGGTCGTGGCCGTCGACGGTGACTGCATCCCAGCCGAGGGCGGTGAACAGGGCCTGGGTGTCCTCGCTCTGGGTCACCTTGGCCATCGCATCCAGGGTCACGTCGTTGGAGTCGAAGATGACAATCAGGTTATCGAGGCCGTTGTGGGCGGCGAAGGCAACCGCCTCCCGGGCCACGCCTTCCTGCAGACAGCCATCGCCGGCAAGGGCAATGACGTGGTGGTCGAGAATCTTGTGCTCGGCGGTGTTGTATCTGGCGGCGGCCATCTTGCCGGAAAGCGCATAGCCAACGGCGTTGCCGACGCCCTGGCCGAGCGGGCCGGTGGTGCATTCGACGCCGGGGGTCTCGCGGAACTCGGGGTGCCCGGGGGTGGTCGAATGCAGGACGCGGAAGTTTTTCACCTGCTCAAGTGGCAGGTCGTAGCCGCTGAGGTGCAGCCAGCCGTAGAGAAACATGGAGCCGTGACCGGCGGAAAGGATGAAGCGATCGCGATTGAGCCACTGCGGATCGGCCGGATCGCAAAAGAGTTTGTCGCCAAACAGCACGGCGCCGATGTCGGCAGCCCCGAGAGGCAGGCCGAGGTGACCGGAGGAGCACTTGTGAACCGCGTCCATGGCGAGACCACGGGCTTCGTTGGCAGCTTGGGCGAGAAGGGAGGTGTTCATGTCAGAGGTGGGCGCCAGAGGCGCGGAGGATTCGGGGTTGCTGAAAGGTGCGCCAGAGGCGACCGGGCGCGCGGAGGGGCGTTCTTTAGCGTCCGACCGGCCGGTTTCAAGCGGGAATGGAGGCCGGCCGGCTCACCAACCCATCATGCGACCGATCTGGAAGGTGGCGAAGGCGAGAAGCCATGCGGTGCCGCTCAGGTAGGCGAGTTGGAATCCGGCCCACTTCCAGGAACCCGTCTCGCGCTTGACGATGGCAAGTGTGCTGATGCACTGCATGGCGAAGACATAAAAGACCAGCAGGCTGACGCAGACCAGCGGCCGGAACACCGGACGGCCGTCGGGGCGCACCTCCTGCTGGATGCGTTCGCGCAGGGGGGTTGTGTCCTCCTCGTCGCCGGCGCCAACGGCGTAGACCACGGCCATCGTGTTCACGAACAGTTCGCGCGCGGCAAAGCTGCCGATCAGGCCGATGCCGATCTTCCAGTCGTATCCCAGCGGAACGATGAGCGGTTCAATGAGATGGCCGGCGCGGCCGGCAAAGCTCTGCGCCAATTGCCGCGACTTGAGGTCCGCCAGTTCGCTGCCGGCGGCGTCCATCGCAGCCGCATCGCCGGCCTTTTGCAGGGAATCGAGGCGTTGTTCGACCCGCTCGACCTCGGCCATCAGGGAGCGGTCCTTGGGATAGGTGGAGGCGGCCCAGACGAGGATGGACATGCCAAAAATCACCGTCCCGGCACGAACAAGAAAGGCCTTCGCGCGCTGCCAGACTTGAAACAGAATGGCTTTGAGGGAGGGCCGCTTGTAATTCGGCATCTCCAAAATCATCGGCGCATTGGCCCCCTTCAGGATGCGCCGGTTGAACAGCCAGGCGAAACCGAAGGCGGCGAGCGTGCCGAGCGCATACAGGCCGACCATCGCGCCGGCACGCGCCCAGGCCGAGACGCTTTCCGGCATCAGCGCGCCGATGAGCAGCAGGTAAACCGGCAGCCGGGCGGAACAGCTCGCCAGCGGCGCAATGAGGATGGTGATCAGACGGTCCTTCGGGCTGTCGATGGTGCGCGTCGCCATGATGCCCGGCACGGCGCAGGCATAACTGCTGAGGAAGGGCAGGAAGGCCTTGCCATTGAGGCCGACCACACTCATCAGCCGGTCCATGATGAAGGCCAACCGCGCCATGTAGCCCGTGTCCTCCATCAGGCCGATGAAAAAGAACAGGATCAGAATCTGCGGAAGGAAGACAACCACGCCGGCAACCCCGTTGACCGCGCCGTCCACCAGAAGATCCCGCAGGTCGCCGGGAGGCATGGAGGCGGCAATGACGCCACCAAGGGCGACAAAGCCCTCCTCAATCCAGCCCATCGGTCCCTCGGCAACCCGGAAGATGAGATAGAACAGGAAAGCCAGGATGCCGAGCAGCACCGCCCCGCCCAACAGCGGATGCAGCAAGAATCGGTCAAGCCGATGGGTGAAGGTGCGCACCTCCTGCTCGGGCCGGACCAGCACGGCGGCCGTGAGCTTCTCGATGGCCGCATAGCGGTCGGCCACCAACTGGTCCTCCCAGCCAGGGTGCGCGTGCTCAAGCGCCTCGCGCGCGGCGCGGATCTGCGCCAGATGACCGTCCTCAAAGCCGTCGTGCAGCGGATTGTGGTCAGCCATCAGGTAGATGGGCTCCAGCAGGGTCGCACGGTCATGCACGGCGCCGTCGGCAGCCAGGCGGTCATGGCTGCGCTCCAGCGCCTTGCGCAGATCTTCCGGGAGCGGCGGCGAGTGCCATTGCGGGACCGGCAGGTCCTCGCGACTGATGGCCACCCGCAACTCCAGGAATCCCCGACCACTGACCGCCTCCATGGGGACGACCGGCACGCCCAGTTCCGCCGAAAGCCGCGCGATGTCGATGCGCCACTGCTTGTGGTCGGCAACGTCCATCATGTTGAGCACCAGCACCGTCGGCAGGCCAAGTTCAAGCACCTGGCTGAGCAGGTACAGATGGCGCTCGAGATTCGAGGCGTCGGCCACAAAGAGGATGCGATCCGGGCGCGGCGTGTCGGCCCGGCGGCCAAGCAGGACATCACGCAACACCGCCTCATCCGGACTGCGCGCGTTCAGGCTGTAGGCGCCCGGTAGATCGATGACCCGCAGTTTTTTGCCATGCTGGGTGCGGCACTCACCGATTTTCTTCTCCACCGTGACGCCGGGATAATTCGCCACCTTCTGGCGCAGGCCGGTGAGCAGGTTGAAGAGCGTCGTCTTGCCCGAGTTCGGATTGCCGACCACAGCCAGCAACAGCGTGTGGGCGTCACTCATGCGAGGGAGACCACAATGTCGGCTGCTTCGTGATTGCGCATCGCCAGATGCGAGCCACGGACGGTGATCTCAATGGGTTCACCCAACGGCGCCCGCCTGACCAGGCTCACCCTGGCCCCCGGGGTCAGGCCCAACTCGCGCAGGCGGGTCAGACCGGCGCGACCCGTCGGCAGGGATTCGATCACGGCCTGCTGGCCGATGGCAAGTTGGGCGAGGGTGAGGGTCATGTTCGCTATTGAGACGCTATCGCAGCCCTCATCCTAACGAGACACCTTCCCTTTGCAACTGCGGCTTGCCACCGTCAGCGGGACGCCGGCCGAATCCCCTGCCAGAGGGCGGCGACATGCTCCCAGCGACGCACCAAGGTGTCGACCAGAAACAGCAGAAGCAGGGCCAGAAGCAGCTCCGGCCACAGTTCGCGATGCTGGACGGCGCGCGCGGCGTCCAGAGGGGGGAGTTCACCCGGCGCCAGCAGTCTGCCCCCGGTCAGCCGGGCGGCTTCAGCCAGCAGGCTCTCCTGGGTGTTTCCCAGACCGGCTTCGGAACCGGGATTGTGGACGAGGCCGGCGGAGACGAGATCCGCCCCGCTTTGGGCTCGCACCAGATAAACCCCCGGCTGGTCCGGCCGGAACCGGCCTTCATACACACCGGGTCCGGTCTGCTCCAGCCGCAATTGGTGGCGGCTCTGCAGGGGCGATCCAAGGGCGTCGGCCGCCACGAAAAAGACTTCGGCATCGACACGGGCGTCGTTGGCACGCGTGCCGGCATCCAGCAGGAGATCGGCGCGCAGGCGCGCCTCATCGCCGTCGAGGCGCAGGGCGAGGTCCAACTGGCGTCCCTGGGGCGGCCGGGCGGTCTCGCGCAGCACCTGCGCCCAGAATCGGCTGAAATCCGGCCAGCGCGTGATCCAGAGCGAGGCCCAACGACTTTTGGCGTCGCTGGTGAAGGCCGTCACCTTGCCGAGACCATAGCGCCAGTGGGCGAGCAGCGGATCGCCCAGATCGGTGAGCAGCGGTGCCTGGGCGGTTGTCTTGCGCAGGGTTTTGACGTGCCCCAGCAACGGTGGAGCCCCCCACGACTCCAGCCCCGCCAGCATGGGGTGTTTTTCGGCGACCCGCGCTTCAAAGGGTTCCTCGCGGAGCATGCGCCCGGCGTGCATGAGGGTGTCCTGGGTGAAGATGCGCGTGATCGCCGCCGGGTCGAGGGTCGAGTAGGCCTGGCCACCACCGGCGGCCGCCACGGCCTGCAGCAGGGCGACGTGCGATCCCTCGCCGATGGCGACGGTGGAGATGGTCACGCCCTCGCCACGGCATTGGGCGGCAAGATTCTCGTAACCTCCGCCCGCAGTCTGTCCGTCGGTCAGGATGATCATGTGGCGAACCCGCGCACGGGCGCGCAGCAGCGCCTCGCGCGCCTGTCGGAAGGCGGGTTCAAGATTGGTGCCCCCTCCGGCCGCGAGGGCGGAAATCTGGCCCGCCACGGCGGAGGTGGAGGCGAGCCGGGTCATCGGCACCACGAGGTGAGCTTCGCTGTCAAAAGCGTGCACGCTGAGCAGGTCATTGCGTCCAAGCACCTCGGCGGTGGCGATGGCGGCACTCTTGGCCATCTCCAGTCGCTCGCCCACCATCGATCCGGAACGATCGATGACCAGGGCGATGGCGGCGCTCTGCTTTTCCTCCTCATCGGGCGCCTTGAGGCGAACCGGCAGCAGGTCGCCGACCGGGGTCTGATGGTAGCCCCCCAGGCCGAAGCTTGAGGGCCCGCCGAGCATGACAAGTCCGCCACCGAGCTTGTCGACATAATCGCGCAGGGCGTTCATCAGCGGATCCCCAAGCCTATGGGCGGGCACATCCGAGAGCACCACACCGTCAAATCCGGCCAGTTGATCCAGACCGGCGGGAAACTGCCCCGGCGCGCGCAGATCCATGTCGATCCCCTCCTTGGCCATCGCCCTCACCAGATAGCTCCCCTCGGCGGGATCGCCCTCCAGAACCAGCAGGCGCAGCCGGCCGCGAACATCCACCAGGGCCAGGGCGGCGTTGTTGGCGGGAATGGCATCGCCGGCAACCTCCTCCAGAACGACCCGATAGCGATGAATGCTGCCACCGGAGGGCGTTCGCGTGAAGGTTTCGGTGCGCACCCCGCCGGGCTGCAACTCAACCGCTCGGCTGTCGACTTCGACGCCGTCCTCGTAAAGCTTCAGCCGGGCACCGGTGGTCAGGGTGCTCTCCAGCCGGGCCGTCAGTTCCAGGGTGGCTCCCTCCTGGAGGCGCGGTCGCGAGGGCGTCAGGTCGAGCACCCGGGCATCGGGTTGCAGCGGACCGGCCAAAGACAGGGCGTGCAGACGCACCCCGGCGAGGGCGGCCTCGCGGGCGGCGGCCAGCAGACTGCCGCGCGTCTCGTGCCCGTCGCCGATCAGCAGCAGGGTGCGACTCGATCCTGGAGGAAACAACGTGCGACCAAACTCCACGGCCGCCGCGTAGTGGCTGTCCCCACCGTGTCGGCTGCGCCAGGCGGTGACAGCCTCTTCGGTCTCCGTTCGGTCGGCAGGCAACAACTCGGGGCGATCCCCAAAGCGAACCAGAAAGGTCTCCGCACCGGTCTGCGCGCGCACCCGCTCCGCTTCCGCAAGGGCCCTGGCAGCCCCCTCGGCACCCAGACTCTGGCTGGCATCGACAAGTATGCCGAGCGATTGGCGACCGCTCTCAGCCACCCTGGCCGGACCTGCCAGGGCGGCCAGGGCCAGCAATACGCCAAGCGCGCGCACCACCAGCAGCAGACGTCGACGCCGGACACTCATGGGATGCGCGGAACCGCCCTCAATCCACAGCAGCAGAAGCAGGGCGGGCAGGACAAGCAGAAGCAGTTTCGGCGATTCCCAGTCCATCGGCGCGTCCATGCTACGATGGATGTGCCGGCTTCATAGCGCGAATTGCCGGAGCGGCCCGTTTTGCATCTTGAAGGCCCGGCCTTCCCGGCCTAACGCATCGCATGAAGCTCTCCAAGAAGGCCGAATACGCCCTGCGCGCCCTGCTGGCGATGGCGCGCGCGCCGGCCGGCACGAACTTCTCGATTCACGACCTGGCCACGGGCGAGCATATCCCGCTGAAATTTCTCGAACAAATCCTGCTCGCCCTGCGCAACGGCGGTCTGCTGCGCAGCAAGCGCGGCGTCGGTGGCGGCTATCAATTGCAAAAGCCCGCCGCGCAAATCAGCCTCCGCGAAATCATCCAGCTCATGGACGGCCCCTTCGAACCGGTCGCCTGCTCGGCCGCCGTCGACAAACCCGGCCTGAGTTGTGCCTGTGGCGTCCCCGGAGGCTGCGGCCTCGGCCATGCCTTCGCAGGCCTGCGCAACGAGGTCGACGCCTGGCTCACGGCCACCACACTCGAGGGCGTGCTCGCCCTCGAAAAGAAGCCGGAGACGCTGTCGTTCGACATCTGAGACGGTTCTCGGTTCTCGGTTCTCGGTTCTCGGTTCTCGGTTCTCCCATCTCCCATCCCATGCCTACCCTGCTTTGCTTCGGCGATTCCAACACCTGGGGCTTTCATCCGGCCAGCATCACGGCACCCCATCCGGAACGTCATGCCCCGGAGGTGCGCTGGACCGGTGTCGCCGCCCGCGAACTCGGCGCCGAATGGCGCATCATTGAGGAAGGGCAGAACGGCCGCATGACCGTCCATGACGATCCCTTCAACGTGGCGCGCAACGCCCGCGTCTACCTGCCCGCCTGCCTGGAAAGCCACAAGCCGCTGGACGTGGTGGTGCTCATGCTTGGCACCAACGACCTCAAGGCCTGGCTGAACCTGCCGCCCAGCGAGATTGCCGCGGGTGCCGGCGTGCTCGCCCGCCTGGTCCTTGCCAGTGACAGCGGCCCCGGCCATCGGCCGCCGCGCCTGCTGCTGGTAAGCCCACCGGCGATCGGCGACCTCACTCACCTGCCCGACCTGGCCGCCCGCCTGCCCAATGGCAAGGAACGTAGCCGCGCCCTGCCGCGCCACTACGAGGCCCTGTCGCGCACGCTCGGCTGCGCCTATCTCAACAGCCAGGAATGGGTCACCCCGAGTCCCCTCGATGGCATTCATCTCGATGCCGATGCGCACGCCACGCTTGGTCGGGCCATCGCGGCAGCGGTTCGCGAACTCGCCTGAGCCGACTCAGAGGAAGTCTTCCAGTCGCGTGCCCTTGCTGGCGCCAACCAGCACGTACTGACACTTCACGCATCCCCAGTCGGTCACCGGGAGACCGGCCACTCGCTGAACCGGCCCGGGCTGGCGTCGGGGCAGCGCCTCCGCCTCCGCCAGAGCCTCGCGCTCAAGGACGAACAGGTGAGCGGCAGCCTCACCCTTGCGGAAACAGATCATCGTCACCTTTCGACCGCGCCATTCCAGGATCCGGCATCCCATTGGCCGGGCACCACGCAAACCGGCCTGCATCAGGTAGGGCAGCGGCGCCCCGGCATCGGCCAGCCAAGTGTTCACCTCGGCCAGTTCATCACTGACGTGATCGAGTGACATACCTTCCGTCTGCATGCGATCATACAGGGCGACGAGTTCCACCTCCGCCTGCGCCAGCGTGGCGGGTGTCGCGGCCGGAGGCAGCCAGAGCACGGTGGCGGCAACCGCCAGCAGGGCGGCAGCCGCGGCCCAGGGCAGCCAGGTTCGGCGGGGGCGCGAGACGCGGCAGAGCCGGGCCGCGGCGAGTATCTCGGCGCGCAGTCCTGGGGGGATTGGCATCTGCTCAAGATGTTGGCAGATGCCGCGATCGAAGTCTGTCTGAACGGCATGCCATTCCGCCAACCCGGGGTGATGCGGCAGGGACTCAAGGGCCTCGCGCATCCAAGGGTCGTCGGCATCCTGTCCGTTGGGGCGGCAGGCGCTCAGGCGAAGTTGCAGTTCAGCGTCATCCATGACGTTGGCGTGGGGTGAAGGGAATCACGTTCGATCCGGCGGTCGCTTCGGAGCGACTGGTGAGCAGGGCGCGGAGTTGGGCCTTGCCACGGGAGAGCCGGGACATCACGGTGCCGATGGGCAGGCCGAGAATCGCGGCGATTTCCTGATAACTGTGTTGCTGGAGATAAAACAGGGTCAGGGGCGCGCGGAAGCCTTCGTCGAGTTGACCAAGCGCCTCCAGCACCGCGCCACCGTCATGGGAATGGGTGGTGCGGGCGTCCACCACCGGCAATTCATTTTCCGCATCGCCCAGTTCCAGATGCGGAAACCTCTGGCCTCGCCGGCGACTGGACAGGAACTCGCGGTAGAGCGTGGTGAACAGCCAGGTCTTGGCTTTGCCGCGCTCGCGCAGTTGGAAGCCACGTGTGGCCCAGCGCAGAAAAGTCTGCTGGGTCAGGTCGGCCGCGTCCGCCTCGCTCTGCGCAAGGCTGAACGCGAACCGGTACAGGGCCTGGTAGTGCTCGTTGACCAGCGATTCGAAGTCCACGACGTCTGGGGCTGGAGTCGCTCAACGGGCCACACGCAGGCAACTCAATGCTTTTTCGTGCTGTCGCAGGAGGCGCAGTCGGACTTCGGCTTGGCACAGCATTCGGCCTTGGACTTGTCGCAGCAGCTCTTGCAGGCGGTTTTGCAGGCGGCGCAGCTGGCCAGGGTCAGGGAACCGGCGGCGAGGGTGAGGAGTAGAAGGCTTTTCATGGATGGATCGGGTTGGGATGATTTGGAACATCCTGTTCAGAGGATGTTCCTGTCAGAGACAGAAAACGCGGGATTATTCCTCCGGCTTGAAAAAAAATGTCCAAGCGCCCCAACAAACCGCCTGATTCCCGCATGACCCGCGTCGCCCTGTTCCTGCTCGCCCTGCCGATCCAAGCCGCCGAGGAAGCCGACGTGCTTGTCTACGGCGCCACCCCCGGCGGGTTCTGCGCAGCCGTCGCGGCGGCGCGAGAAGGGGCCTCGGTGCTCCTGCTTGAACCGACCGGCCACATCGGGGGTGTCAACACCGGTGGGCTGTGCTTCAGCGATTCCAACCAGACGGTGCGCAGCACCATGCTCGGCCTCTTCGAAGAGTGGCATCGCCGCGTCGAGGCCGACTACCAGCGCCGCGGTGTCGAACTGCCCTACCGGGTGGACGTCAAGGATCACAGTGCATGGACCTATGAGCCTCATGTCGCCGCCCGGGTGACCCGTGAACTGCTTGCCGAGGCCGGCGTCCGTGTTCTGCCCCGGCATGCCCTCACCCGTGTGGTCAAGGACGGCACACGCATCACGCGTCTGGAAACAGCCGCCGGTGGCTTCAGCGCCCGCGTTTATGTCGATGCCACCTATGAGGGTGACCTCATGGCGGCGGCCGGCGTGGACTGGACCATCGGTCGCGAGGGTCGGGAAGCCCATGGCGAATCCTACGCCGGCCGTCAGTATCCAAAGCAGAAACTGAGCATCCGGGGGCTCGACGACGCGGGAGGCCCCCTGCCCTTGGTGACGGCGACCGAGGCCGGCGACGAGGCCGAAGGCGACGGCAACGTCATGGTGTACAGCTTTCGGCTCTGCCTGACGCGCGACCCCGCCAACCGTGTGCCCTTTCCCGTGCCGGATCACTATGATCCGGCGCGTTTTGAAGTCGTGCGCCGCTACTTCGCCCAGGAAAAACGGCCGCATCTGCTCTGGGATCTGTACCCGCTTCCCGGTGGCAAGTTCGACGCCAACAACGGCATCGGCAAACAGTTCTCCATGGGCTTGGTCGGAGCCTGCAATGGCTGGAGCGAGGCGGATGCGGCAGGCCGCGCGGCGATTTGGGAGGCGCATCGCCAGTACACCCTGGAGTTTTATCACTTTCTCACCACCGATTCCGCCGTTCCGGAAAAGCTGCGCCAGGAACTCGCCAGCCTGGGCCTTTGCCGCGACGAGTTTGCCGAGCATGACCACTGGTCACCGCAACTCTACGTGCGCGAAGGCCGGCGCATGCGCGGCGCCCACGTCATGACCCAGCGCGACATTCTTGAAACGCCCGAAAAACCCGACCCGGTCGTCGTCGCCTCCTTTCCCATCGACTCCCATGACTGCCGGCGCATTGGCACGGCGGAGAGTGTCATCAACGAGGGCACGATCTTTCCGGTGCGCATGCCAGGCCGCCGGCATGGCTATCCCCACCACATCCCCTACCGGTCCCTGACCCCCAAGCCGGCGGACTGCACCAACCTGCTGGTGCCGGTGGCCCTCTCCTGCACCCACGTCGCCCTCTCCTCCATCCGAGTTGAACCGACCTGGATGGCGCTCGGCCAAAGTGCAGGCATCGCCGCCGCCCTGTGCGCACGCCTTGATGTCCCCGTGCAGAACCTGCCCTATCCCGACCTGCGCAGCCGTCTGCTGGCAGGGAATCAGGTGCTCGACCTGCCCGTCCTTCCCGAACTGCCCCCCAAACCGGTCAGCATCGACCCAGCGAGCCTGCCCGGCCTCGTGCTTGATGATCGCCAGGCGGAACTGCAGGGGGACTGGAGCCGATCCTCCAACTTCAAACCCCACCTTGGCAGCGGCTACCTTCATGACGACCGGCGGGGGGACGGCCGATCCAGCGCACAATTTCGATTCCAGGTGCCGAAGACCGGCCACTACGAACTGCGCATGGCCTACTCCGCGCACGAAACCCGCGCCAAAACTGTGCCCGTGAGTGTGACCAACGGCGGCCGTCGCAGCGAATTCCTGGCCGACCAAAGCCTGCCCCTGCCCTCTGGCTCGTTGTTCCGCACCCTGGGCAGGGTCGTTCTCGAGGCCGGCGCTGAGGCCACCCTGACCGTCAGCAACACGGGCACCGATGGCTTTGTCATCCTCGACGGCTTTCAGCTTGTCGCCGTGCCCGAGTAGGGCATCGCACCGCGTTTGCAACCGGGATTATCTGGACGATGCTGCGGTGTGCCTGAAGAGTTGATCGAGCGTTTCATTCTCCACCTTGCGGCGGAGCGCGGTCTGTCCGTGAACTACCAGTTGCTCGTGCGCCGCGTGCTGGAATCCCTCGCCTCCTGGCTGCGGTCCTCCCAGGACGTCGCGGAACTTGCGGACGTCAACACCGGCCACCTCGCCGCCTGGCTTGCACGACGCAAGCAGGACGGCCTGGCAGCATCCAGCGCGCGCGTTGAACTGGTCGCCGTGAAGATCTTCTTCCGCTGGCTGGCGGCGCGCGGCCACCTGCCGGCCGATCCGGCTGAACCGATCCTGCCGCCACGACTCGAAAAGCATCTGCCCGGCACCCTCAACGAGGAGGACGCGCGACGCCTGGTCGAGTCCGTCACCGGCAACAGTCCCCTCGACCGCCGGGATCGTGCCCTGCTGGAGCTGTTTTACTCCAGTGGTCTGCGCCTCTCCGAATTGCTCGGTGCCCGTTTGGAAAACCTCAGCCTCGAAGAGGGCTGGATCCGCATCACCGGCAAGGGCGGCAAGACGCGGCTGGCGCCGGTGGGTGCCGCCGCACGGGAAGCCCTCGCCGCCTGGCTTGAGCACGGCCGGCCGCAACTGGTTCGCCCGCGCACGCAAAGCCACGTTTTTCTCGCCCAGCACGGCCAGCCACTGACCCGTGCGCGCGTGTGGCAGATCGTGCGCGAACGCGCCGCCCTCGCCGGCCTGGCAGCGCGCGTCCATCCGCACCTGCTGCGTCACTCCTTCGCCACGCACCTGCTCAACAATGGCGCGGACCTGCGCGTTATCCAGGAGATGCTAGGCCATGCCGACATCGCGACGACACAGATCTACACCCATGTCGACCAAAAGCGGCTGAAACAGGTGCATCAGCGCTTTCATCCGCGCGGCTGAAGACTCAGACCGCAAACGGCACGACAACCTTCTCGGCATGCTGATCGTGTGCCGGATTCAGGGCTCGCAATTCGAACTCCATGCGGTCGGCATAGGCACGCGCCGCAACCCAGCCGTTTGGCCGGGCGGCATTGAAGACGTAGGCGGTCGGCGGCAGGTTCAGCAGGTGAATCCCCCCGTCAGTGGAGTGCGACCAGTTGTGGGTATGCCCGTAGAGGAAGGCTCGCACCTTGGCATGCCGCCGAAGCACCTCGAAGAGGGCCGTGCTGTCCGTCAGCCCCGTGGCCTTCTGTCCTTCGGCCAGTTCCCCCTGCGGGTTGTGATGCGCCATCACAAAGGTCGGCCGGTCCGGCAGGTTGACGAGCGTGCGATCCAGCCAGCCAAGCTGGGCCGCCCCGAGAACACCCGCGGTGCTGTTCACCTGGTCAAGGGAATCCAGCAGCACCCAGTTGACGCGAGCGCTCCGAATCGCCGCCACATGTTTGCCGGCCACCGGACGGGGCTCGTCCGGGGAGGTGAAGGCGGCCAGGAAATGCTCGCGGTCGTCGTGATTGCCGAGCGCGCAATGCACGGCGACTCCGGCCTCGCGCAGGGGTGCGACTCGTGCCGCGAAAGCCTCGTAGTCGCCGGCTTGCCCCTCAAGGTAGGCGCAGTCGCCATTGACCAGCACCCCATAGGGCTTCTGCCGGCTTTTCAGCGCCTGATTGACGCAGCGCATGAGGTTCTCCGCCATGTTGGCACCGCGCGCCTCGAGCGCGGTGTCCGCACTGATGTGGGTGTCGGAGAAAAGGATCCAGGTCTCCTCGTCCTCAGCATCCTTCCCAAGGACATGCGGGGCGAGGATGGCGGCAAGGCCGCCCTGAAGCCAGCGGCGGCGAGTAATGGCAGGCAGGGTGACTGGCATGTCGCCAGCTTCCTGAGGCGCCCCGGGAAAGGCAAGCCAAAAACCGCGCTTCAGAGGTTCTGGGCGAGATGGGCGCGGAACACCTGCCAGGCGCGTTCGTAGTCGCCCAGTCGGGCGTGCGCGTGCGCCAGTTCGATGGGCAGGAAAGGTGGCGCGTTCGGCAGGCGCGCCACCTTCTCCAACACCCGCAAGGCCTGCTTGAAGTCGCCAGCCGCACAGAGCGCATGATACAACTCCACGGCCGGGCGCGGATCATTGGGATTCATCAGCACGACGCGCTCAAGGCGTGGTACATCAGAGGCATGCAGGCTCGTGGCACGCGGCGGTGGCGGAACCTGTGCCGCGGCCAGTTCAAACGCCTCGCGATAACGCCCGGCACCTGCGTGTTCCTCGGCCAGGTGGCGCCAGCCATAAGGCAGCCACTCGGGGTGGGCCGCCAGCAACTTCACCAGACGGGCGCGGTCACCGCGACTGCCCCAGGCATCAAAGAGAGTCTTGAGCAGGGCCTTATCGGCCAGTTGCAGGTGCGGATTTTGCGCCAGCACCTTTTCCAGCCGCTCCTGCCAGAGTTCTCCTCCCGGGGCCGAGTTCAGGTAAAGCACCTGAAGCTCCAGTCGATCCGCCAGCTGCCAGAGCGGGTCCACCAGTTCGGGATGCCTGCCCATCTGGTTCAGCATGAGTTGATAATGGCCATGGGGGCCGGCCGACCTCTGGGGATCGCGACGCAGGCATTCGCGCCAGGGAATGATGGCAAAAAGCGGCCTGAAGCCCAGCCAGTACATCCCTTCCTCAAAGCAGAGGCCGGCATACCCGGGTTCCAGCGCCCGTGCTCGACCGAAGTCGAGCAGGGCATCGTCGGGGGAAAGGCGCAATTGCAGGGCCAGCTGGGCACGCAAATAATACATGCGGAAGTTCAAGGGCGAGACCGCCACAGCACGATCCGCAAGCTCATAGGCCTCGTTGTGACGTCGGTCCGCCGAGGCGATCACCGCCCGGCGATGCAACAACTCGGCGCTACTTTCCAGTTCGGGAACCCACCAGCCGCGAGCCTGGCCTGCATACACGACGGCCATCCCAATCATGCCCAGGCCGGCCAGCCGGCAGGACGCGCGCGTGCCCCATCCGGCCGGCCCGCACTGCCAGCGCGGATTGACAGCTGCCGCGGCCAGAACGGCGATCTCCAGAAAGTAGGCCAGACGGTGGTTGGGCACATCCACCAGCCCGTGCAATCCCGCCAGCAGCAGGGCAATGGCAGCCGCGCGGCGCAGGCGCAGGGCGGCGCGATGACCGCGTCCCGAATCGCCTCCCGCGCCCCAGGGCCCTGCGGCAATCAACCATGCCGCCAGCAGGGCAGCCGGCAGCATCAGCAGCATGCCGCCTTCGACCAGAAGCCAAACCGCGTCACTTTCCGGATGCAGAACATGGTACACCGGGTGATGCAGCGAAGTCACCATGGGGTAAATGGCGCTGAAGTTGCCAAGACCCAAGCCCAGCAGCGGCGCCTGCGAGACAATGCGCATGCCCTCGCGGGAGAGTTCCAGGCGCAACCCCGGCGCGGCAAAATCGAGTTCCGCCAGGTTGCGCAGGCGCGTGCCCGCGCCACCGCGGGCGGCGAGTACCAGCGCGACGGCCACCAGAAGGATGGCTCCAGTCACCGCCAGCTTGCGAAACAGTCCGTGGCGCAAGGCCGCCGTGGCGATCCACAGGATCAACCCCAGCAAGGCGAGCAGGATTCCGGCGCGCGAACTGTTGACGAAGACCGCCGCCAGCATCGCCACCAGTCCCGCCAAATGAACCGGCCAGCCGCGCCGGTGCCGACGAAAGCCATCATAGGCGGCGGCGGCGGCAAGAACCGATCCGAGGGCAAAGAGGCTTGAGGAATGGTTGCGGTTGGTGAACGGCCCGAAGCCGTCGCCCCAACGCTGGGGATGACGCGGCCACCAGGATGGGCACCAACCGGTGTAGGGTTCGGCGAGCGAGAGCAGGGCCAGCACCATGATGCCAGCGGACAGCACGCGCAGGAGCAGGCTGCGCTCGTTGGCGGAAAAGTTTTGCCCCATGCAGGCCGCGAGCCAAGCCAAGCCACAGGTCAGGGCCAACCAGGCCTCCAGGGTGGCTGTCGGCTGAGCCGAGTAAGTGTCGGGCAACGGGGTCGACCAAGCCTCCAGCAGCAACGTGCGCCATTCCGGCAACGGCCCGAACCAGGCCGCCGGAAGCAACCCGCAGAGAGGCACCAGGGCCAGCAGGAGCAGCAAGAGTGCCGGCACACGGGCGAGTCGCGTCCGCGGTGGTGCCAGCAGCAACACCAGCCCCATGACAACGAACATCACCGTCCAAGTCCAGGGCTCGGCCCCAACTCCGCAGGCAATGACGGCCGGCCCGGTGAGCGCATACAGCCAGGCGCGCCACGGCGCGTCCACCTCACCGCTGGCAGAACTCACCGCCGAAGCGCGGGGCCGGCTGTGGGAGATGACGTCAGTTGGCTCGTCGGACATGGCGGAAGACCGACCAAGCAAACGCTGGAAGGCGGGGCGAATGCAACTCAATCCTGCTTGTCGGATGGATTTGCCGGCTCCACCTCCAGGCAGGCCGGCAACGCCCCCCAGCGATCCTGGCAACGCTCCAGCACCGGCAGGAAGCGGTCGGCCCGCCTCACCCAGTGCGAGGGATCGTCGCCATCGACCGGATGATGCAGGCGCACGACCGCGCCACCCGCCAGACGCAGCTCAACCGGCCGCGAACCCGGCCCCGCCTGCAGACGCAGGCCGGTCCAAGCCAGGCGATCCATGAACAGCCGGTCGAACGCCTCAAAGGAGGCACACTGCTCGGCATCGAACTCGAGCACGCGGGCATGTGCCTCGACGTGCTCGTATTTGCGCCGCCGCTCCAGCGCCTGACGAATCTGCTCGCGCAGGCGCGTCCAGCTGCGCACATACCCCAGATATCGGGCGGCGCCGACGGCGAGCAGGAACAACACAGCCCCGGCAATCGGCAGAGCCACGCCCTTGGTCAGCAGGATGCTGATGCCCACGAGACTGAGCACCAGACAGACCGCATACATGACCGCCAGCGCCCGCGTTTTGCTGTAACCGAGCAGGATAAGCCGGTGGTGGATGTGCTCGGCGTCGGCGCTGAACACGGGCACGCCACGGACGGTGCGCCGGATGATGGCGAAGAAGGTGTCGAGAATCGGAACGCCAAGGGCGATGACAATGACCAGCAGGGCGGCAATGACCGACCCCTTGTTCGAACTCTTCAGCGACACCGAGGCGATGAAGAAGCCGATCAGGTAGGCACCGCCATCGCCGAGAAAGATCTTGGCCGGCGGCAGGTTGAAAAACAGAAATCCCGCCAGCGCCGCCGCCATCAGGCAGGAGGCAATCATGACATCGGACTGGAAGGACACGTAGCCGATGAAGGCGAGGGTGAGCGACAGAAACAGGCCGAAGCCAGCCGCAAGCCCATCCATGCCGTCGATCAGATTGATGATGTTTGGGATGGCCACCAACCAGAACAGGGTCAACGGAAGACTCCACCAGCCCAGCGTGATGCCGCCTTCGCCAAACGGGTTGCTGAGCACATCGATCGACACGCCCAGGGCATAGAGAATGAGAGCGGCTCCGAGCTGTCCGGCGAGCTTGACGCGCGCCCCGAGTGGTCGAAGGTCGTCCGCCAGACCAACGCTGAAGATGAGGGTGTTGCAGATGAGGAAGGGCGCCCAGGCCTTGAAGCCGTGATCCCCTCTCCAAATGACGACGGTCATTCCGGCCACCATCGCCAGGTAAATCGGCAGCCCCCCCAGTCGTGACACCGGCGACGTATGCAGCTTGCGGCGGCCGTCGGGCCGGTCAATGCCGAAGCGTCCGCGCCGGCGAATGATGAGCCAGCTCCCGAGGGTCGAGAGCGCCAGCACCAGCAGGGCATGCATCGCCAACTCGGGCCATGAGAGGCTGAGCACGGCGGGCATTTCGACGGCGGGCGGATTCATGGTCGGGGGGCGGCGGCCTGCTCAAGAAGGGAAACGAGGCGACCACAAAGGTTGGCACGGGAAAATTCGGACGCCAGCGCGACTGACTCCCCCTGCGGCCCCCGCCAGCCGAGCGCGCGAGCCTCCTGCAGGCAGCGCACGACGGCCTCGGCATCCCCATGACGCGCCTGCCAGGCGGCGCCGGACGGAGGGAGTCGGCTCGCGAGGTCCTGGAGGTGGCTCTCCGGCGGTCCGATCGCCAAAAAGGGCAGTCCGAGGGCGAGGATGTTGTAAATCTTGCAGGGATGAACGATGCCGGCGAAGGCGTTGCCCAGCACCACGACATGCAGGTCGGCGCTCGACAGGGAGGCGGCCAGTCGCTCCATCGGCTGATAGGGCAGCGTGAGGATCGCGGTCAAACCATGGCGCTCGCGAAAGGCCTTCACCTTCGCCATCTCGCTGCCGCCACCCACGAAGACAAAGCGAAAACCGTCATCGTCACGCAGGCGCAGCGCCGCATCAAGCAGGCTGTCGAGCGGATGACAGGGGCTGTGGTTGCCCGAGTACATGACGACAAACTTGCCGTCGAGACCGTGCTCGGCGCGAAAGGCGGTACGCCCCGCCGGATCGAAGCGCACCTCGTCGTCGTGCGACCAGGGCGGGTCGGTGTGGATGCGCTCCGCCACCACGCCCTTCGCCTGCAGGCGCGCCGCCATGAAGCGGTCGAGGGCGAGGAGGCGCTCGGCGCGGCGGAAGCTCCAGCCCTGCAGGGCGCTGAGCAAGCGCTCGGCCGGCCCGCCTGCGCGCAGCCAGCCGGCGGCCACCGCCTCGTCGGGATTGAGATCCATGACCCAGGGCACGACCGCCCCGCCCTTGAGCGCCGCCACCGCGGTGCCGAGCGTGGAGATCAGCGGCGGTGAGGTCAGGCAGACCGTCAGATCGAAACGCGGCAGGGTCAGCAGCAGTCTCGTGGCATTGAGCCAGAAGACCGCGAAATCGACCAAGCGCCGCCACTTCGCGGTCTTGCCCAGCCCGGGCGTCCAGATGCGGCGGATGCGGAGGCCGCGCCAGTCCTCGCGCACCGGGAAGCGTCGCGACGGATCATCGTAGCCGCGCGAGGCCGCCACCACGGTCACCTCGTGCCCGGCCGCCTGCAGGGCGAGGGCAAGATCGGTCAGGTGCTGCGCCGTGGACACATGGTCCGGGTAAAAGCACTGGTTGAGCAGGAGCACCTTCATGGGCGGCGGCCTACGGACCTCAGAGGGAAGCCCGACCCTGAACGATCTCGTCGTAAATCCAGGCGTAAGTTTTCTCCATGCCGTCGCGCAGGCGCGTGGCCGGCTCCCAGCCAAACACTTCCTTGATCCGCGTGTTGTCGCTGCTGCGGCCGTTGACTCCCTTGGGCGCGTCGAGCTGGTAATGCCGCTGCAGCTTCACGCCGGCAATCTCCTCCACCAGGCTGACCAGCTGGTTGATGCTGACCATCTCGGCGCTGCCGAGGTTGAGCGGTTCCAGGCAGTCGCCGTGAGTGAACAACTGCGTGCCATGCACGCAGTCCGTGATGTACATGAAGCTGCGCGTCTGCTCGCCCGTGCCCCAGATGTCAATCTCGTGGCGCCCGGAAAGCTTCGCCTGCGCGACCTTGCGACAGACCGCCGCGGGCGCCTTTTCGCGGCCGCCATCCCAGGTGCCGTGCGGGCCGTAGACATTGTGGTAGCGCGCCACCCGCGTCTGCAGGCCGAAGTCCTCGCGAAAATGCCGGCACATGCGCTCGCTGAACAGCTTTTCCCAGCCGTAGCCGTCTTCGGGCATGGCCGGGTAGGCGTCCGCCTCCTTCAATGCGGGCACGTCGTAACTCTTCTGCTTGTCGGCATTATATACGCAGGCGGAGGAGGCGTAGAAGTAGCGCTGCACGCCGGCATCACGCGACGCCAGGCAAAGGTGGGTGTTGATCAGCACGCTGAGCATGCAAAGCGCCTTGTTGTTCTCGATGAACCCCATGCCGCCCATGTCGGCCGCAAGGTTGTAAACCGTGTGCACGCCGCTCGCGGCGGTTTCGCAGGCCGCCTTTTCGGCGAGATCGAGACGCAGGTTTTCGACGTCATCAAAGCGCTGATACCAGTGATCAAGCGGCTTCTGGTCGACCGCGCGCAAGCGGGTGAACCCCTGCGCGCGCAAATCCGCCACGAGGGCGCCGCCGATGAAGCCGCCCGCGCCGCAGACGGTAATGAGAGAGTCCTTGTCCATGAAAATTCTTGGGGGAATGCCCCATTCAATGAAAAAACCCGCCGGCTTGCAAGCGGGTCCCTGTGCTATTTCCAGCCCTGCCGGCGGCGTTCGCGAATGCGCCGAACATCCTTGGCCATGCGCCAGGAGTCGCGCAGCAGCCGCACCTTGCCGCCCGCCACTTCGTGCCAGTCGATCGGCACCTCGCGCACGACACAACCGCTGTCGAGCAGCGCGGCCAGCAGCTCAACATCGAAGGCGAAGCCGTGCACGCGCAGGCGCGCCGCCACCGCCTCATAGGTCGCGCGCGGCACCAGCTTCAGGCCGCATTGGGAGTCGTAGACCGGAATGGCGAGCAACTCCGACACCAAAGTGGCGAAGACACGGCCGAGCAGGTGACGCTTGAACAGACGCTCGACCCGGCGCCCGAGCAGCTTGACCCGCGAGGCAAACAGGGCCGGCCGCGGCTCGCCCTCGGCGGTTGCCAAACCGGCGAGACGCGCCACCTCGGCGGCACTGCAGGAGCCGTCGGCATCGACAAAGCCCAGCCAGGTTTCGCCCTGGTGCGCCGCCCAGCCGGCATAGACCGCACCGCCCTTGCCGGCATTCTCCGGCAATTCCAGCAGCGGCCGCAGGCAGGCATGGCGCGGCCGCAGACCGTCGACCAGAGCCCGCGCCGCCGCCGCCTCCGCCGGCCCGGAACCGTCGTCGACCACGAGCACACTCGCGCCCTCGATCCGGTCGAGCGCCGCGCACAGCTCCGGCAGAAAAACCGGCAGGCGCGCGCTCTCGCGGTAGCAGGGAACGACGAGGTGGAGAAACCTCATGCGTCGCCCTCCCGGTTGAGCCGCCGCTCCAGCAGTCGCAGCGCCAGCAGCGTTTCGGCGAGCAGCCGCTGCAGCGCGTAATACCCGCCGCGCCAGCCGTCGAGCAACACGCCCTTGACCAGCAGGGTGTGCACTAACACCGCCGGCAGGGCCGCCCAGCCGGTGCGGCGCAGTCGGTCGGGCAGACCCAGTTTCGCCGGGTCAGCCGCCAGCAGCTTGTCCGCCTCGAGCGCGGCATACCTGTCCTGCGCCAGCAGCCAGCGCGACAGCGGCTTGCGGTCGTCGTGATCCACAGGCGTCTGCAGGCGGCCCAGCGCGCCGTTCACCTGCAGCCTCTGGGTGTGGCCGTCCTGGACATAGCGACAGCGCTCCCGACGAAACAGCAGGGCGCGCGGCGGATACAGCGAACCGAGCAGCGGCCGGCCAAACACGCAGTAGCGAAAGGCCGCCTCATAGGCGTCGACCGCCTCGTCACGTGCCTCCACCTCGGCCTCAAAACCCTCGCCCAAAAGGTAGTCGGCATCGAGGGCCAGCACCCACGGGGTCGCCACGACATCGAGCCCGAAGTTCCACTGACTCGTGTGATCGTCGAAGGCGCGTTCGATCACCCGCGCCCCCGGATGCCGCGCCGCGATGGCCCGTGTGTCGTCCGTGCTGCCGCTGTCGACGATGACCACCTCGCGCGCCCAGCCGAGCCGCAACAGCGTGCGCCCAAGGTTGGGTGCCTCGTTCCAAGTCAGGACAAGCGGGGTGATGTCTTCAAGCCGCGGCATGCGTCACCTCCTCATACCACGCCTTCAGTTCCCTGCCCATCGCCAAGAGCGTGTACTTGCGCCGGGCCAACTCGCGTGCGGCGGCACCGAGGCGGGTGCGTTCGGCGGGATCCTCGAGCAGGCGGTTGATGGCGCCCGCCAGCGCCGCGGGTTCCGGAGCCACCACGCGCACGCTGCCTGCCGCTTCGCTGGCCAGTGCCACGCCCGGCGTGCTGACACAGGGCAGGCCGGCGGCCATCGCCTCGAGCAGGGCGATGCCAAAATTCTCCGAGCGCGAGGGCAGCACATACAGCGTCGCCGCCGCCAGCGCCGCGCGCTTGAGTTCGCCCTGCAGACGCCCCGTCCAGAGCACGCGCTCGCCCAAGCCCAACTGCGCGGCACGCTCGCGCAGCGCGGCCGTGTAAACCGCGTCCCCCTCGCCGGCAATGACGAGTCGCGCCGGCCCCGACACCTGCGCCCAGGCTTCCAGCAGGCCTTCCAGGTTCTTCTTGGGATCGAGGCGCGACAAATAGAGCACGAGCGGCCGGCCGGCCGTGTTGGCATAGGCCGCGTGAAACACGGAGGTCGGCGGCAAGGTCACGAATTCGTTCAGGTCGAACCCGAGCGGCAACACCCGCGCCGGCGAACGAAGGCCGAGCCCGGCGGCCTCTTCACGCTCCTGCACACTCGTGAAATGCAGGCCGGCGGCGCGGTCGAGCAGGGGCTTGTCGAGCAGACGGAATGACAGCGCCTTGAGCCAGGGCCGGCGCTGCTCCATGCCCCAGCGGTTGAGCACGCCCAGCGGGCGCACGAGGTAGGGCACACCGGCACGCCGGGCCGCCCGCGCGGCGGCGATGGCGGCAAAGGAAAACACCGCGTGGATATGCACCAGGTCGTAGTCGCGCACATGCCGGTTCAGCCAGCGCGCCAGCGGCAGCGAGACCTTGTAAAACTCCGTCTGCTTGGGGAAAAACCAGGCCCGAAACCCCTCGCACTCCACCGGCCCCGATCCCCGGGGCAGGCGCCGGCCCGGGCCATCGTCATCGGTGGTCGCCACATCCACGTCAACGCCCTCCGCCCGCAGCGCCCGCGCCATCGCCGGCAGGGCAAAGCTCGGCCCGCCCTGCGAGGGCGAGAGCGAGGGAATCACATGAAGAACGCGCACAGCGAGGAAGATCGGAGATGGAAGATGGGTGTTGATCTGAAATCAAGCACCCAGCCATTGGCGCAGCATGAAGACGCACCAGAGTTGGTACCAGGGGGCGCGGGGATCGGCGAGTTCGGCGCG
>JAUREI010000061.1 GCA_030827515.1 Prosthecobacter sp. | reverse complement strand
GCGGTTCTCGCCATTGAACGCATACTCAAACATCCGCTCCAGCACGGCCAGACAGGACGGCAGGGCATGCACGGGGATGAAGTCATCCGCCGGGATCGTGAAGCGCCGCAGCTCGTCAAAACCGGTGACATGGTCCATGTGCGGATGCGTGTAGAGGGCGGCATCAAGCCGGCGGATGCCGGCCCGCAGGCACTGCGTGCGAAAGTCCGGGCCCGTGTCCACCACCCAGGCCAACTCCGGGCTGCGCAGCCAGACCGAGGAACGCAGCCGGTTGTCGCGCGGATCCGGACTGCGGCAGGTCTCGCAATCGCAGCCGATCATCGGGATGCCAACCGAGGTGCCGGTGCCGAGGAAGGTGAGCTGGAGGCCGGACATGCGCTGTGCATCACCAGCTACCACAAAGCGGCACTTGAACAAGTGCGACCGTGCTGGCGCAGTGGCGAATTGCGGCTATGGAAACGGCATGACGGAATCCTGGCTGCAACGCTTCGGCGGCATCGCGCGTCTCTACGGGCGCGAGGCTCTTCCGCGCCTCCACGCGGCCCATGTCGCCGTGGTCGGCACCGGTGGGGTCGGCTCCTGGACTGTCGAGGCGCTGGCGCGCAGCGGGGTTGGCGCGCTGACGCTGATCGACATGGATGATGTCTGCATCACCAACACCAACCGCCAGCTTCCCGCCCTCTCCGGGACCGTCGGCCACCCCAAGGTGGTCGTGCTCGCCGAGCGTGTGCTTGCCATCAATCCCGACTGCCGTGTCACTGCCGTGCCGGAGTTCCTCCTGCCCGGCAACGCCGACCGACTCCTCAATTCCGGATTTCATCTGGTGATCGATGCCGTCGACGCCACCGCCATCAAGGCGCTTCTCATCGCCCGCTGCCGCACGCTCAGCCTGCCGGTCGTTGTCTCGGGTTCCGCCGGAGGCCGCCGCGATCCCGCGCAGGTGCGGACGGCCGACCTCGGCCAGGCGGGAGCCGATCCCCTGCTCCAGCAGGTGCGCCGCGCCCTGCGTGCCGACCACGGCTTTGCCAAAAGCCCCGACGGTCGCCCCATGCATTGGAACGTGCCCTGCGTTTTTTCGGGTGAACGCGCCGTCTATCCGCAGGCCGACGGCTCCTGCTCGACCGAGCGCGACGCCCAAGAGAGCGGCCTGCGCCTTGACTGCGCCGCCGGATTCGGGGCCGCCACCTTTGTCACCGGCACGTTCGGCTTCGCCCTGGCGGCGATCGCGGTCGGTCTTCTGACACAGACGGAAGCGTCAGCCTGACCGTATTCGGTTCTAGCTGTTGTTGAGTCGATCGCTCTTGCACTCGCTGTTGATGCCCTGATCACGCGCTCGCCCTGAGGCCACGCGCCTGCGCCCTCACAGCCCGGGTGGATGGCGGGCGACATAACCGGAGATCGGGCGGCTGCGGGTCGTCCACTGCGGCCCCTTGCGCTCGCCGTTGTAGCCGGTGTCGAAGCGCATGCCGGCGACGATCAGGAAGCAATGATGATTCTTGCGGGTGTACAGGGTGATGTAGCGCCCTTCACCGCTTTTGCCGAAGTGGCGCAGGCTTTCCGAGGTTCCGGGGCGGTCGAGCGCTCCCGCAGCGCACAGAACGTAGGAGGCAGCCCCCGAGCAATCGTAGCCGTTGTCGACAAAACTGCGGTGGCCGCCGCCATACTTGTAGGGCAGGCCGGCGATGCAGTTGCCGGCAGTGATCGCACGCATCACCTGCGGTGGCAGGCCGGCCGGCGGCACGGCCTTGCCATGAACCAGCACCGCCGTCTTGCCGGGACGGTAGCTGTAATGCCACATCTTGGGGCGACTTGAGCAGGCGCCGAGCAACAGCACGACGAGCAGTGCGAGTCCTCCCCGAAATAGGATCATTAAGAAATGTTAATGGATTGACCCTGACTTGGCAAGGCGGGCGTTGTGCCAACGCACACGGCGGCTATGCTGCCCCGTGCGCATCGCCGAAATGTTTTATTCCCTGCAGGGTGAGGGCAGCCTGATTGGCATGCCCTCGGTGTTTGTGCGCACTTCCGGCTGCAATCTGCGCTGTTCCTGGTGCGACACCCCCTACGCATCCTGGTCGCCGGAGGGCGGGGAGATGAGCGTCCAGGAAATCGTCGACGCCGTGGTCCGCCATCCGGCGCGCCATGTGGTGATCACGGGCGGCGAACCGATGCTGGCGAAGGACCTGCGCCAGTTGCTGGCGCTGCTGCGGGAGAAAGGCTGGCACGTGACCCTGGAAACCGCCGGCACGGTGGCCCCGGGAGGCGCGCAGGTCGACCTCGCGTCACTGAGTCCGAAACTCGCCAATTCGACGCCAGACGCCGCACGCGCCGGTGCGGCCTGGGTCGAGAAACACGAGCGCACGCGCCTGCAACCCGCCGTGCTGAGGCAATGGCTGGAAGAGGCAGCCGATTACCAACTCAAATTCGTCATCGCCGATGCGGCCGACCTCGACGAAATGCAGTCCGTCATCGCCTCGATTGGAGTGCCGGTGCCGCCGGAAAAGGTCCTGCTCATGCCGGAAGGCACCAGCGCCGAAGTCATGCGCAGCCGCTATGATCTTCTGGTCGAGGCCTGCAAGAGCCACGGATGGCGCTTCAGCCCGCGCCTGCACCTGGAATTGTTCGGCAACCGCCGCGGCACCTGAGCCAAACCCCCGTCAGCCCCGCCAGTCCCAGCCCCAGCAACAGCCAGCCAGGAGGAGAAAACGCCGCAGGCGGCACGGCAATCACGGGACCTGTCTCACCTTCAATGAGCAGGGTCCAACGGGCCGGCTCGCCACCGGCGGGACGCCAGAGCAGGACATCGTGCAGATTCCCGCGCGGCACGGCAAAGGCGACCTGCTCCTGGTCGGTCTGCCACTCCCAAACGGCGGTCAGCAACCGGTGCGGCGTGTCCGCCGCGGGGGGAGACTGAAACGCCGGAGCCTCCGGGTCCCAGCGGTCCCGCGCCTCGATCCTCACGGGTGCCAACTCGGCCAGAGTCCGCAGACCCGACCCGGTTCGCACCTGCAAACTGGCCTGCACGGCTTCGGCAGCGGCGGCCTCGTCGGCAAGTAGCGGGTTGCCTGCCGGGTCGGCGGTCACTTCCAGTCGCACCCTGCCGGCAGCCGCATCGACGCGGGCGAGCAGGAACTCGCAACCGTGCCCCAAAACAGACAGGGGGGCCAGAACGGCACCCCCTGCAAAAAGCATGCACTGGACAGCGCCGCGGATCATCCCTTGCGGTTCCAGCGCAGCACGCGGCCGAAGATGTTCCACTCGGTCTCCAGGATGTTGCCCTGGTTGTCGAAGGTGATGCCGTGCGGCGAGGTCACCGTGCCCTGGCGCCAGTCCTTGGGCTCAACCTTCGGCGTGTTGGTCTGGCCGGGCGTGTCATTGGCGCCGAGTTCGGCGACCAGTTTGCCGGACTTGTCCCAGACGCTGACGCGACCGGCGATCTCGGCCACGCACATCAGGTCACCATGGAAGGAGGCGCTGCTCGGACGGCGCAGGCCCTCGCTGGCGATGACCTGGATCAGGTTGCCGTCGAGATCGAGGTGCAGCAGGCGGTTGTTGCCGCGGTCGCAGGCCAGCACGCGGGCCGGCTCAAAGCGACGGTCGATGAAAATCTTGTGGGTGTTCGCCAGCTTGAGCGGCTCGACCGGTCCACCGAAGACCTTTTTGAACTGGCCGGCACGGTCAAAGACGAAAATCCAGCTCTGGCCGTAGCCGTCGACGACGTAGATGTCGCCGTTCGGGGCAACGTCGCAGTTGGTCAGGGCGAGTCCCTTCGGACCGGCCTTGCCTGCGGGAAAGGCGCTCGTCGGGATCTCCAGAACGACGCTGCCGTCAAGCTTCGCCTTGATGACGCGCTTTTCCCCGAGCACAGCGGCAAAAATGAACTCCTCGCCCTGGTCCTCGCGAATCACGAAACCGTGCAGGGTCGCCGGCAGCGGCAGCGCCTTGACGAACTTGCCGTCGGGTCCATAGACCTGCACGCCGCCATCCTTGGCGTCGGGGCCCTGGACGCTGACGTAGAAGTTGCCGGCGCGGTCGCAGGCGATTTCACCGTGACCATTGCCGATCGTTTCACGGCCGGGTGGCGGCTGGATGAAGTTCGGCGCAAATTCGTAGGCGACCTCGCCGGCGGCGGAACCGAGGGCGAGCAGGCTGAGCAGGAGGGAGCGGATCATAGGTCAGGCTAAGCAAAACGGCGCGTCGGGGCAGCGTCAATCACGCGCGCATGGAGAATCCGGGACAGGCCATCGTTCCAGCGCTTGGCGTCCCCGCGCATTCAAGCGCTCACGGCTCGAGCGGCAACAACTCGATCTTCCGGAACCAGACCGGCTGACCCTCGGCCTGCAGGGCGATGTGGCCGAAGCCCAGCTTCACCTGCCCACCTGCGGCGGTGAGATCACTGGCGGGAGCGATGGTGCAGGCGGGATCGAGCACGGGATGCTGGTAGCGCAGGACCTCGACCCCGTTGATGCGGTGGATGATCTCGTCGTGGCCGCGCACTTCCATCTCGGCGCGCACCCACTCCTCCGCGGGAAAGGTCGGCGAACTGGACTGGGCGATGTGTTTGGTGAAGAGCTTGTCCGCCATCTCCACATGCGTGCCCGGTGTGCAAAGATTGCCCGTCGGGCGCGGACCCTTGCCCTCATCGGCGAGGAACTGCATCTCCAGGCTTGCCGGGAAGCCCTGGTCAAAGCGCATGCTCTGTGGCGGCTGCGCGTGCAGCATCACGCCGCTGTTGAGGTTCACATACCTGGGTGCGTCCGCCATCATCGTGCCGGTGAAGCGATACTCGAGACGCAGGATGTAATGCGAGTAGGCCAGGTTGGTGAAGAGATGGCCATACTGCTGGTCAAACTTCTCGTAGCCGTCGTAGCTGACTTTCAGGATGCCGTCCTCGACGCGGAAGGTGTCGGCATGATTCTCACCAAGAGGGCGCTTGGCGATCTTGATGGTCCAACCGGTCAGGTCCCTGCCATTGAAGAGAGGGATCCACTCCCCCTCCCCGGCGGACAACGAAACCGTGTGGGCAAGGAAAACAAGGAGCGCGGCACAGACGGGGCGGATCATGCCAACCACCTTGTCATGGCACCTGCACTTGCCAACCGGAAGATGAGGACGCATCTCCCCCCTCATTTGCCGCCTCAGCGCGAGCGGAAGAGGTCGCTCATCAGGCACTCGACGACGAGGCTGCGCAGACCGCGGCCCTGCTGCCTCACGGTCTCGTGGATGCGGTCGATGGCAAACTCATCGGCCGGCTCCATCAGACGACCGGTGCCATAGGCGAGCAACTGGCGGATGAGGTGGCGGGTGAACAGGTCCTCGCGGGTGCCGCGCAGGATGTCGCGGAAGCCGGCGAAGTCCCTGTAGGTCTCGCCCGAGGGAAATTCCCCCGTGGTGTCGATCTTGGGCGCCTCACCCTTTTTCGGTTTCGGATAGGTGCTGCGCCAGCGGCCGACCGGATCAAAGGCCTCTAGGCTGAAGCCGAGCGGGTCGATCTTGCGGTGGCACTCGGCGCAGGCGCGGTCGGTGCTGTGCTTGGCGAGACGCTCGCGGATGGTGGTGGTGCCACTGACATCGGGCTCGATGGCGGGCACCACGTCCGGCGGCGGCGGCGGTGGCACGCCAAGGATGTTCTCGCTGACCCAGACCCCGCGGGTGACCGGCGAGGTCTCGACGCCGTTGGCACTGACCGTCAGAACCGCCGCCATGCCGAGCAGACCGCCGCGGCGGGCGTTGCCCTTGAGACTGACCTTCTGGAAGCCGTCGGCCAGGCGCAGGGTCTTCTGCTCGGGCAGGTCGTAGAGCTTGGCGAGCTTCTTGTCGATGAAGCTGTAGTCGGCATGAAGGAGCTTCGTCACCGAACCATCCGTCTTCAAAAGGTCGTGGAAGAACAGGCGCACCTCGGCCTTCATGGAGGCCGGCAGATCCTCGGCGTAGTAGGCGCGGAAACTTTCGCGCGGCGGCGGCATGCCGCCGAGTTCTCGCAGGTTCAGCCAACTGTCGAGGAAGCCGTGAATGAAACCCTCGACACGGTCATCGTCGAGCAGACGGCCGATCTGCCGCTTCAGTTCCTCGTCGCGACTGAGCCTGCCGGACTTCGCGGACGCGAAAAGGTCGGCATCGGGCGGCGCGGCCCAGAGGGCGTAGGCGAGACGCGTGGCCAGATCCTGGGGTTTCAGCCGCCGCTCATCCTCGCCCGTGATCTCGCTCAGGTAGAGGAAGGAGGGCGAGCAGAGGATCAGCTTGAGGGCATCGAGTGCCGCCTGACGCGGGGTCGCCTTTTCGGCCAGCCGTTTCTCATGCATGGCTCGGATGGGGGCGCGATCCCCGTCGGTGAGGGGGCGCCGGTAGGCTTTTTCGGCGAAGCGGTAAAGTTGGTCGAGCGCCTGCTCCGCACGGAAACCGTCCGAACCAAAGACCGCGACCTCCTCGGCGCCACCGGCCGGTTCGGGCACCGGTCCCTGAATGACGATCTCGCTGATGCGAATGTGGGGTAGCTTGCCCTCCAGCAGGATGTGGGCGCGACCGACGCCCGAGGTGCCGACCGGCGACTTGAACTCGTCCTTGTAGCGCTTGTTGATCGTCACCACGGAGGCGCGGGATTCATAGGGGCCGTTGGGGAAGATGAAGCGCGGCGTCTGGCCGGCCTCGAGCCAGACGCGGAATTTCAGCCGGGCGGGTTCGTTGTCGGGAACAATACTGCTGGCGAGCAGCGGCTCGATGGACTGAGGGTAGTGGATGTGGCCCTTGGTGACATCACCGGGAACAACTCCGAGGATGAAGGGCTCGGAAAAGTCGATGCCGAAGATGGCGGGATCGTAGTGGGTGTCGCGGTGCAGGGCCGCGGCCTCGACCTCGATGTCATACAACCCGGAAACCGGCACCCCCTGCTTGAAGTCCTCGATGTGTCCGTACCCGCCCTGGCGGGTGTCGGTGTTGGGTTGTTCGTAGAGATTGAGATAGCGGTAGTTGAAGGCGCTCTTGTGCGATCCCTGCAGTTCCTCGTACTGGACAAAGTGGCCGTTGAAGCGCCAAGTCTGCGGCGTTGTGGCCGGCTTGCCAAGCCGTGCCTCGACGAGGCGGTTGGCCGACTGGAAATACTGGTCGACAAGGAAACCGGAGGTCACCAGCGACTGACCGATGGTGTCGAGGTGGCGGGCGGTTTTCTCCTTCGGGAAGTCGGCGGTCAGGCCGAGCGTGTCGACACGCCGGCCAAACAGCGCGGCGAGCGTGGTTTCATACTCGCGGTTCGAAAGCCGGCGCAGGACCGTGCGCGAACCGGAGCTCTGCAGCGAGGCCTGCGCGGCGGCGGTGCCGTCGCGCAGGGCGCGGATCACCGCCAGGCGCTCGTCATCGCCGGGCTGGTCGGCCTTCTTCGGTGGCATTTCGCGCAGCGTCAGCTGGTCGATGATGTCGCGCGCCTCAATGACCTCGGGCAGTGTCTTCAGGGGCAGCTTGAAGGTGTCAAAGGCCCGGTCGCCCTTCTGGACATCGGCATCATGGCACTCGAGGCAGTAGCGCCCGAGAAACTGCTCGACCGCCTTCGAGGGCGTGTCGGCGGCATGGACGGACGCAGTCGCGAGGACCGTGGACGAGAACAGCAAGTTCTGAAGGAGGTTCTTGGGATTCAAAGCCGGTGAGCGTGAGCGCGGTCGATTTCAGCCGCAGATGAGGCGCTGATGTCCCGCAGGGAGATCGGAAAGCCGTTCTCTGCTTCGCATCAGCCGTGAAGAAGCCTGTCTTCAGGCAAAACGTCCCGTGCTGCTGCCGAAGGTCTCCGTTTCAACGCCCATCTTCTGGGCGATGTCGACGAAGAGGTTGCAGAGCGGCACCTTGTGACTGACCTCGCGCGAGACTTCGCGAAATTCGCCATGCTTGTAGCCGCCGCCGGCGAGCAGAATCGGCAGGTCGGAGTTTTTGTGCGAGTTGGCGTCACCCATGCCGCTGCCAAAGAGGACGGTGGTGGCATCGAGGAGCGAGCCCTCGCCATCCTTCAGGTCGGCGAGGCGCCCGACAAACTTGCTGAACTGGGCGAGCTGGTACTGCTCAAGGGTGATGAGGTGGGCGATGGCCTCGGGGTCATTGCCGTGGTGCGAGAGACCGTGGTAATCCTTCTTGATGCCCAGGTGCTGCGGCAGGAAATCGCCGCCGATCTCCAGGGTGGCGATGCGGGTGCTGTCGGTCTGCAGGGCGAGTGCAATCAGTTCGTAGAGCAGCGGCAGGTCATCGACGGCGTTGCGGTTCGCCGGCTTCTCAAAGGGGGCCGCGGGCTTCGGATGGCTGGTCCAGCGCTGGCGCAGTTCCAGGCGCTTTTCGACATCGCGGACGGACGTGAAGTATTCGTCGAGCTTGTCCTTGTCCTCCTGGTTCACCTGTCGGGAGAGCCGTTTTGCCTCCTCGCGCACGCTGTCGAGGATCGAGGCCTGCACGCGGTTGTCCTGCTCACGCCGCGCCTGACGCTCCTTCGAGTCACCGACGAAGAGTTTTTCAAACAACTCGGCCGGATTGGTGACCGGCGGAACGCGCACGCCGGACTTCGTCCACGCCAGCTGGCAGCCGCCGTGGATGCCGCCCTCGGACCCGACGGTGAGTGCGGGAAAGCGGGTCTGGTGACCGATCTCCTCGGCGAGGTACTGGTCGAGGCTGACATTGCCATCGGCGCGGTTTTGCGCCTCCGAGTTGAGCACGCCGGAGAGGAAGGAATGCACGGCGAAGTGGCCGCCCTTGACGCCGTGGTCGAGTCCGCGGAAGAGGGTCATGTGCCGGCGATTCTCCCACACCGGCTCCATCAGCGTGGTTTTCTCAAAATCGCGTCCCTTCGTGGTCGGAAAGAACTGCTTGGTCTGGAAGCCGAGCAGGTTGCCAATTGCCACGAACCTGCGGGCGCCCATGCCCGCGCCCTTGGCCGTCTGCAGCGCGGCATTGCCACCCACGGACTTGGCCATGAGCGAGGGCAGTCCCGGCAGTGCCAGGGAGGCTCCGAGGGAACGAAGAAGGAAGCGTCGACGATTCATGGGGGGGTGACAGCGCAACGCCGGAGCGCACAGGCTTCTTGCAGGGGAACAACGGTCAGCCGTCGACCGGTTCCTCCGGGCCTGGCAGAAGGAGTTGCAGGAACTCCAGATCCAGCCAGCGACCAAATTTGAAGCCGGCCTGTCGCAGACCGCCGCAGCGCTGGAAGCCGAGTTTCTCGTGCAGAGCAAGGCTGGCGGCGTTGCCGGCATCGATGACCCCGATCAGAGTGTGGCAGCCCCGGGCCTGCGCGGCCTCGATCAGGGCTTCGAGCAGATGCCGGCCAATGCCCCGGCCATGGTGGCGGGCATCCACATAGACGGAATGCTCGACGGTGTACTTGTAGGCGGGGTAGGCGCGGAAGGGGCCGTAGGTGGCAAAACCGAGCAACCGGCCCTGCTCGTCCTCCGCGGCGAGCAGGGGCAGTCCGGCGGCGCGTTTCGCCTCCCACCAGGCGTTCACCGCCTCCTGGGTGCGGGGATGATATTCATAGAGGGCCGTCGTCTGGACGATGGCCTCGTTGAAAATGGCGCGGATGGCCTCCAGATGGCGGGGATCACAGTCGAGGATGCGCATGGCTGACAGCCTACACGACCAGCGCCCGCTGTCACGGGGGGTTGAGGGTCAAAATGTAACCCACGACATTTTTCATCGCCTGCTCGTCCTCAATGAACTTGGTGGCCGTGTCGACCATTTTGGCCCCCTTTTCGTCACCCTTAGATGCACCCCGGTGCAGGTTCTTGAACTTCTTCAACTGGGCGAGCAGGTACCAGCCCTGGCGCCCCACCAGCGGCGGGCTGCCGAAGGTCATTTCCCCCGAAGCATTGTAGCGGTGGCACTCCATGCAGCGCTCGTAGAAGAGCTCCTGACCGAGAGCCACATCCGCGCCTTCCAGCACGCGCTGCTTTGGCGGCACCAGCGGCAATGCCTCCACATGGGCGGCCACGCCCGCAATCTGCGACTCGTTCAGCGCCTTGGCGATCGCCGCCATCATCGCCCCCTGGGGATCCACCACCGTGTCGCCCCCCCGTCGCCCGTCATGAAAATTCTTCAGCTGGGTGGTCACATACCAGGCAGGCAGGGAGGCAATGGAGGGCGTCTTCAAATCCTCCCGTCCCTCGCCCACGGCACCATGGCACTGGGCGCAGACATTCTGAAACAGGACCGCCCCCCCCTGGGCCGTGGCCGTCAGGCAGAACAGGAACAGGAGAGACGAACACAGGGGATTCATGCCATGCCAACGCGCATTGTTGCATGACTTGTGCAACTTTCCCGCCCCGGCCAAGATCCGCGCGATGGATGCCAAGAAACGCCGTCGTGACTGGGGGATCTGTCAGGGGCACAGGCCAACCCGCGAGATCGCCATCACCGGTCGGACAGGGAAAAGCTGTCGCCCCGTCCACCCTCCTGCTTCCGCACCGCCAAAGACCTTCCAGAAAGCACTTGCCGGCAGGCGTCGCGCCCGCATATTGACATCTCGTCCGCGGCGTGACCGCAGGCTTTGGGGCCATAGCTCAGTTGGTAGAGCGTCTCGTTCGCAATGAGAAGGTCAGGGGTTCGAATCCCCTTGGCTCCACCAGATTTTCCAAGGTGCGGACCGTGAATTTTTAACGCGACTTTTTTAAAGCGAGCAAGCCATCCGCTTCTGACGCTGGCCTTATCGGGTCACTTGTAAAGTCTGCCTGATGGGTGGAGGTTCAAGGCGCGGCGCCTTCACGGGATAGCCCGCCCGATTCAGCCCCATCGTGACAGCTCAAGCAGTCAGCGGGCCATGGGTGCAGGAGCAGCTGCAGGAGAGCCACAAGGAAATCGGGATTCAGCCATGTGGCTCAGGCCTCCGGTTCCACCAGCACTGGCATGCGGTCGTGGCAGTCTTGACTGTGGCAACCGCAACCGCCGCAGTGCACTGGGCATCGGCCAAGCGTGCGACGGCTCGGGAACAGGTGACAAATCGACCGCACACGCCGCCTGCACGGATCAACGGCTCAGGCGTGTCTCCCGGGGCGGCTCAAAGGTTGTTGCGATTGACGAACACCTGAGTCAGCCCGGGACCGGCCTTTTTAAGCACAGCGTAGGCTGTTCCGGCCGGCAGGACGGGATCGACAGGCAGGGCGCTGGTGGTCGTGTACCACTTGCGTTTATGCCGGTAATAAACGGCACCGACAGCCCCAAAGCCATTATCGACGAGCAGCAGGTCATTGCGACCCAGCGGCGACTGGCTCAGGCTGGGCGTGAAGTTGGCGTCGTTCAGCCCGACTTGCGAGAGTTTGTAGTCGGAGGAGCGGGCCAGGGCAAAGTAGGTAATCGTGTTGTCCTCGGTGGAACTGTACAGGTTCTGGCGCAGCGGCACCGTCAAGACCGTGCCTGCGATAACCGCATCAAGCGGATAACTGCCAGCGCTGGTGTTTTGCAGGTAAAGGTAGCGACCGGGAGCGACCAGCACCTTGCCCGCCGCCGTGTCCGGATCGTCGGCGCTGACCCAGCCTGAGGCGGCGCTGCTGTAATAGTAGGCCTCACCGACATCCTGCGGTTGCTCATCGCCGGAGGTGATCAGAGGCGACAGCACGAGCCGGGTTTTCACGGCATCCGGATCCGTGGTGGGAATGAAGGACACTTCGGCAACCGAGGCCGGAAAGAGGGTTTCGAGGTTCCAGTAGGCCCGCACCTCGATCGAGCGCACACTGGTGGCGCGGCCGCCGGGCAAGCCTCCCGTGTGGACCTCCAGCGTCGTCGCCGTGTTGGCGGTGACCGTGAAGAACAGGCCGGTCCAGTCCCCGGCGGTGACAAGGGCGTAGTAGGTGTCGGCCGCGGGTTGATACTGGTTGTCCAACAACGGCGCGCCGTAGCTGTCGAGCGGCGGCTGGCCGGAGAGGGTCAGGGTCGCCGACTCGCCGACGGGATTCACGCCGGTGACCCGGAAGGTGCCGACACAGGGCCGCTGGAATTGCGGGGCGACGATGACCGTGCTGCCGGCGGGAGCCTCCACGTACTGGCTGCCGCCGGCGGGCTTTGCGACGCGGAATTGCTGCGCTTGCACGGGTAAAGCGAGAGCCGTGATGAAAAGGAGAATTCGAAGAGCTTGCTTCATAAAGGGTGGAGTTGGCAGTGGTACAGGCGGTCAGACATTGAGGAATTTTTTGGGTTCGGGAATCCGTGTCGGTGCGGGGTTCCCCCGCCAGGTCAGCCGGTAGAAGACTTTGAAGCCGGTCGCCGGCTCGGTGAGGAGCATGGGACCGTTGTTGCCGGTGATCGGTTCACCGACATTCACCCAGGTCTTCTGGTCACGCGATGACTGCAATTGATACTGGGTGGTTTCGCGGGACAGCCAGGTAATGAGCAATTCGCTTTCAAGCTGGCCCTGGTCGTTGGTCCAGTCCAGCACCTCGACCCGCAAGTTCTGGGGAGGCAGAGCCGCGCGGGCGCGCCGAGGTCGCAGTTGGGTGTTGACCGCCCGCTGCAATTTCTTTTGCAGCTGCAGGCGTTTTTTCTCGAGGTCAGGCGTGGCCAAGGCGGGCTGCCCTCTCAGGCGGCGCAGTTGTTCCGCCCAGAGCGAGAGGTTGCGATACTCCACCGGCTTGCCGGAGCTGCCGCCGAAGCCGTGATCCATGTCCGTGTCCGTGCCACCGTTGGCCTTGCTCCTCAGGTCGTAGAACTCTGCTTGGGGCAGTTCCACACCGTTGGCATCGAAGTAGTAGGCGTACTTCGCCTCCTTGTCGCGGATCGCCCGCACCCGATTGGGCGGCGGCACAATGCCGTCGGGGAACTGCTCGACGCTCTGCCCGGCATAAATGTCGTCGTAGGTGAACAGAATGGCGTCCTGCACCGGCGGGCCGGCGGGATGGCGGATGAGGGAACTGTAGTCGACACCGCTGAAGGCATAGCGCCGCGGGTTAATGCCGAGCATGGAGCAGACCGTGGGCAGGAAGTCCACATGGGAAACCAGCTCGTTGCAGACGGCGCCACCGGCCTGGAAAGTCAACGGGTTCGACCAGACCATGGGCACCTTGATGGTCTCCTCGTAAACGCAAAAGCCCTTCTGGCGCAGGCCCCCGTGGGAAAGGCCGAGTTCGCCATGATCGGAGGTGTAGACAATCCAGGAGTTGTCGCGGAGGGCCGTGCCGCGAATCAGGTCGAGGATCTTTTTGAACTCGGCGTCGACGAGCTTCAGGCAGTTGGCGTAGAAATTCAGGTAATTGAGGCTGCCACTGCCGCTCTCATCGGCAACGTCCGGCAATGGACCAAGCAAAAGGTCCCCAATGGCCCTGTATTTGGCCTGGGTGGTCGGCTTGAAGTTGTCGAGCAGGCTCTCCCGCAGGGTGGGCGGATCCTGGGTGATGTCGCCGGACAGGATGCTGCGCTCATACCCCCAGGTCGGCACGTCCGTCACCACCGGATAATCGCCGCTGTAGGTCGGGTAACCGATGACATCATGCGGATTGACCAGCGAGACGATCAGGCAGAAGGGCCGGTCGCCTGGGTTTTCCAGCTTGGCGCGCAGGTAGGCCAGCGCGCTCTGCGCTTCGAGTTCCGGATCGATGCCTCCGTTGCCGCCGTCGAAGGCCGGATCATATCCCTCAACGACGCGGGCGTCCTGATTGTTCGCGCCGCCGCCGTAAAGCCGCGCCGGGTTCGAATCGGAACCGATGTCCGGCCCGAACCAGCCGTCAAAGCCGCAGCGCGCCGGACGATCGTCGACTTTCGCGCCATCGGGCAGGACGGTTCCCTCGGTCAGATGCCACTTGCCCTTGTACACCACCTCGTAACCGGCGGCCTTCAGGACGGTGCCCAGATTGGGCAGGGTCGGATCGAGCTGGTTGTCGGCCACCGTGCCGATGTTGACCTGCTGCACGACGTCGGGGCACAGGTGCTGCGCCGGATAAAGGCCGGTGAACAGCGTGTTGCGCGCCGGCGTGCACATCGACGTGTTGGAGAAGGCGTTGGTGAAGGTCACGCCCGTGTTCTTGAGTTCCGTGAGGGCGGGACGGTTGGCAGCCTCCCAGCCTTCGGGAAACCACTGGGTGGCACGCTCCTGATCGGTGAGGAAGAGGATGAGATTGCGACGCGGGCCGTCCTGCGTTTCGGGCGGTGGCCAGATGCCGAGGGCTCCCTGCACCGGCAACGTCGAGCCGGCGCCGGCCGCCAGCTTGATGAAGTCGCGTCGCGGCCAGGAGCGCGGCGGGATCCCATCGTTCATTGGATCTGCGGGCGGGACCATGAACGTCAAACGTTGACCGTGGAAACCGGCTGAATCGATTTGGCCGGGCGCAGGGGCGCCCAGGTCAGACGGTAGAAAACCTTGAAGCCGGTGACCGGCTGGGTGACCCACAGCGGACCATTGGTTCCAGGCATGGGATCACCGACATTGCCCCAGGTTTTCTGGTCGCGTGAGAATTGCAGCTGATACTGGCTGGTCGAGCGCGACAGCCAGCTGATCAGCAACTCGCTTTCCAACTGATTGTAGTCGTTCGTCCAGTTGAAAAGTTCGACGCGGAAATCCTGCGGCGGCACCGCGGGACGTGGTGCCAGCGGGGTGAGCTTGTTGCGGACCGCGCGGTGGAGCTTGACCATCATCTGCCGGCGCTTGGCCGCAAGTTCGGGCGTGGCACGCTTGACCAGGCGGCGGCGCTCCGCCCACAGTGAGTAGTTGGTATATTCCACCGCCTTGCCGCTCGTTCCGCCGAGGCCATTGTCGAGATCCGTGTCGGTGCCGCCTTGTTCCTTGCTGCGCAGGTCGTAAAATTCATCCTGCGGCTTTTCCACACCTTCGCCATCAAAATAGTAGGCGTATTTGTAGTCCTTGCTGACCAGCGCGCGAATCCGGTTCGGCGCATTGACAATGCCATTGGGATTGCCGGCCGCCTCCTGACCACACCAGATGTCATCGAAGGTGAAGAGGATGGAATCCTGCACCGGACGGCCCGCCGGATCACGCAGCAGCGAGCTGTAATTGACCCCCTTGAATGGATAGGCCTTGGGGTTGCCGCCCGCAATCGCACAGATCGTTGGCAGCAGATCCACGTGCGAAACCAACTCCTCGCAGACCCGGCCCTCGGGGTAATCGACGGGGTTAGACCAGATCAGCGGCACGTTGGCCACCTCCTCGTAGAACTGGAAGGATTTCTGGCGCAAGCCGCCGTGCGTCATCGCCATGTCTCCATGGTCGGAAGTGAAAATGATCCAGGATCGGTTGCGCAGCGCTTGAGCCGCAGCTGCATCGACCGTGCCGTCAAGTCCGTCCAGAAGGTCGAGCATCTTGGTCAGACGCCGATCGTTCAACTTCATCAAGTTGCCGTAGAAGTTCAGATACTTGAGCTTCAGAGCCTCGGTCGGCACCGGACCGAGACCTGCGGAGGCCAGCAGGAAGCTCAACTGGCAGTCCGGCTTGTGATTGGTCAGCAGGCGTTCATCCACCGTTGGCGGCAGACCGATGTCCAACGGACCGGTCGGCTCCGACCAGGGCGAACTGTTGTCGGGCCGCGCGTAATAGCCGCCTTCGATGTAAGTGCCGTTGCCACCGTCCGCCACCGCCAGGCCGGGACAGCCGAGCACATCGTGCGGGTTGATCAGGCAGATGATGAGGCAGAACGGATTGCCGCCCGGATTTTCAATCTTGTGGCGCAGGAACGCCATGACACTCTCGCGTTCAAAGTCGGCATTCACCGGCCCATTCGCCTGACTGAAGATGAAGTCGGGATCCGACTCGTCGCCCACCGGCGCCTGCCAGGTGCTGCCATCAAAGTAGCGGCCATCGTGATCGGTGGTGCCACCGCCATAGTTCTTCAGCTTGGCGTCGCCGCCGGCGTCCGGCGCATTCCACTGCTGCACACCGTAGCGGCTGATGTCATCGTCGACGTGACCGCCATCCGGCTGCTCGATGCCCTTGCTGAGGTGCCACTTGCCCTTCCAAACCACGTCATAGCCGGCAGCCTGCATCACTGAGGCGATGTTGGGCAGCGAGGGATCCAACTGGTGCTCTTGCTCCGACTGCGTCATGCCTTCGGAAAGCGTGTCAAAATTGCGGTGCTGCTCGGGGTACATCCCCGTGAACATGGTCGTGCGCGACGGCGTGCACATGGCCGTGTTCGTGTAGGCGCGAGTGAAGGTGACCCCGGTGTTTTTCAGCCGGCTCAACCCCGGCAGGTTGGCCTCCTCCCAGCCCTCGGGAAACCAGCGCAGGTGCTGCTGCTGATCCGTGGTGAACAAGATGAAGTTGCGTCGCTCCTGAATCGCCTGCGCCTGGGCCTGGCTGGGCCAGAAATGCACCGCGCCTTCGATCGCGGCCAGCGCCCCGGCACCCCCGACCATCTTCAGAAAGTCACGCCGCTGGCTGGGGTGAAAAGCCTTTTCAGGATCCAGATCTGTCTTCAGGGGTTGAGGCATGTGTCGCCATAGAGCGACCCGGAATGAGCTGCAAACTATATAAAGGCACTACGAATTATTTCTCTATTTCTCACAGTTGCGTTATTTCAGGAGCCTGCCTGTCTTCTTCGGCGAGCAACGCCATGATGCCCGCCGGCGCCAGACGCGCGCGCAGCAGGTCGCTCATGCGCCGCATGAAGGGGTCGATGTGACGGAAGAATTTTTTGTAGCCGGCACACAGGTAATTGAGTCCGGGCTCACCGTCCGGTGTGACCAAAAAGCGATGCTTGGGGCACTCGCCGTGACAGGCAAAGCGCACCTCGCAATCGCGGCAGTATTTCGGCAGCCGCGCCGACTTGTCGCCGCCAAAGGCGCGCTGCTGGGCCGAATTGATCAGGGTCGCCAGTGACTCATTCATGACATTGCCGAGTTTGTACTTGGGATAGACGAAGTGGTCGCAGGAATAGAGGTCGCCATTGTGCTCGACGGCGAGGGCCTCGCCACAGTCTGGCAGGAACAGGCAGAGCCCGGGCCCGTGACCCGACCAGATTCCGAGCGAGACATCGAACATCTGCACAAACACCCGGCCGACGTCGCGCCGCACCCAGGCGTCGAAAATCGTGATGAGGAAATCCCCGTAGGCCTCGGCGGGCACACTCTCGTCGGTGACCGCGGATGGCGACTGTCCGGGTTCCGGCGGCTCGGCAAACGTCAACCCGGCGGGCGCATCCGCGGAAGGCAGGCGCTCGACCAGCGGGATGAACTGCAGGTAACCCGAACCCGCCTCGCGCAAAAAATCGTACACCTCAAGAGGCCGGTCGACATTGAGCCGGTTCACCACGGTCAGGGTGTTGAACTCGACGCCGTACTCCTTGAGCAGCGTCATGCCGCGCAGGACCTGATCAAAGGTCGGCTTGCCACCCTTGTCCCTGCGGTGGGCGTCGTGCAACTCACGCGGACCATCGATGCTCAGCCCGATGAGAAAAGCGTGCTCGCGGAAAAAGCGGCACCACTCCGCGTTGAGGCGGGTGCCGTTCGTCTGCAAGGTATTGTTGATCTTGCGGCCGCCGGCATGCTTGCGCTGCAGCTCGACGATGCGGCGGAAATAATCGATCCCGAGCAGGGTGGGTTCCCCGCCCTGCCAGGCAAAGGTCACCTCCGGGGTTTTTTGTGAAGCAATGTACTCGCGTATGTAGGTTTCCAGCACCTCGGGTGCCATGCGGAACTGCTCGCCCTTGGGAAAAAGGCCCTCCTTTTCGAGATAGTAGCAGTAGCTGCAGTCGAGGTTGCAGATGGGCCCAATGGGCTTGGCCATGACATGAAAATTAGCCGTGGCGGGTGACGTGGCGTGCATGGCGGGAGAAAGCGGGTGTCCACAACCGGACAGGACTGCCGCTAAGCGCGGACGCGGCGTTTGTCCAAGACCTGCTGCAACGCCCCGCCCAACCGCTGCCACCAAGCCCCTTCAATCCAGGCCCAGCGCCGCACGCAGGATGGCGTCGTTGTGCACGACCGGCAGCGAGTAGTGCCCCTCGTCGTCAAACCAGTGCGTTTGCGCCCGGGGCAGTCGCCGGGCCAGGTCCTGGCTGTAGGTCCAGTCAATGTTGCGGTCGGCCTTGCCGTGCCAGAAGTGCACCGGCAGGGTGATGGCCGCCGGATCGAAGCCCCAGGGCTGGAGGTAGGCCTCGGCATCGGTGGTCACCGCGGCCGCGCCGCGTTTGAGGCTGTCGAGCATCGCCGCGCGGACGATGCGAAACACCTCGGGGTCAGCCAGCACCCGGCGGTCAGCCTCGCGCAGCAGGCGCAGCAACCAGGACAGGGGTGGCCGATCCGGCTCGGCCGCCTCCGCCAGCCGCGCCCCGAGCGCCAGCACCGGCCCGAGCAGCAGCGGCAGGTGCCGGCGCAGGCGGATGAGCAGGCGGTAGATCCAGAACAGGCGGGCGTCGCCCAGCTCCGCCAGCGGCGGCGCGCCGCAGACAACCGTCGCACTGAGCACCCGCTCCGGCATCGCGGCACAGGCGGCCAGCACGTAGGGACCGCCCCCCGACCAGCCGAGCAGGTGGAAGCGCTCGGCACCCACCTCGGCGGCCAGATCCGCCAGCGTCTCCGGCCAGTCGAGCAGGCACCGGTCCGGCTGATACTCCGACAGGCCAATCCCGGGTCGGTCCGGCGAGACAATGCGCAGGCCGTAGGCCCGGCCGAGCCGGTCCATGAGTTCGCCCTGCCGACGACCGCTCGGCCAGCCGTGGTGATAAAACAAGACCGTGCCGCCCGGATCACCGCATTGGGCGTAGCCAAGCTGCCTGCCGTTGGCGAGGCGGAACCAGTGGTCGGTCATGGCGGGCTTGCGAGGAACCTTGAACCCAGGACACGGGCACCCGTTTCAAAGGCCTTTTTCGCCCAGCCACTTGCGGCTGTGCGGCGGCACGGCACAGGTGAGGCCGAACTGGGTCGTCGCAACATGGCTGAGGTGGGCCGCCGCCTCGTGGACGTCGTCCGTCCACAACAGGAGCTTCAGATCCTCCGGACCGATCGTGCCGTTGCGGGCCATGTCGTCGACCAGCTCGCGCAGCTTGCACCAGTACTGGCTGCCCATGACGACCATCGGGAAATTGCGCACCTTGCCGGTCTGGATGAGCGTCAGCGCCTCGAACATCTCGTCGAGCGTGCCAAAGCCGCCGGGCATGATGACAAAGCCGTAGCTGTACTTGGTGAGCAACACCTTGCGCACGAAGAAGTATTTCATCGTTACCCAACGATCGAGCCAGGGGTTGTGCTTCTGCTCAAAGGGCAGCTCAATGTTGCAGCCGACACTGCGCCCACCCGCCTCGTGCGCGCCGCGGTTGGCCGCCTCCATGATGCCCGGACCACCGCCGGTCATCACCGTAAAACCGGTGCGAATGATCGCCGCCCCCAGCTCGCGCGCCATCTGGTAGTAGGGATGGTCCTCGCGGAAACGTGCCGAGCCGAAGACCGTGATACAGGGCCCGACGAAGTGCAGGGCACGAAACCCGCGCAGGAAATCGCGCAGGACGGCGAACAGCAGGAACAACTCCTTGAGACGGCGGTTGGGCCCCTGCAACAGGGTCCGATCCACCAGGCGCCCGCAAAATCTCACCTGCTCACGCCGCTGCTCGGCGGTGACCCCCAGGGCTTGGGGATATGGAGCGGGATCTCCGGAGGTCTTGGACTCAACAGTTTGCATCCATGCTTATATCCCATCCCCCGCAAAGAGCGACAGACAAATGCAGCACATGCGGCAGTGCATTTTTGGCGCTTCACAAACGCCGACTCGAATCTTTTTATGCCATTTCGTCTCTTTTTTGGAATAGCCGGGGTTGCGGCAATTCTCGCCGAATCCTTGTCAATCAATGGGTGGCACAAGGGGCATCACGCTGGCATGATCCCAGCAAGAACTTGACTTAAACCTACCCATCATGTCCCCGGAAAAATTCACCCTGAAACTGCAGGAAGCCTTCAACGGCTGCCAGTCGATTGCCACCCGCCACGGTCACCAGGAACTGCGGCCTGCCCACTTGCTGATGGCCCTCCTGGAGCAGGAGGGTGGCATTGCCATGCCCCTGTTGGAGAAAGCCGCGGTCAATCCGGCAGGCGCGGCCCAGCTGCCTTCGCAACTCGCCGCACTTCTGGCCCGCCAGCCAAAGGTGTCCGGCAGCGCAGGAGGGTTGTATCTGTCGAATGAGCTGCGCGGGCTGATGACGCGGGCCGAGGACGAACAGAAAAAGCTCAAGGATGATTACCTCAGTGTCGAACATGTCCTGCTCGCCCTGAGCCGGTCCAAGACCGAGGTCTCCGACCTGCTCAAGCAGGCCGGCCTGACGCCGGAAGCCCTCGCCAAGGCCCTGACGGCCGTGCGCGGCAGCCAGCGCGTCGTCGACCAGGATCCGGAGGGCAAGTATCAAACCCTGGAAAAATACGGCACCGATCTCACCGCCCGGGCCCGCCAGGGCAAGATCGATCCGGTGATCGGTCGCGACGAGGAAATCCGCCGCATCATGCAGGTGCTCAGCCGCCGCAGCAAGAACAACCCGGTGCTGATCGGCGAGCCGGGCGTTGGCAAGACGGCCATCGCCGAAGGGCTTGCGCGGCGAATTGTCGCCGGCGACGTGCCTGACTCGCTCAAGGGCAAACGCCTCATCAGCATGGACCTCGGCGGCATGATGGCCGGTGCAAAGTTTCGCGGCGAGTTCGAGGAGCGCCTCAAGGCCTTCCTCAAGGAGGTCACCTCCAGCGAGGGCGAGATCATTCTCTTCATCGACGAACTGCACACCATCGTCGGCGCCGGCAAGGCCGAGGGCGCAATGGACGCCGGCAACCTGCTCAAGCCGCAATTGGCGCGCGGCGAACTGCGCTGCATTGGAGCCACGACGCTCGACGAATACCGCAAGTACATCGAGAAGGATCCTGCCCTAGAGCGCCGCTTCCAGCCGGTCATGGTCGGCGAACCCAGCGTCGAGGACACCATCGCCATCCTGCGCGGCCTCAAGGAGCGCTACGAGGTGCACCACGGGGTGCGCATCCAGGACAACGCCATCATCGCCGCAGCCACGCTTTCCAACCGCTACATCACCGACCGCTTCCTGCCCGACAAGGCCATCGACCTCGTGGATGAGGCGGCGAGCCGGATCAAGATCGAGCTCGACTCGATGCCAACCGAGATTGACGTCATCGAGCGCGAGATCATGCAGCACGAAATGG
>JAUREI010000275.1 GCA_030827515.1 Prosthecobacter sp. | reverse complement strand
TCGAACTTGATCGCCGATCCCTTCATCTCCGTGGCGAGCTCGACGGCGCGCTCGTAGTTGCGGTTGGAGACGATGATGCTCTTGGCGCCGCGCGAGAGCAGGCTCTGCGCGCAGGTGCGGCTCATCTCGCCGGCACCGATCAGCATGACCCGGCACTCGCGCAGGTCGTGGATCTTCTCCGCGAGATCGACCGCGACACTGCCGACGCTCGTCGAGCCGCGCTGGATGCTCGTGTCGTTGCGCACCTTCTTGCCCGTGGCAAAGGCGCGCTGGAAGAGCTTGTTCAGCACGCGGCCGGTGCTGCCGGCCTCATGGGCCGTCTTGTAGGCGGCCTTGACCTGGCCAAAAATCTCCGTCTCGCCGAGCACCATGCTGTCGAGGCCGCTGACCACGCGGAACAGGTGGCGGGCGGTCTCGCCGGAAGCCAGCCCGTAGGTGACCAGCGCCTCGGCCTGATCGGCCGCCAGCCCAAACCGCTTCACCAGGTGCTCGCGCAGGGTGGCCTGGGCCGCGACGGCATCCCCCAGACCGTGGACGGCATACAACTCGACCCGGTTGCAGGTGCTCAGCACGACGCTTTCCGTGAAGCCGGGCAGTTCGAGCAGTTCGCGCACGGCTGAGGGGACCTGCGCCTCCGGAAATGCCACCTTCTCCCGCACTTCCACGGGAGTGGTGCGGTAGTTCAGGCCCAGACAGACCAGGTGCTCGCTCGTGTCGGTCGGTTCGGGCATGGATCAGGTGACGAGCCAGAGGGACACGAGGGGAATAACAAAGCCGAGCGCCGCCAGCCAGGCCGTCTGCCGCGGCGACAGGGCGTGGCGCCATATGACCAGGCTGATGAGCGCATACAGGCCCCAGACACCCCAGGCGATGACGAGCTTGGGACCGGTCACCGGGTTGGTCAGGCGCAGGCTGACCGCCAGGCTGACGCTGAGCAGGATGACGCCGAGCAGCACCATGCGCTGGATCGCGCGCGCCAGGCCCTGAATCGGCGGCAACTGGTAGAACAGGCCGCCGATGAGGTGCCGTTTGAGCAGGCGTTCCTGCAGCAGGTACATCACCCCGGTGACGCAGGCGAGGGCGAAGGCGGCGTAGGCAATCAGGGCAAGGGCGACATGCACCTCGACCAGGGCGTCGATCTTGCCCTTGGCCGCGTAGGCCGGAAAGGCGTTCGGCACCACAAAGGCCAGTCCCTGCATGGCGACCAGCAGCGGCGCGGTGAACATGCCCAGCAGGGAAACGCGGAAGGTCGAGCCGACCAGGAAATACAGCAGGGCAATGCTCCAGGCGATGAAGACCAGAATGTCGGACAGGCTCTTCATCGGGCACTGACCGACCTCATGGCCGCGCAGGTACACGGCCGCCGTCTGCAGGCCGAAGCCGGCCAGCATGGCGACGAGCTGGGCGCCGCGGCCGCGCTGCCACTGGCCGCTGGCCAGGGCGCGCAAGGCCGGCACCACTCCGGCCAGAAAGGCCAGGGTGGAGAGCGCGAGCAGCAGTCGGTCGAGCGGCATGGGGAAAATCAGTTTCGCGCGGGCGGCCCGCCCTGCAACCGGGAAGAAGCACCGCCGCCGGACGGCGGAAGTTCCAGGTGTCAGTTTTCAAGTTGGCGATGGCTCAGTCAAGCAAGTCGAACTTGAACAGGCCATCCCCTTGTTTCGGCGTGGAACCGAGCATGAGGCATGACACCGGAGGGGCGAAGGCGGTTGGCCGGGGCATGATTGACTCGCTCACTTCGTTCGTCTCCCCCTTCGGGCTGCTTGCGGCAGTCTCTCTCGCTTCGCTCCGACCATGCATCATGAATGGCGGCGCCTGACGGCCATGCGGCCTGAGCCATGACGCGGCGGAGTGAGGCGGGGGCCGAACGTCGCCGACACTCCACGGGAAGGAGGTAACTACACACAATGGCGTGTAATGCGGCGAGGCTTTGCGAGCGCACACCTGGCCGCCGGGTCCCGCTGCTTTGAGCGGGTGGCGGACTGGTGCGCATTACAACGCATTGTGTCGTAGTTACCGTGCGGTTGGTGCGGAGCCGGGGAGCTTGGCGACCCGCACTGAACGGCGGTTGGTTCCACCGGTGCGGAGCTGCGGCGTTATGGAAAGCCGCACACTCCCTTGCGGCAGGGGCAGGAGTGGCGCGGAGCATCATCAGCGGTTGGCAACGGTGCGGAGCTGCGAGCTTCGCGAAGCACTGGAGATGGCGGGGCCGGTTGCCTGCTGCGTAACGAGTCATCGGCCTTGCCGATGACTGCCAAGCTCAGGCACCGGGCGGTTGGGAGCGGCGTTGCAGGCCGGAGAGACGTTGCACCCGCCCCACGCTCACGAACGCCGCTTGAGCAGCAACCACAGCAAGCCCAACGCGGCCACGATCAACACGACGATTATGCTCCACGGTGTTGATGATGTCGGCTCCTCGCCGGGAGTCGGTTCAGTCGGATTGGTTTCGGGGGCCTTCTTCGGGGTCGTCTGCTGCACCGCTGGTGGAGTTGGAGTGGGCTGCGATTGGTTGCCAGATACCTGTGGCGCTTTGTATTCCCCACTCACAACTAGAACAGCATAATCCAAGTCTTCGAGTTCTCTGAAGTCTGCGTTGCCTGCTGCCCGACGCTTCTCGGCTAACTGACGCAGAAGTGGCAACGCACTCTCCGCGTTCGGCCCGAGTGCCTTAATTTGCCTCACGATGCCCCTGTCCACTGGCTTGCCGTCAGCAGCAGATGCTTCGAGCAACTTCATAAGAACTGGCAATGCCTCTTTCACGCCCCAATCCCCCACGTTGCTTTTCGCCATCGCATACATCGTT
>JAUREI010000066.1 GCA_030827515.1 Prosthecobacter sp. | reverse complement strand
GGTGGTGTCCATCAACTATCGCTACGTCTCCCAAGCCCATGCCGAGGGGATCCAGCCACCGGTGCGCGGCTCACTCCACGACGCCGCGCGGGCCCTGCAGTTTGTGCGCAGCAAGGCCGGTGAATGGAACCTCGACAAGAACCGCATCGTTGCCAGCGGCGGCTCGGCCGGCGCCTGCACCAGCCTCTGGCTCGCCTTCCATGACGACCTCGCCGATCCCCAGAGCACGGATCCGGTGGCGCGCGAGTCGACCCGCCTGAGAGGTGCCGTCGTCTCCGGCGCTCAGACCACGCTGGATCCTGCGCAGATGATCGAGTGGACCCCAAACAGCCGCTATGGCGCCCACGCCTTCGGCTTGTTCAAGGACACCAACGGCAAATCAACTCCCGCCGATTTCCCGACCTTCCTGGCCAAGCGCGAGGAACTGAAGGACTGGATTGCCGAGTACTCGCCCTACGCCCTGGTCAGCAGGGACGATCCGCCCGTCCACCTCGACTACAGCGCGCCGCCGGCCCTCGGCCAGGACCAGAAGGATCCCACCCACACCTCCAACTTCGGCGTCAAGCTCCAGGAACACTGTCAAGCCCAGGGCGTCGCCTGCGAACTTGTCTATCCCGGCGCCCCCGACGTTGCGCATCGCACCACCCACGAGGCGCTGCTGGCCCTGCTGAAAGCCCGGTAAAACCGGACACCGTGGACTGCGGCAGCCCTGCCGCCGCCTTAGAGGAGGGATGATTGTTGATGGCTGATGGTTGATTGAAAACTCCCAGAGCCCAGCCGGCTCTGACCTCCATCAACGATCCACCATCAGCCATCATCTCCCACGTACCACCGCAAAAAAAAGAGGGGGCCGATGCCCCCTCTTCTCGATGAACCGGACACTCAGGCGTCGAGCTTGGTCCAGGCGGCGTTGGCCTTGCTGGAGGCGACAACGGCCTCAATGAAGGCCATGCCACGAACGCCATCCTGAACCTTCGGGAAGTCGTTGGCGGGATCGTCCTTGGCGAGCTTCTTCTTGGCGATCCGGGCGCGAATCGCGTTGGCGAAGTTCTTGTAGATGTTGGCGAAGGCTTCGAGGTAACCCTCCGGGTGCGCGGGCGGCGTGCGACCCGCGGCGAGCGCGGCGGCGCTGAGGTAGCCGTTGGCGGTGCGGTAGACCTGCATCGGCTGGTCGAGCCACTTCACCAGCAGGGTGTTCGGCTCCTTCTGGTGCCATTCCAGGCCGCCCAATTCCCCGTAGACGCGGATGTTGAGGTTGTTCTCCTCGCCCACGCTGATCTGCGAGCTGTGCAGCACGCCCTTGGCGCCTCCCTGAAAGCGCAGCAGGATGTTGGCATCGTCATCGAGCTTGCGGCCCTTCACGAAGGCGGTGAGGTCGGCCGCCAGTTCCTTGATCTTCAGACCGGTGATGTACTCAGCGAGGTTCTCGGCGTGCGTGCCGATGTCGCCGACGCAGCCGCCGGCCCCGCTCTTCTTCGGATCGGTGCGCCAGGAGGCCTGCTTCTGGCCACTCTCCTCGAGACGCGTCGCCAGCCAGCCCTGCGGATACTCGACCACGACCTTGCGGATCTTGCCGAGCTTGCCGGTGTGAATCATGTCGCGCGCCTGCTTGACCAGCGGGTAGCCGGTGTAGTTGTGCGTCAGGCCGTAAAGCTGACCGGTTTTTTTGACGATGGCGGCGAGCTCCTTGGCCTCCTTGAGGTTGAAGGTGGCCGGCTTGTCGCTGAGGACATGAAAACCGTGCTCCAGCGCCATCTTCGCCGGCGGGAAATGCATGTGGTTCGGTGTGACAATGGCGATGAAGTCCATGCGCTGGTCCGCCGGCAGAGCGGCCTCGGCCTTGATCATTTCCTGGTAGCTGCCGTAGCAGCGATCCGGCGGCAGAAAGAAGTCGGCGCCGCTGGCCTTCGACTTTTCCGGGTCCGAGGAAAAGGCACCGCAGACCAGCTCAATCTGCTGGTCCATCGCCGCCGCAATGCGGTGGACTGCTCCGATGAAGGCGCCGCGACCGCCTCCGACCATGCCATAACGAATTTTTCGGCTCATAAGAATGTGTGGGATTGGGGAATGTGACACTGGCGCAAACCCACCCTGTGGGTCAAGCACGGCGTGGCTGTTTTGCGGAAAAGACGCCCCGCGTCGATCGTTGCCTTGCCATGCTCCGCCTGCTTTCCCTGCTCCTCGCCAGCCTCAGTCTCGCCGCCGTGGCCGCCGACCGCCCGAACCTGGTCATCTTCATCGCCGATGACGTCAGCGCCGAGGACCTCGGCTGCTATGGCAACCCCGGCATCCGCACACCGGTGATCGACCGACTCGCGGCCGACGGCCTGCGCTTCGACAACGCCTTCCTCACCTGCAGTTCCTGCAGCCCGAGCCGCTGCAGCCTGATGTCGGGTCGCTACCCGCACGCCACCGGCGCGGCCGAACTGCACCAGCCGCTGCCCGCCAGCCAGCCGGTCTTCGCGGAACGCCTGCGCCAGGCCGGTTACCACACGGCCGCGGCAGGCAAGTGGCACCTCGGACCGGACGCCAAACGCGGCTTCACCATCATCCGGGAGGGCGGCAAACCCAGCGGTTGCGAATACTGGCTGGAGGTCACCCAGGGCCGTCCCAAGGACAAACCTTTCTTCCTCTACCTGGCCGCCTTCGACGCCCATCGCGATTATGAGAAGAACGCCATCGCCCAGCCACACCGGCCCTCTGACGTGCGCGTGCCCCCCTACCTCGCCGACACGCCGGAGACGCGCGAGGACCTGGCGCTGTACTACGACGAAATCAGCCGCTTCGACCAGCACATCGGCCGCGTGGTCGAGACCCTGCGCACCGACGGTGTGCTCGACAACACCCTCATCCTGATCATGGCCGACAACGGCCGGCCCTTCCCGCGCTGCAAGACCACCGTGCTCGACAGCGGCCTGCGCACGCCCTTCGTCGTCCACTGGCCGGCCCGCGTGAAACCCGGTCAGGTGGGCAAAAATCTGGTCAGCAGTGTCGACATTGCACCCACTTTCTGCGACGCCGCCGGGGTTGGTTCGGATCCTGCCTTCCAGGGGATCTCTTTCCTGCCCCAACTCGACGACCCCGCCGTGCGCACCCGCGAGTTCGCCTTCGGCGAGCACAACTGGCACGACTATCAGGCCCATGAGCGCAGCGTCACCGACGGCCGGCACCTCTACGTCTGGAACGCCCGGCCCGACCTGCCGCGCACGCCGCCTGCCGACGCCGTGCGCAGCATCACCCATCAGGCCATGCTGCGGCTGCATGACAGCGGCGCCCTGCACGACTACCAGGACGATCTCTTCCGCGCGCCGCGCCAAGCCGAGGAACTCTACGATCGCGAGGCCGACCCCCACCAGCTCAGCAACCGCTTCCGGGATCCCGCGCTCAGCGAGGCGGCGGGGCGGCTCAAGACGGCCTTCGCGCAATGGCAGCGTGAGACCACCGATGCCATGCCCGAAGTGCTGACACCCGACAAGTTTGACCGTCGCACCGGCCTGCCCCTGCAACCTGCCGGCAAGAAAAAGGCCGGCGCGAAAAAAGCCGCCCAACCCAAGCCATGAATCGCCCCTGGCGCGACGCCACCCACCCCCTGCGCAACGGCATGGCCAGCTGGCCGGGCGATCCGGCGTTCGAGCACAGGCTCGCCGCCAGCATGGCCAACGGCGATGTCTGCAACCTTTCGGCGCTGTCACTCTGCGCCCACACCGGCACCCACATGGATGCCCCGCGCCATTTCATCGCCGACGGCGAAACCATTGACCAGATGCCGCTCGATGCCGGTGTCGGCCCCTGCCGGGTGATCGCCCTCGACTGCGCCGACCAGATCACCGCGGCGGACCTGCGCCCCCTGCGCCTGCGCCCCGGCGAACGCGTGCTGTTCAAGACCCGCAACTCGCAGCGCGATGCCGAACTGCGGGCTTTTGACCGCGACTTCATCTCCTTGCGCGCCGACGCCGCCGCCTTCCTCGCCAAGCGGCGCGTGCGCTTTGTCGGGATCGACTACCTGAGCGTCGGCGGCTACGAAAAGGGCGGCGTCGAAACCCACCGCCACCTGCTCGGCGCCGGCATCTGGATCGTCGAAGGCCTCGACCTGCGCGCCTTCGAACCGGGTCGCTACGACATGATCTGCCTGCCGCTCAAGCTCGCCGGCGCCGACGGCGCGCCGTGCCGGGTGCTGCTGCGATAGGAGATCGAAGACCTCCCATTTCAGATCTCAGATTTCAAATCTCAAATTTCAATTTCCAGATTCGCGACTCACCGCCCGCCATCCGCCGAGTACTTGCCACCGCCGGTGAAGACCAGGGCGACGAAACCGGTGAGGTAGATGAAGGCGAGTTCGCCCGGCTTGTCGCCGGTGAAGGCACCTTTGTGGGCGATGAAGAAGGCAACGGCCATCGTGACCGCCAGGTTGAGGGCGGCAAAGCGAGTGAACAGGCCGAGGATGAGCAGGACCGAGCAGACGACCTCGGCAAAGATGGCGAGGGCCAGGCTCAGCGAGGAGGGCAGACCGAACAGCGGCAGGAATTTCGGCGCAATCGTGTCGAAGTTTTGAAACTTGGTCCAGCCGTGCAGGAGCAGCATCGTGAAGCCGAGGCTGGCGCGCAACAGAAGCAGACCGACGTCCTGCAGACCGTTGAGAAAGGGGAGGCGAAGAAGCTGGAGCATGCCTCAGCATGCGCCGGAGGGTGACAGCCTGGCAAGCCTTTTCTGGGCGTTGTGGACGCGGGCAGTGACCGCGTGGTTCCTGCGGGTCGATGCCCCGCACTACAGCCAAACCTGCGGGTCGATGCCCCGCGCTACAATCGCGCGGCGCACCAGTCGAGCAACTGGTGGCGCTGGACGGGCAGGCGCTTGTGCAGGTGCTGCTCGAGCAGATGCGCCGCCAGCGCACCCTCGGCCCCGGCCTCACCAACCAGACCAAGGTCCTCGGCGAGGCGGAGCTCGAAGCGATGAAGGAAAGCCGGACTGGGGTCGTGTTCGACGAGGTAATCGAGGGCCTTGGCGAGCAGGTCATAGAGACCGGGCAGCGGCGCATGAGGCTCGACTGCAAGAGCCAACAGCTTGACCAGGTAAGTGGCGGCGAGCACGCGCCCGTAACTCGCGCGCAGACCAAGCCGCGGCTGCTGCAGGTGCGCCTCGGCCAGGGTGTGCAGGTCGCCGGTTTTGGCGCGCGCCAGCCGGAGATCGGCCGTGACAAAGAGGTCGAGCACGCCATGGAACGCCGAATTCGGACGCAGCGCACCCTTGGCCATGGTGCGAAACAGGCCGAGATCGGGCGCGCACCAGTGGACAATCAGGCTGGTCTCCGACCAGCGCGAGCGTCCAATGAGGATGGCCGGCGTGTTCTCCATGGCTGCAACTTCGTCCGGCCCGCCGCCGCCGGCAACCGTCGATCAGGGCCTGAAGTTCGCACGCGCGGGATCTCCCCCGGCTTCGAGGAAGGCGAGCAGGTCAAGGATTTGCTCGGCGCGCAGGCCGTTGAGCAATCCGGCGGGCATGGGGGAGGTGGTGGACTCCCTGCGTTCGCGGATGCTGCTCAGGCCGATCTCAACCGTCTCCGGCGCAAGAGGATTCGGTCGCAGAACGAGCCTCTCGTCATCCTCGGATTCCAGTGCCCCGGTGACCGTGCCGCCATCGGCGCGGGTGACGGTGAGGAAACGGAACTTTTCATCGATCACCTTGGAAGGGTTGAGGATGTGATCGAGCAGGTCGCGACGGCCAAAACGGGCGGAGATCTGGACGAGTTCGGGACCGAAGAGGCCGGCCGGCAGGGTGGCGTCGTTGCTGACGCGGTGGCAGAAGACGCACTGCCCGCGAATGGCGGCGTCGCGGCCACTGTCGAAGGAACGTCCGCGACCCACCTCACCCAGGCGTTTTTCCAGGTCCTCAAGTTTCCAGTCGCGAAAGCTGTGCCCGGGCAGGGCGTGCGGCGACAGCGCCACCGGCTTGGGCGGGTGGATCAGGGAGGCCAGCGACCCGGCCTGTTCCGGCGGAAGCGCGGCAGCGAGTTCGCTGCGGGTGTCCTGGATGGCCTTGAAGTAGGTGCTGGCGCCGTTGAGCTTTTCGGCACGGTTCAGCGCCTCGAACAACACGCGCCGCTGCGGTTCGGTCCAGCCCTCGCGGACGTAGCGCAGGTGTAGCGGGTAAAACAGCAGGTCCTCACCGGACTGCGCCGCGCGCAGCAGCGGCAGCGACTTGGCCACGACCCGGGTCGAGCCGAGACGCACCAACAGTCGGCAGAGTTCCTGATTCAGTTCAGACCTGGCCGATGGATACAACGGCTCCAGCCAGGACAGCAGGCGCGCGCGTTCTTCCGACTCGGGATCGCCATGGCGGGCGATGGAAACACCCAGCGCGCGCAGGATGGCAAGACGCTGCTCGTCCATCAGGGCGCGCCACGGCAGCGTGCGCAAACGCGACTGCACGGCCGCCTGATCTCCCGCCTGTCCCACCCGCGCCAGCGACAGGCAGCCCAGGATGGCACGCCAGCCGGTTGCCTTCCCCAAAACTTCCTGCTTCCAAAAGGCGTTCGGCACCTGCTCAAGCGCCAGACGCGCCGCCCAGCGGAGGTGGCGGTCGGCATGGTCGAGAAAGGGCAACACACGCGCCAGCGCAGCTTCCTCGCTGCCGCGCTCCACGCCGCCATGAAAGGCTTCGAGTTCATGGCGCAACCGGCGCAGGTCGGCGGCTCTGGCGTCCGCCGGAACGTCGGGTGACGGCTTCACATCCGCACCCCGCCAGGTCACGCGATAGAGTCCGCTCTGTGTGCCGCGGCCGCCGGTGAGAAACCACAGCGACCCGTCGGGGCCGATGCAGCCGTCGGTGACGTTGAGCGGTCGACCACTGACAAAGGTCTCGAAGCGTCCCTTGTAACTGGCACCCTTCGCCTCCAGATCGACAGCGAGGATGCGGCCATAGGACCAGTCGCAAATGAACAGCGCCTGTTCATACCGGGAGGGAAAACGCGCGCCATAACCGAAGAACACCGCCGTTGGCGAGGCCAGCCCGATGTCAACCACGCTGGGAAGGGTGTCGACCTGCCAGGCGGCCATTCGACCCGTGCCGCGCCGCCAGCCAAAGTCCGCACCGGAAACCAGGTGGAGCACGCGGTTCGGCATGTACCAGGAGGCGCCGACGTCGCGCTCCATGTCGGCGTCAAAGGTGAACAGCTCGCCGTCACGGTTGAAGGCGAGGTCGAGCGGATTGCGCAGGCCGCCGGCATGGACGCGCAGGTCGTCGCCCTCGGGACTGACGCGAAGGATGTACCCGGCCGGCATCTCGACCGTGCCGTCGAACATGCTGCCATCCCAGGGATTCGGCAGCACCTGATCCCAGGCGCCGTGTTTCAGCGGCGAGGCGGGCGCAAGCGGACTGGGCAGCAGGACGTTGTTGCCGCAGGCAAGCCAGAGATGGCCGTCAGGGCCTAACTTCAAGTGATTGCGTCCATGACCAAAGCCGCCCTCGGTGTGGACGATCTCCTTGACGTCCTCGAAGGCGCCGTCGCCGTCGTCATCGCGCAGGCGGAAAAGGCCCTTGCTCTGGTTGGCGTGGGCGTAGAGCGCGTCGTGCGCGTACACCAATCCCCGGCATTCCTTGAGGGTGTCGTCGATGACCCTCATGGCGCCACTGGCGGGATCGAAGCGCAGCAGGCCGCGTTTTTCCCGTGCCAGGGTGATCCGCCCACGTGGATCAAAGGCCAGGGCGATCCAGGAATCCTCGTCGGGCCCCGCTGAACGCACCAGCTCCACCTGAAACCCTTCGGGAACCACAAAGCCGGCGGGATCGGTGGCCTGCTGCTGATTCTCACGCTTGGCGAGCTGCCAGGAATTGTAGGCGTCAAAGGTCCGCTTCAGGTCGAACGGATTGGGTTCGGCTGCGCGCGGCTCCTGCGCAACCACGCGCCCGCGGCTCGCAGTCCAGGTGGCGTCCGTCGCCAGCCAGGACTTTCGGGCAAGGTCGCCATTGAGTTCCAGCAAGGCGGCAACACGCGGCGAGCGTCCCACGAATTCCAGTCGGTTCCGCCCCGGTTGGAGGCAACTCGTCAGATCCAGACTGGCCGCCGGTTCCTCTTCCGCCGTTTGCACCCGGCCGACCGGGACCCCATTGATGCGCACCTCGACATCCGTCGTTGCCGCCACGAGCAGGATGGCCTTGAGCAAGGAACCCCGCTGTTCGAAGTCGGTGCCGAGCACCTCTTCAGCGTCCGCCTGGTCCACGGTCAACCACTGCGGCACCGGCGGTGAATTGGCCAGCTGGGCAAGGGCCGGGGCGGCAAGGCTGAGCACCAGCCAAAGGGCCTGGATCGGGAAGCGACGACGCGGCGCGATGGAAGGCATGCCAAACGAACACCCGTCAACCGCGCGGCCTTTCACGGGACACGCAAGGTTGCGCTGTAGCGCGGGGCAGCGACCCGCGGGAATCCGCGCGGTCATTGCCCGCGTCTACAGAAAGCGCCCCAGCGCGCCCCCTTATTCCTTCGAGATCGTCTCGTCGAGGTTGAGCAGGGCCAGGGCGACCGCCTCGCTGGCGGCAGCCTCACCCTTGACATACTGCTTCTGCCAGAGATCGCGCAGGGCCGCGAGTTCCGTGTCGGTGGGATCGCGGGCCAGGGCGAGTCGGAACCCGTGGCGCAGTCGTTCCTCAACGGCGGCATTCGGCAGTTCCGCCAGCAGACGCTGCCCGAGGGACTTGGCGGCACCGACATAAACCGGGTCATTGAGCAGGTTGAGCGCCTGCAGCGGCGTGTTCGAACGGTGGCGCTTGACGACGCAGGCCATGCGTGGGCCGGCATCGAAATTGACAAAGCTCGGGTAGGGCGCGCCGCGCTTGAGCACGACGTAGAGACCGCGGCGATACTGTTCGGCGCCGGGGCTGACCTCGTATTTGTATTGCTGGCCACCGACCTTGGCCCAGAGTCCGTCGGGCTGCGGCGGGTAGATGGGCGGACCACCCTGTTTTGGATTGAGAAGGCCGGCGATGGCGAGGGCGTTGTCGCGAATGCCCTCGGCGTCGAGCCGGAAACGCGCCATGCGCCAGAGCAGCAGGTTCTCCGGATCGGCAGCCAGGCCGGGCGCGTCAGCCGGGGCATGACTGCTCTGCCGGTAGGTCTGCGAGGTGACCAGAATCCTGAGCAACCGCTTCAGGCTCCATCCCTGATCCATGAACTCCACGGCAAGCCAGTCGAGCAGTTCGGGATGCGTCGGCGCCGCTCCCTTGACCCCGAAGTCCTCGACGGTCGCGACCAGGCCGCGACCGAAGATCTCGTTCCACAGCCGGTTGACCGTGACGCGTGCCACCAGGGGGTTGTCACGGCTGACGAGCCAACGGGCAAGCGTCAGGCGGTTCGGCGGTCCCTCGGGCTGGCGCTCAAACACGGCGGGCACGCCGGCCGTGACCGGCTCGCCGGGGTTGGTGTAGTCACCGCGCTTGAAAATGGCCGTCATGCGCGGTTCGGCAAGCTCGCGCATCACCTCGGAAGTGGCGGGTGACAGACCGTCGAGCTTGCGCTGCAGGGCCTTCCGCTGGGTGGCCAGTTTGGCGAGGACCGGATCCTTCGCGTTCTTGTCCCCCTCCTCCGCTTCCGGCAGATGCTCCTCGACGGGCGCGGTGAAGGCCCGCACGCGCAGCTTGCCGATGACGCGACCACCACCGAAGTGCTGGACGAGCTTCAGGCCGAGGCGGGCACCGGGGCCGGCGGCCAGGGGTTCCGCCAGGGCCAGCGCCGCCCAGTGCGGCTGGTGGAACTTGGGATTGATCGCCCAACCGGTGGCGGGATCGGCATCGACGAGACCGGCCACCTGAAAGTTCGACTGCGAGAAGCTGGCGTGGGCGCGTGCGAAGGTCAGGGGCGCGGATCCGGCCGGATCCTTGCCAGGCTGAAGCAACTCCGCCTGAAGTTGCTGCAGGACAAAATTGGGACGCCCCGCGTCACCGCGTCCGGGACCGTCACCGGGCAGTGCGGGGTCGGTCAGCGCCTCGATGAGCAGGCCGTGAATCGGCACGGCAGGCAGGTCAAACTCGAGCGTGTAGGTGTCGACGTCGGGCACTTCGCCCAGAAAGATGATGCTGGCATCGTCGCGCACCTCGGCTTCGGCGGCCGATTCGGTGTCAACCCGGCGCGGCTTGAGATCCACCAGCACCTCAGTGACAACCTGCTTGACCGGCGGGGCATCCCCCTTCCGATGCGCCTGCATGCGGTCCTCCAGCGCGGCGATCTGCTTTTGCAATTCCAGGCGCTCGGCCTCCTTGGAGGCATCGGCAAGCGGCATGGGCGAGCCCCGAAAGGCGATCGAGCCCGGCACTTTGGGATTAGTGCGCTCGGCCTCCGCCTCGGTGCCATTGAAGTAGGCCAGCAGGCGGTAGTAATCCTGTTGGCTGAAGGGGTCGTACTTGTGGTTGTGGCACTGGGCACACTCGAGGGTGCTGCCAAGCCAGACCGCGCCGGTGGTGTTCACGCGGTCGATGACCTGATTGATCCGGCTCTCCTCGGGTTCGGTGCCGGCCTCGACATTCGTCGGGGTGCAGCGGTGGAAACCCGTGGCGACGATTTGCTGCGGCGTGGCGTCCGGAACCAGGTCGCCGGCCATCTGCTCAATGCTGAAGCGATCAAACGGCATGTCGGCGTTGAGTGCGTCCACCACCCAGTCGCGCCAGCCCCAGATCTGCCGCAGGTCATCGCGCTGAAAGCCGTGCGAGTCGGCGTAGCGGGCCAGATCCAGCCAGTGGCGCGCCCATTTGACGCCAAAGTCGGGCGACTCCAGCAGACGGCTGACAAGCTGTTCGACGGCACGGTCGGGATCGGCGGCATGATCGCGGACAAAACGTTCCACTTCGGGCGGTGATGGTGGCAGACCGACGAGATCAAGGTGCAGGCGGCGAACCAGCGTTTCCGGTGGGGCGGACGGCGAGGGTGCCAGGCCTTCGGAGGCGAGCCGGGCGCGCAGGAAGGCGTCGATGGGGTGCGCCGCGCCGGCGGGCACCGGGGCCTTTTGCGGCGGCAGGTAGGCCCAGTGCTGGGCCACGGTTGCGCTCGCAGGCCAATCCGCGCCGGCGGCGATCCATTCCTTCAGATGGCTGATTTCGGCGGCCGTGAGCGGCGCCCCCCGACGCGGCATGGCCTCCTTGTCGGTGCGTGGCAGGGAAACCCGTCGCAACAGTTCACTCGCCTCCGGCTTGCCCGGCACGACGACGACGCCGTGCTTGCCACCCGACTGCAGGGCCGCCGCTTCGTGCAGCCGCAGGCCGCCGCGCGCGACTTCAGACCCGTGACACTCGAAGCAGGCACGCTGAAGCACGGGCAGCACCTCCCGGGAAAAATCCAGGGCGGTGGCCGGCCCGGTGGCCAGCAGCAGGAGGAACGGAACACGCATCACGCCCTGAGAACGCCGCCCCGGGGGTCCGGCTTTCGACCGGTCAGCCCGGCTCACTGCATCGGCAGTTCCACGGTTCGTTGCTGGCCGCCGCGCTGGAGGACCACACGAACCTTGTCTCCGGGGAAGCGTTTCTGCAGCAGATGCCCCAGCAGGCGACTTTCCGTCATGCGCGCGGTCAGTCCGTCAAACTCCATCAGGATGTCCTCCTTCTGCACCCCCGCCTTCTTGGCGGCGGCGTGAAGACCATACTGGCCCAGGTGCTTGACCCGCAGGGCCATGCCGTCAAGCCCGAGGCCAAGCTCACGCCGCTCGTCATCGCCGAGGTCGGCCAGCAGCATGCCGCCGGTGGCCATGCCCCGCATCGGCCAGGAGGCCACACGGCCGCTGTTGTCCGCCTGAAAACGCCAGCCCGCGGCCAAGTCGAGTTTCAGCCCCTGCTCAACTCCCTCCCGCCGGACCGTGAAATCCAACTGGCCGGCATGACCGGTGCGGTGCAGGATCCAGCTGAAATCCGCCACGGAAACAAGCGGCTGGCCTGCGATGCGCAGGATTTCATCGCCGGGCTTCAGTCCGGCGCGCTGGGCGGGTGAATTCGACCGGACGTCCGTGATCGCCGCGACGCGATCCTGTGCCAGCGTCAACCCCACCGTCTCGGGTGCGGGCATCGGGTAAATCCACTCCTCCGGCACCGGCTGCCGCTGGTCGCGCCAGGATTGGCGCAGGGCATCGCCCACCTGGTGACAATGGACGCAGCTGCCGACCACCTTGCCATCCCAGTCGAGCTCGCGCTGGTAGCGACCGGCCAGCGAGGGGAGGTCGGTGACCGAGGCATAGGGCAGCGGCGCGGGCTGCTTGCCCTGCAGGGCCTCACGATTGGCGGGATAGCCTCGATGAATGGCCAGCGCCTGCTCCAGGGCGAGTTTGTAGCTGGTGAGGCTGGCATCCTGGGAGTTTTTTTGATGCGTCCAGGAGCCGTAGCGACCATACACCGTGCCGTCGCCATTGAGGAACAGGGTGGAGAAGGACAGGTCGAAGTCGAACTGGAAGCGGGTCAGGTCGAGAGCGTTGGCGTTCATCACGCGCACGCAGACAAACTGATCGAGCAGGGACGCGAGTTCGTCGTTTTCCATGAGCACGGCCGTGTCGATGCCCATGCAGGAAAGACAGGGCACGCATCGCATCACGACGAGCAGCGGCCGACCGGTGGCCCGGGCCAGCTTGAAGCCGCTGTCGACATCATTATAGGCCCAGCGGGCATCATTCTCGAAGCGGGCGCGGTCGGCGCGCACGGCGCCTTCTCGGTCCTTGACGGATTCCGCCCGGGCCTGAAACAGGACGGGCACCAGCAGCAAAGCCAGGAGAGCGCAGATTCGCATGCCCTAGAAACGCCAGCGGCGGCGCTGAGTTGCGGGTTCAGCCGGGAAACTCCACCAGCACCGCCGTGCTGTTGTCGCGCCCCGACTCCGCCACGGCGGCCTCGACAATGCGGAAGGCCTTGGGCTGCTCGCAGGGGTGGGTGGCAAACTCCTCCAGGCGGCTGTCCCACAGGCCGTCAGTCACGCCATCGGTGCAGAGCAAAAAGCGATCGCCCGGCTCGCAGCCAACGCTGCCGAACTGCGGCGTCACGATCTGATGGCCGGCACCGAGCGCCTGATTGAGCACGTTCTTGTGCGGATGCGAACGCGCCTCTCTTTCGTTGAGCCGGCCCTGCCGGCGCATCCAGCCGACATAGCTGTGGTCATGGGTGATCTGGCGCATGCCGCCGGTCGCGGGCAGGTAGTAGATGCGACTGTCACCCACGTGTCCAAAATGCATCCAGCCGGGCGTGAAGGCCGCCAGGCTGAGGGTGGCTCCCATGCCCGAACATTCCGCATAGGATTGGCCCAGCTTGCAGAGCTCCGCGTGCACATGGTGGAAAATTTCCTCCAGGGCATCACAGACGCCGCCGCTCAGGTTCTGCGCCGCGAGACGGTAGATGCGCGGCATCAGCCGGGTGATGCGCTCAACGGCGATGCGGCTGGCAAACTCGCCGGCATTTGCCCCGCCCATGCCGTCGCTCACCGCGAAAACGAAGTCGCCCTGCTCAAAGCCGGCCTCGCCGGTCTTGCCCAGGTAGCGCACCTCGCGGTCGTTGTAGGTCAGGGCCAGGAACGCGTCCTCGTTGTTCTTGCGCACACGGCCGACATGGGTCATCCCCGACCAGGACAGGCGCTGCGGAGGCTCGTCGGCGAGGGAATCAGAGGGCATCAGGCGCGCATCCTGTGACAAGGAACACCCGCCCGGCAAGGAGAAACCGGGGCCGCTCGGGAAGGCTTTTTGTCAGGAACCGCCGGAAACCTTTGCCTTCCGGCAAAGTTGGAGTCGGTTCTACGTTCCCTAGTCACTGCCATGAATGCCCTCCGCCTTTCCGCCCTCCTCGCCATCACCGCGTCCGTCCAGGCCGCCGACTGGCCGACCTTCCGCGGTGCCGACCGCACCGACATCTCCCGGGAAACCGGCCTGCTGAAGAAATGGCCGAACAGCGGTCCCAAACAGGTTTGGCTCAATCAGGACGCCGGACTCGGCTACGCAGGCTACGCCATCGTCGGCGGCACCCTGTACACCATGGGTGCGCGCGATGCGGTCGAATATGTGATCGCCATCGACGCCGCAACCGGCAAGGAAAAGTGGGCGGCCGAGGCGGGCGCCCTGCTGACCAACGGCTGGGGCGACGGGCCGCGCAGCACACCCACCGTGGACGGTGACCGTGTCTACGCCATGAGTGGCAAGGGGGTGCTTGTCTGCCTCAACGCGGCCGATGGCAAGGAAGTCTGGCGCGTGACCATGGAAAGCCTCGGCGGCAAGGTGCCGGGCTGGGGCTACTGCGAAAGCCCGCTCGTCGAGGGCAACCATGTCATCTTCACGCCGGGCGGCGCCCAGGGGACCCTGGCAGCCTTTGACAAAACCACCGGCATGAAGGTCTGGCAGAGCGAAGCGTGGACCGACAACGCCCAGTACGCCTCGGCCATCGCGGTTGATCACAATGGCGCACGACAGATCATCCAGCTCACCATGCAGAGCATTGCCGGCGTCAATGCCGCCGACGGCAGCCTGCTCTGGAAAAGCGAGTTCCCGGGCAAAACCGCCGTCATCCCGACCCCGATCTTCCAGGACGGCCAAGTCTTCGTGACCGCAGGTTACGGCGTCGGCTGCAAGTCGGTGAAGGTTGGCCCGGGCAACTCGGTGCAGGATCTCTATGCGAACACCGACCTGGAAAACCACCACGGCGGCGTCGTGCTGGTCGACGGCCATCTCTACGGCCACTCGAACCGCGGCGGCTGGACCTGCATGGAACTGAAATCGGGCGAGGTGAAGTGGGCTGAGAAGGCCAAGCTTGGCAAGGGGGCCATTCACTGCGCCGACGGCATGCTTTATCTGCTCGAGGAGAAGACTGGCACCGTCGTCCTGCTCAAGGCCAGCCCGCGCGGCTGGGACGAACAGGGCCGCTTCACCCTCTCGCCCCAGACCCAGCAGCGCAATCCCAAGGGCATGATCTGGACCCATCCCGTGGTCAGTGGCGGCCGCCTGTTCCTGCGCGACCAGGAGCTGCTCTTCTGCTTCGACGTCAGCGGCCGCTGAATCCGCGCGCTTGCCGGCGCGCACTTCCGGTGGCATGAAAGTAGCCGTGCAAGGCTCCGCCAGCCCCCGTCCGCCGCGCGCCACCTGGCAGCAGGAAGGCCGCGTGCTGCGGCTAGAGGGCCGCTGGCACCGCGATGCCCCGCCGCCGGTGCTGGAAGGCACGGCCCCACCCGGCCTGCCCGAGCGCTTCGACTGCACGCAACTCGAGGAGTTCGACTCCACCCTGCCCGCCTTCCTGCTGGCCCATGCGCGCCTCGCGGCAACGTCATCCTTTGCCTGGGATGGGCTGCCGGACAACCTGCGCGGCCTCATGCAGCTCGCCCTTGGCGTGCCCGAGCAGAGTGACGCCCGAGGCAGCCCGCACGACGGTTCGGAATTGCGCGCCCTCGGCGAATGGACCCTGCGCACCTGGAAGGCCACCCGGGCCACCCTGGCCTTTGTGGGCGAATCCGTGCAGTCGCTCGGCCGCTTTGCCGTCGGCCGTGCGCGCTTCCGCGGCCGCGACTTCTGGGAGGTGCTCCAGCAGTGCGGCGCCGAAGCCCTGCCCATCGTCGCCCTGATCAGTTTCCTCGTCGGGCTGATTCTCGCCTTTGTCGGCAATGTCCAGCTCGCCAATTTTGGCGCCAACCTGTTCGTCGCCGACCTCGTCGCCATCGCCATGGTGCGCGAAATGGGTGTCATGATGACCGCCATCATCATGAGTGGAAGAACCGGCGCCGCCTTCGCCGCCCACCTCGGCAGCATGCAGGCCAACGAGGAGATCGACGCCCTGCGCACCTTCGGGCTGCAGCCCTTCGACTTCCTGGTCCTCCCCCGCCTTCTCGCGCTGGTGCTGATGATGCCGCTGCTGACCATCTACTCCAACCTCATCGGCATTCTGGGCGGCATGCTCGTCGGCATCAGCGTCGGCATCCCCCCGGTGCTGTACTGGAACGAGACAGTCGAGTCCATCACCCTGACCACCGCCAGCCTGGGCGTCTTCAAAAGTTTCTTTTTCGGCGCCGCCATCGCCGTCGCCGGCTGCATGACCGGCATGAATGCCGGCCGCTCCTCGGCCGCGGTCGGCGAGGCGACGACCCGCGCCGTCGTCGCCTCCATCACCGCCGTCATCGTGCTTGACTCGGGTTTCGCCGCCATCTTCACCCTGCTCGACATCTGAAGCCATGAGCGCCCCGCCCACCGCCAAGATCTCCGTGCGCGACCTGACCATGGCCTATGGCTCGTTCGTGGTCATGAAGGACCTGGAGTTCGATGTCCTGGAGCGCGACATCTTCATCATCATGGGCGGCAGCGGCTGCGGCAAGAGCACCCTGCTGCGCCACCTCATCGGCCTGCGCGAACCGGCGCGCGGCGAGGTGTTCTACGACGGTGCCAGCTTCACCGCCGCACCGACGGCGGACCGCGAGCGCTTCATCCGCCGCTTCGGTGTCATGTACCAGTCCGGCGCCCTCTGGTCCTCGCTCACCCTGGCGGAAAACGTTGCCCTGCCCCTTGAGGAATTCACCCGGCTCCCCGCACGAACCATTCGCGACATCGTCTCCTACAAACTGTCGCTGGTCGGCCTGGCCGGCTTCGAGGACTACTACCCGAGCCAGGTCAGCGGCGGCATGAACAAGCGCGCCGGCATCGCCCGCGCCATGGCGCTCGACCCCGACATCCTCTTTCTCGACGAACCCAGCGCCGGCCTCGACCCGCTCAGCGCACGCCGGCTCGACGACCTCATCCTGCGCCTGCGAGACAGCCTCGGCTCGACCTTCGTCATCGTCACCCATGAGCTGGCGAGCATCTTCGCCATCGGCAGCAACGCCCTCTTCCTCGACACCGCCACCCGCACCCAGGGTGCGATCGGTCCGCCTTGCCACTTGAGGGACCACTCGGAGAGTGCCACTGTGCGAAGCTTCCTGAACCGAGGCGAAGACAGCGCGCCGGAAACCCAGCCATGAGCCGCAAAGCCAGCCCCACCCTGATTGGCGTCTTCACGCTGCTCGCCCTTGTCGCCGCCGGCGTGTCGGTGGTGCTGCTTGGCGCCGGGCAGTACTTCCAACGGACCCACCGCATCCTGCTGCATTTCGACAAGAGCTCCATGGGGTTGCTCGTCGGTTCCGATGTCCGCTTCGGCGGCGTCCGCATTGGCCGCGTCGCGGAAATCAGCGTGCTCGTCGACCACCGCAACAACCGCAAGATCATCCCGGTCGTGGTCGAACTCGAGGAGAAGGACCTGCGCTCCGTGCGTACCACCCACGGCGACGGCCTCGACTTCACCACCGCCGAGGGCGTGAAATCGGCCGTCGATCAGGGCCTGCGCGCCGGCATGGTCCAGCAGAGCCTTCTCACCGGCATGCTGTACATCGAGTTCGACATTGTGCCCGACCAACCCGGCTTCGTTTACCGGGGCGACTCCGACCCCGGCATGCCGGCCGTGCCAACCATCCCGGCGGAGATCGACAAGCTGATCGCCGACGTCGCCGACGGCCTGAAGAAGATCAACTCGCTCGACCTCGACGGCGTGCTCGGTGATCTGCGCAGGCTCCTGAACCATGCCGACCAGCAACTCGCCGCGCTCGACTTGAAATCGATCAGCGACAACCTCGTCAAGGTGACCGCCGACATGCGCGGGATCACGGGTGACGACAAGATCCGCACCAGCCTCGACACCTTCAAGGCCGCCCTCGGCGAACTGCGCGCCCTGGCCGCCAAACTCAACGAGGGAGTCGATCCCGTGCTGGCCGACGTCAAAAAAGTCCTCGCCCAAGCCGAGGAGGGCATGGCTGAACTCGGGCGCGCGGCCGCGGAACTGGCCAAGGCAGGGAACCCTCGCGGGCCGGTGCTGCTGCGCCTGCAAGCCGTTCTCGACGAAACGGAACGCGCGGCACGGGCCATCAAGGAACTGGCCGATGACCTGAAGCGGCACCCCAATTCGATTCTGGTCGGCAAGGAACGCAGGGAGGACCCGAGGTGAAACATGCCGGTCAAATCTCGACCCATGCGCCCGCCGGGATGCACAGCCCGGCGCGTTGGCTGGCGGGGCTATTGGTGCCCGCGCTGCTGCTGTCGGCCTCCTGCTCGCTGACCCGACCGGTGCGCGACACCGCGACCCGTCACCTGCTCGACGCCACTGTGCCCGGACGGCCGGGCTCCGCCAGCCAGCCGTCCCTGGCGCTGGCCAAGCCCGTCCTGCCCGCCTACCTCGACCGCCAGCAGCGGGTCGCCCGCGCTCCCGGTGGCACCCTGACCGAACTCGACGACGAACTCTGGGCCGAACCCCTCGATGCCGGCATCGCCCGAGTACTGGCCGCCAACCTTTCCCGGCTGACCGGCTCCGGGGCCATCCGTCCCTCGGGCGGATTCGTCTCCCTGGACTACGACGCCCTGCTGGAACTGCGCGTCGACCGCTTTGATCCCGATCCCACCGGGACAGTCATCCTCGAAGCCTCCTGGCGGATCCAGCCGGTCACCGGCGACGACACCGCCTTCAACCCCTTCCGTGCCAAGGTGCCGGTCGCCGCCATGACGCCCACCGCGGCGGACCAGCTCGCCGCGATGAATGAGGCGCTTGCCCTTCTGGCCCGAGCCATCGCCCGGGGGCTCTGATGCGTACTCCGTGAAAGGATTCACAGCCCACGGGGCCTCGATCCGAACGCTGATCGGAAAGAACCAGGGCCCCGCGTCCGATGACCTTGTTTGCACCCAAGGTGCCGGGAGGCGCCCTGCGCCCGCCCGACTCATGATTGCACGTCTTCCCCTCCTGCCGCTGGTCGCCCTGCTCTCCTGCCCGGCCCTGCTGGCAGCTGAGGAGCCGGCGACGGCAGGGTCGCCCCAGCACGGGTTGATCTGGGCCGACTGGCTGGTGGTGGGCCTGTACATGGCCGCCACGCTCTGGATCGGCTGGCGCTGCTCGCGCGGCGACCGAACCACGAGCTCCTACTTCATCGGGTCCGGCAGGATGAACCCCGTGCTCATCGGCATCTCCCTGTTTGCCACCCTGCTGAGCACCATCACCTACATGTCCCTGCCCGGCGAGACCCTCGGCAAGGGACCGTTCTACGTCACCAACTACCTGTCCTACCCCCTGGTCTTCGGGGTCGTTGCCTTCGGCCTGCTCCCCCTCTACATGCGCTTCCGGGTCCAGAGCGCCTATGAACTGCTCGAGGAACGACTGGGTCTGAGCGTGCGCCTGCTCGGCGCCAGCCTCTTTCTGCTGCTACGCCTCGTCTGGATGTCCCTGATGATCCACCTGACCTCAAGCGCCATCGCCATCATGGCCGGAATTGGCGAGGAATGGGTGCCTCTCATCGCCGCAGTCAGTGGTCTGGTCACCATCCTCTACACTTCCATGGGCGGCCTGCGCGCGGTGGTCATCACGGACTTCATGCAAACCCTTTTGCTCTACGGTGGCGCTCTGCTGGTCATCGCCACTGTCTCGGTGAAAATGGGCGGGTTCTCCTGGTTCCCGACCGAGTGGCGGGGCAACTGGGACCGCCAGGTCATCTTTTCCTGGGACTTGTCCGAACGCGTCACCGTCGTTGGCTCCATGCTGTCGGTGTTCTTCTGGGTCGTCGCCACCATGGGCGGCGATCAGGTTTCCGTGCAGCGCTTCATGGCCACCGAAAACCTCCGCGCCGCCCGCCGTGCCCTGGCGGTCCAGCTGGGCGTCAGCATTCTGGTCGGCCTCACCCTCGCCTGCGTCGGCTTCGCGCTGCTCGGCTACTTTGAGACCTTCCCCGATCGTCTGGGCGAGGGACTCGATCTCAAGCAAAACGCCGACAAGGTTTTCCCCCATTACATCGCCTATCACCTGCCACCGGTGGTTTCCGGACTGGTGGTCGCCGGCCTGTTCGCCGCCGCCATGTCCAGCCTCGATTCCGGCGTCAACTCGATCACCGCCGTGGTCATGCGTGACTACCTCGACCGCTTCGGCATGGGGCCGAAGACGGATGCCGATCACTTCCGGCTGGCCCGCTGGATGGCCTTCGGCATCGGCGCCGTGGTGGTCGCGGGCAGCACGCTGATGAAGCACGTGCCCGGCAATTTCACCGCCGTCACCGGCAAGACGGTGAACTTCTTCACCGTGCCGATTTTCTGCCTCTTCCTGTTTGCCCTGGTCATCCGC
>JAUREI010000101.1 GCA_030827515.1 Prosthecobacter sp. | reverse complement strand
GCGCACTGGGCCATGGCTCCGATGACCTCGACAAATTCCAGGTATTCGTAGCTGTAGGATTCCGCGCCGAGGATCGGCGCGCCCTCGGCCTTGGCGAGCTTGGAGAAGCGCTGGTTGAGCATGGCGTCGGCCAGATCACGCACCATCTTCTCGCGCCGCGAGGCCGCGCTGTCGGGCAGGTTCCTGGCCGGGCGCAGGATTTCCAGCGAGATGTCCACGGCCTTCGCCTCCATCTCGGTGTGCAGCTTGGCAATCAGGCCGCGGCCCGTGCTGATTTTTCCCAGCGAGGGATCGGCGCTGGCGGGACGCCGTGCCTTGGCATCACCGAACTGCCGGCGGATTTCCGCCTCGACCGCCGGCACATCCTTGAAGTCGCCGACGGCAACCACCATGGCGCGCTCCGGCGTGTACCAGGTCTCATAAAAGTCGACAAACCGGGGACGCTGCATGGTCTTGAGTGTTTCCTCGATTCCGATCGGCAGCCGGTTCGGCAGCAGCGATTCCGGCAGGGCGAACTTGTAGCCGGCAATCATCGTGCGGTATTCGATCGAATCGCGGCTCAATTTTTCGCTCAGGATGATGCCGCGTTCACGGTCGATCTCCTTGGCCTCGAGCTTCATGCCGTCCAGGTAGTCGCGGAAAAGCTGCAGCCCCTCCTCAATGAGCTTGGCTTCGACGCGCGGCAGTTCGAGCATGTAGACCGTCTCCTTGAAGGACGTGTGGGCATTGGTGTCGGCACCGAATCCCATGCCCAGGCGCTGGAAATACTCGACCATCTCGCCGCCCGGAAAGTGGCGCGAGCCGTTGAAGGCCATGTGCTCGAGGAAGTGCGCCATGCCCTGCTGGTCATCGGCCTCCATGAGCGAACCGACATCCATGTAGATGCGCAGGCTGGCGCGACCGGGCGGTTCGTCATGCGGCAGAACGACATAGCGCAGGCCGTTGTCGAGACGGCCAAAGACCGCTTTCGGGTCGGGCTTGAGGTCACTGGCGTCCTGAGGCCACTGGCCGACGAGAGGCGTGACAAGGAGCAGGCTGAGGAGGAAAAACGGGCGGAACATGGCGGGTGGGATACGAACGTGGATGCTGGGGCGGTTCTAGTGTCCATCTGGCGCAGGCGAGCCCGGCCGGCAAGGCTTTCCAAGAGGGGGCGGTCAATCCCCTTCAACGAACGCCGGATTTCAGCCGGGCAGTGAGGAAGCGGTCCATCTCGCCAACCATGCACTCGAGCCAGGGTGACTTGCCCCAGGCTCCGTGGGCACAACCCTCGACCACGGCGAGTTCGTGGGCGAGCCCGAGTTCGTCCATGCGCTGGCGCATCGTCACGTAACGCGCCCCTGGATCATCCTTCTCGCCATCCAGGAAGAGCAGCGGCGGACAGGCCTTCGTGAGCTGGTGGAACGGGGATGCCTGACGGTAAATCTCGCGCTTCTCCGTCACCGGACCGCCAAAAAAGATGAGCTGGCTGGCAATGGGCTTGGGCGATTCCAGGGCGCGGGCGAGCTGGTCAACCCCGGCGCCCATGAGCACCGCCGCCCCAAGGCGGGACGATTGTCCAGCCCATGCCCCGTCGGATTCCTCAAGCAGACGATCGGCCGTGGTTGCCACCATACCGACCAGATGTCCGCCCGCCGATCCCCCGACCGCACCAACCCGCTGAGGATCCACTCCGTGCTCACCGGCCTGCTCGCGGAGCCAGCGAACGGCGGCCTTGACGTCATGGACGGCCGCGGGAAAGGGCGCCTGACCGGCCAACCGGTAGCTGGCGCAGGCCGTGACCCAGCCACGGGCCGCCAGCGCCTTGGCCAGCGACCGCATGCCTTCCTTGCTGCCCCCGGTCCAGCCGCCGCCATGAACCATCAGAACCGCCGGCAGCACACGCTCATCGTCGGGGCGGTACACGTCGATTTTCAGTTCCATGTCGCCGCGTCGCAGTACGACGAGGTTTTCACGGGAACTCAGGGGGGCATCCTTCGTGACATCGCCCCGCCAGGGCGCCTCCGTCAGGGCGATGAAACGGTCCACCTTCACACCCGGCGACGGTTCAAACGCGGCGGCACTGAGGGGAAGGAGTGCAAGACAAAGGCGGGGCAGGACAGCGAGACGGATCATGTTCGGGAACAACGTCCAGGAAGTTGCCAACCTTCAGGCAATCCGGCGACCGGGCTGACGGTTCCAATCCCTAACAACCGGGTGCTTCAGGCGGACCTGTGCGCGGGTATCCTCGCCCCTGCCCCAGTCAGGACTTCATTTCGAAGCCGGGGTCTGGCCACGCAGCGGCGCACTTCGACCACGTTGTTTGTCATTCTCCAATTGCGCTTTCAGGCGGCTGACGATTTCCGGATGCTGCCGGTAGAGGTTGGTCGTTTCGCGGGGATCGCGGTCCAGCCGGTAAAGCTGGCCGGGAGCCTCGGGATCGGTGTTTTGCAGGGCAAACCGCTGCAGTCCAGGCTGGGAGTAATTGTTGCCGCCGGATCCGCGGTGATCGAGAAACTTCCAAGACCCGTCGCGGATGGACAGCGAGAGGGAAATCGTCTGCTGCAGCAGGAACTGGCGAACGGGACGCTCCCCCTGTTGGCCGAGCAGCACCGGCAGCATGTTGTAGCTGTCCTCCGCCGCATCATTCGGCAACGGGGATTCTACGATGGCCGCGCAGGTCGCCATCACATCCGTGAGGCTCAGCAACTGGTCGCTCGTCACCCCCGCCGGGATCCTGCCGGGCCAGCGCGCGAGGAAGGGCGTCCGATGCCCCCCTTCCCACTGGTCGCGCTTCAAACCCCGCCAGCCACCTGCACCGTCGTGCTGGTGCGTCCCGCGCATGTGAATGGCCGTGGTGACCTCGGGGCCGTTGTCACTGGCAAAAAACACCAGGGTGTTGTCGGCAACGCCAAGGCGCTCCAGGGTGTCGAGAAGCTCGCCCACGATGTGATCCATCTCAAAGATGAAATCCCCGTGCGGACCGGCCCCGGTTTTGCCCTGGAAGGCGGCGGCCGGCAGAGAAGGCAGATGCACCGCCTGCATGGAGTGATACAGAAAGAAGGGTTTTCCGGGCCCGGCCTTCACGTGCGTTTCCAGGAAGCGCTTGCTGCGCTCGAGGAAGACGAGATCCACCTCCTCATGATGGAAGTTCTCCGCCACCAGGCCGGGCCTGCAGTCCTTGCTGTACGGATGGTCGGGGATGGTCCGCATGTCGAGCGGCCGCGTGGGTGGAACAGGAATGCGGTCGCCCTCGATGAAGGCATAAAGCCAGTCCGTGGTGGGACAGCAGACGGTTCCGAAAAACTGGTCAAATCCCCGGTGCACGGGCGCATCCGGAATGGGCCGGCTCCAGTCCACCTGACGCACACCCTCGATGCCCTGGTTCGTGATCCGACGCCCCTCCTTGTCGAGGAAGGACATGCCGACATGCCATTTGCCAATGCAGGCGGTCGCATACCCCTTTTCACGCAGCATGCCTGGCAGCGTCAGGCGCTCCTTCTCGATCAGACAGGGACCGCCGACACCGCTGAAGACACCGGGAATGCCCGTGCGGAACTGCATCCTGCCCGTCAGGATGCTGTAGCGGGTCGGCGTGCAGACAGTCGATGGACTGTGGGCATCCGTGAATCGCATCCCCTCCGCGGCCAAACGGTCCAGCCGGGGCGTCGGCACCTTCGAGTCAGGATTGTAGCAGGCGAGGTCGCCATAGCCCAGATCATCGGCGAGGATGAACAGGATGTTCGGCAGGGACTTGGCGTCCCGGGCGCCCAGAGGGAAGACTCCACTGAGGCACAGGAACAGCAGGACCCAAAGCTGACGACGGAATGGGTTCATCATGGCTTGCGTTCTTTGCCGCCCCTGTTTCCAAGATCATCCCGTGCCCTTCTCACTTCAGCCGCCAGATCGCCTGACGGATCACCGCGCGGGGGGCCTCCTTGAGCTTTTCATACCACACCGTCAGCAGGCGTCCATCGCCGAGTTCAACGGTGCTGGGATACCCCAAATCGCCACCGGCACCATCCGCGGAGATGAGCATGGGCTCGCTCCACGTGCGACCCTGGTCGCTGCTGATCCGCGCCTGGTTGCCGAACGGCGGACGGCGATGACCGTAGCTCATCAGCAGGCGGCCGTCGCGCAGGCGCAGCAGATGGGAGGGCAACCCCCAGACACCGATGGGATGCGGCACGCTCCAGGTGCGCCCGCCATCGCCGGACTCGGTCTGCAGGGTCTCGCCCTTGTGGGTGGCGCTGTGGTTCCGGATATGCACGATCAGCGTGCCGTCCGCGGCTTCGACGCCATGCAACTCGTGGTAGTCAGCCGAGGCGTTGTCGCCCGGACGCGTGGGAATTCCGGCCAGCCACTGCCAGGTCTGGCCGTCGTCACGGGATTCGGCGACGCCGATTTTCTTGTCGCTGCTCCAGAGTTGTTTGCCGGGGTAAAGCAAGCGGCCGTCCTTGAGCTGAATCGGTCCGTGCGGACTGTTGGCCACCGTCGGGATGCGCGTCGACCAGGTCAGGCCGCCGTCGGTGGAACGAATCAGCCACTCGCCGAGTTCGGCCTTGCGCTCCTCGGCGCTGAGGCGGTCGCGCGCGGCCTGCCAGGCCTGCAGTCGTTCGGCGGGCCACCCGCCTTCCTTCTCCGCCTTGGCCAGCAACGGTTCGTAGGCGAGCGAGGTGAAGGTGGTGACCAGCAGACTGCCCTTGGCGGTTTCGACCACGCCGCTGTCACGATCGTCGGTGGCGGAATCCAGCAGGACACGCGGGTAGGTCCACGTGGCGCCATTGTCCGTGGAAGTCATGGCGACCACCTGGCCAAAGGGACAGACATGGGCCTCCCGTCCCCCCGACCAACTCACCCACAGCTCGCCGTTGGCACGGCGAGCCACGGTCGCCCAGCCCCCATAGAGGTCGGACTGCTGGGAGATGACCTTGGTCTCGAGGATCTCGGCTTCAGGGGCGGCGCCAAGGGCGAGGGGAAGCAGGGCGGCGAGACAGGTCAGAGGAGTTCGGAACATCCTCAAGGTAAGCTTTCGGATGCCGGGGTCTTGCAGGCAAAGAAAAAGCCGGAACGCGGGGCGTTCCGGCTTTCGCAAAGGTTGAAGGTTGGATCAGGCGGCGGCCTTCTTTTCGAGGGCGGCCTTGGCCTGGGCGGCAAGCGCGGCGAAGGCGGCCTCGTCCTGGATGGCGAGGTCGGAGAGGACCTTGCGGTCGATCTCGATGCCGGCGTGCTTGAGGCCTTCCATCATGCGGCTGTAGGTGATGCCCACGGCGCGCGCGGCGGCGTTGATGCGCTGGACCCACAGGTTGCGGAAGGTGCGCTTGCGGACCTTGCGGTCGCGGTAGGCATACAGCATCGCCTTGCGGACAGCGTCCTTGGCGTAGCGGAAGTGGGTGGAACGGAAACCGCGGAAGCCCTTGGCTTTCGCGAGGGTGCGCTTGCGCCGCTTGCGGCTGGCAGGTGCGTTGGTGGCTCTTGGCATGTGTCGTTTTCTGTGAGCAGGCTGTTGTTGATGATTCGATGACCGGCCTCACCTGATCGTAGGAACCCGAAGGGAACCAGACCGGAGCATCGTGGCTCCCATCAAGGGAGCCGTGGGGCGGCGTCAGCGCGAGAACGGAAGGCTCGCGAGGACGTTCGCCTTGTCCACTTCCGCCACGAGGGCGACCTTGCCGAGGTTGCGCTTGCGCTTGCGGCTCTTGTTCTGCAGGATGTGGCGCTTGCCTTGCTTGCGGCGCAGCACCTTACCCGTCGCAGTCACTTTGAAGCGTTTGGCGACAGCTTTTCTCGTTTTGGCTAGACCAGAGTTTTTGGACATAGGGGCCGGGAAGATGGCGGCAAAAGCCCGTGCAGCAAGCAGTTTTTGGACGATTTCGCGGGAAAGCCCGATTCCGCAGCCGGGGCGGCACTTTCACCGCCCCTGTTCCGGCCATCCCGCCTACTTCTTGGCCTTTTTCTTCTTCGCCGGCGCCTCGCCATGCGGCGGGCCCCAGATCCAGGGCAACACCTGGGAACTGCGCGCCCACTGCTCCCACTGGGCGGCCATGGCACGCACCCGCCCGGGATCCTGCGCGGCCAGGTTGTGCTGCTCGGTGCGATCCTTTTCCATGTCGTAAAGCTCCCAGTCCCCCTGGGCGCCCTTGGCGACCAGCTTCCAGCGGCCGTCGCGAACAGCCCGGTTGCCCTCATGCTCCCAGAAGATCGGCCGGCCACGACGGAGGTCACCACCCTGAAACGCCGGTCGCAGGCTGACCCCCTGCATCGGGGTGATGGACTCACCGGCATGCTCCCCCGGATAAGTGGCTCCGGCAAGGTCGACACAGGTGGCCATCAGGTCGATCAAATGGGCCGGCTGACCTTCAAGGGCGCCGCGACGGTCGGCGGGAATGCCGGCCGGCCAGTGGGCGATCAGCGGAGTGCTGATGCCACCCTCGTGGACCCAGTGCTTGTATTCACGATAGGGGGTGTTGCTGACATTCGCCCAGGCCTCGCCATAGCCGTGGTAGGTGTCGGCCGCACCCGGCAGAACACCGTAGCCCTGGCGCATCGGATAGCCGTCGCGCGTCTGCTTGGGAATCATGTCCGGCTGCAGGTAATCGGCGGCCAGCGGCGGCAGCGTGGGAGCGGCGGCACGCTCGCGCGCCGTGCCTGCATCGGGACGGCGTCCCATGGGTTCGGCACAGCCGCCGTTGTCCTGACAGAACAGGATCAGGGTGTTCTCAAACTGTCCGCTTTTCTTGAGCTGCTCGACGAGTCGGCCAATGCCCTGATCCATGCAGTCCACCATGGCCGCGTAGACCTCCATGCAGCGAATCTCGAATTCACGATCGGCCACCTCCGACCAGGCGCCGCCGGCCTGGGGGGCCGTCTGCCATTTCGGATCAATGAGGCCAAGCTTCTTGAGTTTCTCGACCCGGGCCGTGCGCACGGCATCATACCCGCCATCATAGCGCCCCTTGTATTTGGCGATGTCCTTCTCCTTCGCATGCATCGGCCAGTGGGCGGCGGTGTGGGCGATGTAGAGAAAGAACGGCTTGCCTGAGTGATCCCGCGCGTGCTCGGCCACAAAGCGCGACGCGTGGTCATTGATGGCGTCGGTGTAATAGAACTGCTCCGGACGATACTCGGGATCGGCAAACGGTGAGATGAACGTGTTGTCGCGAGTCAGGGTGTTGGGATCGTAAAAGCTGCCGGCCCCGTGGATGGTGCCGTAGAACCGGTCGAAACCGCGCTGCAAAGGCCAGTTCGCCTTCTCCGCATTGCCCGCAGGCTTGGTCTTGTTGGTGACATGCCACTTACCGGTCGCGTAGGTGCGGTAGCCGGCGGGCTTGAGCACCTCGGCGATCGTCACCGCGCGCCGACTGAGCTCGCCGCGATAGCCTTCCAGACCCCGATCCTCCATCATGTGACCGATGCCGGCCTGATGGGAATAGAGGCCACTCAAGAGCGCTGCGCGGGTCGGGCAGCAGCGGGCGGTGTTGTAAAACTGGGTGAAGCGCAGACCGCCGCCGGCAAGCGCGTCCAGGTTCGGCGTCTCGATCTCGCCCCCGTAGCATCCCAGATCCGACCAGCCCATGTCATCGGACAAAATGAGGATGACATTGGGAGCGGCGGGCGGCGCCGCGAACAAGGGCGCGGCCATCAGGAGAGCGGCAGTGAGCAGGCGTTTCATGATCGGGTGGGGAAAACGCCGGCAACGGTCACAACGATCAGGAAAAACTCCACCACGACCTATCCGTGCCGCACCCCCTGAAAAACCAAGGTTCCGGAATTTCCGCCCCGATCAGTCACCGCCATCCCCGGCTCAGGCGATGTCACCCGGACCCGGAACCATGAAAACCCTTGCCCGCGAAACCGTTCTTGTTTTGACAGCAGCGTGGCGGACGATAGGCTCGCCGCCTCATGCAGCTCTACCGCACCCGTCACGGAATCTTCCTGCGCAGCCCGAACCTCGCCTGGCACCGGCTGGAGGAACAGGATTGGGACGCTCTGTTCAATCGGCCGAACCTGCACGCCCATCTCACCGACCTTGCGACGACCCTGCCGGCAACGGAGGAACCCACCGACCTGCTGGCCCCGATCGGCAGCCAGGAAGTCTGGGCCGCGGGTGTCACCTACTTCCGCAGCCGCACCGCGCGCATGGAGGAGAGCAAGGACGCCGGCGGCGGCAGCTTCTACGACCGTGTGTATGCCGCCGACCGCCCGGAGATCTTCTTCAAGGCCACCCCGCAACGGGTCGCCCATCCCGGCCAGGCCATGCACCTGCGCAGCGACTCCAAATGGATGGTGCCGGAACCCGAACTGACCCTGGCCATCAACGCCGCCGGCGAAATCCTCGGCGCCACGGCCGGCAACGACCTCTCCTGCCGCGACATCGAGGGTGAGAACCCGCTTTACCTTCCGCAGGCAAAGTGTTTCAAACTCTGCGCCGCGCTTGGCCCCTGCCTGCTGGTTGCCCCCGTCCCGCTGCCGCCGGAAACCGCCATCCGCCTGGAAATCCTCCGTGGCGGCGAGGTCGCCTTCGCCGGTGACACCACCCTTGCCCAGCTCAAGCGCACGCCTCAGGAACTGGCCGGCTTCCTTTACCGCGACAACACCTTCCCCACCGGTGCCTACCTGATGACCGGCACGGGCATCGTGCCCGGCGACGAATTCACCCTGCAATCCGGCGATGACATGCGCATCACCATTGACGGCATTGGCACACTCTCCAATCCCGCCGCCTGAACCAACCTCACCTTCCCTTCCCCATGCTGACCGGACATCACCTCATCGCGGGTCGCGAAACGACCACCCAGAACGCCCCCTTCCAGGCCGTCAATCCGACGACCAACCAGCTGCTTGAGCCAAGCTTCTCCGAGGCCACCGCGGCCGAGGCCGACGAAGCCCTGCGCGCCGCCGACGGCGCCTTTGACGGCCTGCGCGGCGCCGGCGTCGAAACCCGCGCGGCCTTTCTCGAAACCCTGGCCGAGGAAATCCTCGCCCTTGGCGATGCCCTGCTGGAGCGCGCCCATGCCGAGACCGCCCTGCCGATGGCCCGCCTGACCGGCGAGCGCGGCCGTGCCGTCAACCAGTGCCGCATGTTCGCCGCGCTGCTGCGCGAGGGATCCTGGGCCGAGGCCAGCATCGACCGCGCCCAGCCGGAACGCCAGCCCCTGCCCAAGCCCGACGTCCGCCGCGTCCTGCAGCCCATCGGCCCGGTCGTCGTCTTTGGCGCCAGCAACTTCCCCTTCGCCATCGGCGTCGTGGGCACCGACACCGTCTGCGCCCTCGCCGCCGGCTGCCCGGTGGTCGTCAAGGCCCATCCGGCCCACCCCGGCACCTGTGAAATGCTGGCCCGGACCGTCTTCATCGCCCTGCAGAAGAGCGGCCTGCCCCAGGGCAGCTTTTCCATGCTCCAGGGACGCGGGCACGAAATCGGCACCGAGTTGGTGCGCCACCCGCTCACCCAGGCCGTCGCCTTCACCGGCTCCCTGCGCGGAGGCCGCGCGCTAATGGACGTCGCCGCCGCCCGTCCGCATCCCATTCCGGTCTATGCGGAAATGGGCTCGGTGAATCCGGTCTTCGTCTTGCCCGGCGCCCTCCGGGAGCGTGCCGCGCAGATGGCCGAAGCCTATATCGGCTCGGTCACCATGGGCGTCGGCCAGTTCTGCACGAACCCGGCCATGGTCCTCGGGATCAAAAGCCCCGAACTGTCCACCTTCGTCCAGGCCGCCGGTGAAGCTGCCCGCAAGGTCGCTCCCCAGACCATGCTGCACCGCGGCATCTGCGAAACCTACGAAGCCGGCACCGCCGTCTGGCACACGGTTTCCGGCCTCCGCCTTGCCGGACAGTCGGACGCGGCGCCCAACCACGAGGCCACCCAGGCCGCCTGCCGGATCTTCTCGGCGCCGCTCGACGTCCTGCAGTCGAACGAGGAGCTGCAGCGCGAGGTGTTCGGCCCCTGCTCGATCATCGCCGAGGGCGACAGCATGGAGGCGGTGCTGGAGTTCGCACGCGGCCTCGAGGGCCAGCTCACCGCCGCCATTCACGGCACCGCCGAGGACCTGCGCCAGCACGCCGAACTCGTGCGCATCCTCGAACGCAAGGTCGGGAGGCTCATCTTCAACGGCTTCGGCACCGGCATCGAGCCCTGCCCGTCGATGCACCATGGCGGCCCCTATCCGGCGGCCAGCCACAGCTACTTCACCAGCATCGGAACCGGCAGCATCCACCGCTTTGTCCGCCCGGTCTGCTACCAGGGTTTCCCCGACGACTGCCTGCCGGAGGCGCTGCAAAACGCCAACCCTCGAGGCCTCATGCGCCTGCTCGACGGCGCGCTGACCCGCGATCCGGTGGCCTGAAAACACGTCAAACCCGCAAAAACCCGGCCTAAGGCCATGAAAATGCCCTTGCAAAGGCGGCTGGGATGCCCATAATCCTGCCCCCTTGCGAGCCGTTTATGCACTCGCCGTAGGTCTCCCGGTTTCTCCGTCTCTCCGAGGCGGTGGAAAGCTCGCCCGGGAGGTAACCCGGCACCCCATCCAAACCACATGTCCGTCCGTCTAGCCCGATTCGAAATGCCGAATCGCCTCGTTCGCAACGAGGCCACCGCCACCGACACCTACGCCCAGTTCGTCGCCGAACCCTTCGACAAGGGTTACGGTCACACGATCGGCAACTCCCTGCGCCGCGTCCTGCTCTCCTCTCTGGAAGGCGCCGCCATCACCTCCGTGAAGATCCGCGGTGTCGAACACGAATTCAGCACCATCCCCGGCGTCCTTGAAGACGTCGTCCAGATCGTGCTCAACCTGAAGAAGGTCCGCTTCCGCCACCACAGCGAGAGCAAGGAGCCCCGCCTGCTGTCGATCAGCATCGACAAGGAAGGCGTTGTCACCGCCGGTGACATCAAGGAAGACAATCACTACGAGGTCATCAACAGGGACCAGGCGATCTGCACGCTTGACCGCAAGGCGAAGTTTGAATGCGAATTCGAAGTGCGCGTCGGCCGCGGCTTCTCCTCCTGGGAGGAAAACAAGCGCCCGGACACTCCGATCGGCGTCATCCCGATCGACTCGATCTACAGCCCGGTCACCCGCGTCAAATACGCCGTCGAAAACACCCGCGTCGGCCAAAACACCGACTACGACAAGCTGGTGCTCGACGTCTGGACGGATGGCCGCATCAGCCCCAGCGACGCCCTCCTGCAGTCGGCCGCCATCCTGCGCCACCACCTCGACGTCTTCGTCAACTACGACGACAAGGCCATCGAGTTTGAGGCCGCCCCGGAAGCCCAGACCGAGGAAAACAGCGAGCTGCGCAAGCTGCTCAACATGAGCGTCAACGAGATCGAGCTTTCGGTCCGCGCCGCCAACTGCCTCAACAACGCCAACATCACCTCCGTCGGCCAGTTGGCCATGAAGACCGAGGCCGAGATGCTGCGCTACCGCAACTTTGGCAAGAAGTCGCTCACCGAGATCAAGGAAAAGCTCTCCGAGCTTGGCCTGTCGCTCGGCATGAAGTTCGACGCCTCCCTGCTCGAGCCCTCCGCCGGCGGCTCGTCACTGCTCGCCCGCAGCAGCATGATCGGCGATGACGATGAGGAGGCCGACATCCTCGGCTTCACCAACCTTGTCGACAGCAACCTGCCCGACGTGGACGAAGACGACGAATAATCCCGCCCGCCGCCACCCCCTTCAGAACCACCCATCATGAAACACGGAAGAAAAGTCCCCAAGCTCCAACGCGAAGCCTCCCACCGGAAGGCCCTGCTGGCCAACCTCGCCTGCTCGCTGATCGAGCATCGCCGCATCCGCACCACCCTGGCCAAGGCCAAGGCGCTGCGACCCTACGCGGAGAAGCTCGTGACCCTTGGCAAGCGTGGTGATCTGCACGCCCGCCGCCTCGCCGTGGCGACCCTGCGCCACAAGAGCATCGTCAAGAAGCTCTTCGAGGAGATCGCCGTCGCCTCCAAGGACCGCAAGGGCGGTTACACCCGCATCACCAAGCTCGGCCAGCGCCGCAGCGACTCCGCCCCGATGGCCTACATCGAGTGGGTCGACGCCTTCGTCCTGGCCGCGCCGGCCACGGAAGAAGCCCAGCCGGAAGCCGCGGAAGCCACCGCTTCCTGAGACAAGGTTCGCGAACCCTCCCCCACAGCGCGGACGCCTCCCCGGCGTCCGCGTTTTTTTGTGGGCTCAGACAATCAGCATGCAGTCGCCGTAACTGAAGAAACGGTAGCGCTCACGAACCGCCTCGGCGTAGGCCTCGCGAATCAGGTCGCTGCCGGCAAAGGCGCTGACCAGCATCAGCAGGGTCGATTTGGGCAGGTGAAAATTGGTCAGTAACGCCCCGCAGACCCGGAACTCGTAGCCGGGGTAGATGAAGATGTCGGTGGAGTCCGTCACGGCTTTCACCCCGCCGTGGTCACGGGCCGCCGCCTCCAGCGTGCGCATGGAGGTGGTGCCCACCGCGATCACCCGCCCGGCACCGGCGATGGCGTCGGCGGTGGCCACCGGAATCTCGTAGCGCTCCCGGTGCATGACATGCTCCTCCACGCGCTCAACCTTGACCGGCTGAAAGGTGCCGACGCCGACATGCAGGGTGACAAAGGCATGCGGCAACCGGGCAAGAATCTCCGGAGTGAAATGCAGGCCGGCCGTGGGCGCAGCAATGGCGCCGGCGGCCTTAGCATAGACGGTCTGGTAGCGCTCGCGGTCGGCAGCCTCATTCTGACGGCCCATGTAGGGCGGCAGCGCCAGGTGACCATGGCGTTCCTCGTCGACCGCCCGGTCGAACTCGATCACGCGGTCGCCGTTGTCGAGAACCTCAAGGACATGACCCGCCGCCTCACCGATCTCGACCCGATGCCCCGGACGAAAGCGCTTGCCCGGCTTGACCATGCAGCGCCAGCGGCGGGGGCCGAGGACGTCGATCCGCAGCAGCTCCTGAAGTCCGTCGTTGGAAAAAAAACGCGCCGGCACCACGCGGGTGTTGTTGAGCACCCAGAGATCGCCCTCGCGACCGTAACCCGGCAGCTCGGCGAAGCGACGGTGCTCCAGCGTGCCGCGGGCGCGGTCGACCACCAGCATGCGCGAGGCCGAGCGCTCCGCCAACGGATGGGCGGCGATGAGTTCCGGGGGCAGGTCGTAGTCGAAATCCGAGGTCAGCACGGTGGTAGAAGAAAGGCAACGAAGGCCGCAGAGGCGCGGCCGCAAACAAAAAAGCGGAACCCCGGAGATCGGGGTTCCGCCGTGAATGGAATGGGCAGATTACCAGCCGCCGCCGTCGCGCTCGCCCTTGCTGCCGCGATCCCAGCCCTTGCCGCCGCGACCACCGCCGCCGCCGCCGCCG
>JAUREI010000159.1 GCA_030827515.1 Prosthecobacter sp. | reverse complement strand
GTGGCCGGGATTTGCCCGCGGCCAAGTGCAAGAATTTCTCCAACTCCACCGCCAGGAAGCACAAGAAGGCAAAAAATGCGATCAGGAACCAAGTGCGCGCTTCCAAGGGCGTGGTGTGAAACAGCCGGTTCATCACCGGTGTGTAGGTGAAGAACATCTGGGCGACGATCATGGCCGCGATGCCCGCCAACAAGGGGGGATTGCGCAGCCAGCCCAGATGGAAGGCGGAACGGGTCAGCGACCGGCAGCAGAAGAGGTAGCCAATTTCCACCAGGACGATGACATTGACCACGGCCGTGCGCGCCGCGTCCTCGCTCGAGAATTTCCGCTCGTGGAAATAGAGCCAGAAGCCGCCGCCAAGGATGAACAGCGAGACGAGGCCGGTACGCAGGATCAGGGACAGGGTCAGCAGTGGCCGGCGCGGGTCGCGCGGCGGGCGTTCCATGAGACCGGGTTCCCTCGGTTCAAACACGAGGGTGGAGCCGAGCAGCACGGCGGTGATCATGTTCACCCAAAGCAACTGTACCGGCAGCACCGGTAGGGGCAGTCCCAGGAAAAGCGCGGTAAGGATCAGCAAGCCCTCGCCGAGATCGGTTGGCAGAGTCCAGACGATGAACTTGCGCAGGTTGTCGAAGACGCCGCGCCCCTCTTCGACGGCGGCCTCGATCGAGGCAAAATTGTCGTCGGTCAGCACGATGTCGGCTGCGTTCTTGGCAACCTCCGTGCCGGCAACACCCATGGCGATGCCAATGTCGGCCTGACGCAACGCCGGGGCGTCGTTGACGCCGTCGCCGGTCATGGCCACCACATGGCCGCGCGCCTGTAGGGCCTGCACGAGACGCAGCTTCTGCTCGGGGGCCACTCGCGCGAATACCTGGGTCAACTCGGCCAGCGCCGGCAGGTCTGCCTCCGGCACGCGCTCAAGGTCGCGCCCCGTGACCAGGCGAATCGCGCCGGTGCCCGCCAGGCCGATGCGCGCGGCGATGGCGCGCGCGGTGGCGGCATGATCGCCGGTGATCATCTTCACCTGAATGCCCGCCTGCCGACAGGCGGCCACCGCCCGCACGGCCTCGGCGCGAGGGGGGTCGAGCATGCCCTGCAGTCCAAGGAAGGTCATGCCCCCGCGCACATGTTCATGGCCGAGCGCCCCTTCGACATGACCGCCGCTCCGCCGCGCGCAGGCCAGCACGCGCAGGCCGACATCCGCCATGGCTTCGACCGCCTGTCGCACGGCCTCCCGGTCAAGCGGCCCGAGGCGGCCGTCGGATCCCAAGGCATCGACGCAGCGTTCAAGCAGGCGCTCGACGGCGCCAACCTTGTAGATCATCGGGCCGTCCGCCGCCTGGTGCAGGGTGGCGCGGAACATGTGCTCGGATTCGAACGGAATCATGTCGAGCCGGGGCGCGCCTGCGTGGGTTTCTGCATGAACCAAACCCGCCTTCGCACCCGCCACAAGCAATGCCGCCTCGGTCGGATCGCCCTGAATGCCCGGCCGGCCATCCTCGCCCACCGAAAGCTGCGCCTCGTTGCAAAGCACGCCGGCGAGCAGGCACTCGCGGAGGGCCGGGCACGTGCTGGCCTCCAACCGACTTCCCTCTCGCTGGATCTCTCCTTTGGTGCCATAGCCGCCGCCGGTAAGGGTGAAGGTTTCACCGCCGGCAAATACCTGCTGCACGGTCATCTGGTTTTCGGTCAGGGTGCCGGTCTTGTCGGTGCAGATCACTGTCGTGCTGCCCAGGGTCTCCACCGCCGGCAGCTTGCGGATAATGGCCCTTCGCTTCGCCATGCGACCCACCCCGATCGCCAGGACAATGGTCACTGCTGCCGGCAGACCCTCGGGAATGGCGCCGACGGCGATTGCGACGGAGGCGAGGAACAGGTCGATCACCGGCTCGCCATGCAGCAGGCCTACCCCAAAGCCGAGCGCCGCCAGGCCGAGGATGATCCAAAGCAGAAGGCGACTGAATTCGGCGATCTTGCGGGTGAGCGGGGTGGAAAGTTCCACGGCCTCGGCCATCAGCCAGGCAATGCGCCCGGTCTCGGTGCGGTCAGCGGTCGCCCACACCAAGCCCTCGGCCTGCCCGCTGCTCACCAGGGTTCCGGCATAGGCGAGGTTTTTGCGGTCGGCCAGCACGACATCACCCTTCAGCCGATCGGGATGCTTGGTCACCGGCAGCGATTCGCCGGTCAACGCCGATTCATCGACCTGCAGCCGGTGCACCCGGAACAGCCGCAGGTCGGCCGGCACGCGGTCGCCCGACTGCAGCAGCACGACGTCGCCCGGCACGAGATCGGCCGAGGGCACGCGCTGGCGGCGGCCGTCGCGGCGTACGCTGACCTCGGTCACCGTCAGCCGGTGCAGCGCCTCGATCGCCTTTTCCGCCTTCGACTCCTGCAGCCAGCCGATGAGGGCGTTGATGAAGACGACCCCGAAGATGACGCTGGCATCGACCCATTCCTGCAGGCCGGCGGTCACCGCCGAGGCGACCAGCAGGATGTAAACGAGCGGCTGGTGGAACTGGCGCAGGAACCGCCGCCATTCCGGCGTGCCCTGACGCGCCGACACCCGGTTCGGACCTAATTCCTGCAGCCGTCGCTGCGCCTCGCCGGCACTCAGGCCCTGGTCGGGGTCGGCTTTCAGGAGCTGGCAGACCTCGCGCAACTCCAGCCGGTGCCAGGAGGATGCTGGGGTGTCTGGCATGATTTCATGAACTTCGGTTCCCAAAGGAGCCTTTGCAAGCCAAGCCGGGTCGCATGGCAGGGCGGAACGACCGATTGGCGCAAGTCCGGGGCAGGGGAGGCCAACCGCCGCGGCATTTGACGCGGCCGCGCCTTCGGTGAATGGGTGCCGGCTCCATGCCTCCCTTTTCCCGCATCAGCGTCCTCGGACCCGGCCTGCTCGGCGGCTCGCTCGCGCTCGCCCTCCAGGCACGCCGGCCCGACGCCGATCTGCGCCTCTGGGCGCGTCGCCCCGGCGCCGAGGCTGAGATCCGTGCGCGCGGCATTCGTGCAGCCTTTTTCACCGATGCCTCCGCGGCCTGCGCGGGCGCCGACCTCGTCATCCTGGCGACTCCGGTCGAGACGATGCCAGCCCTCGCAGAGGTGATCGCCCGGACGGAACTCGCCCCCGATGCGGTCGTGACCGATGTCGGCAGCGTCAAGGGGAGCGTGGTGAACGCTCTGTCGCCGATCCTCGGCGATCGCTTTCTCGGCAGCCACCCCATGGCCGGCTCCGAGAAAACCGGCATCGCCACGGCCCGTGCCGACCTCTTCGAAGGCGCCGCCTGCCTGCTCACCCCCGGTCCCGGCCAGGACGCCCGCCGCCTGCGCGCCCTCTGGGAAAGCCTCGGCTGCCGCGTCCTGGAGATGTCGCCCGGCGAACACGACCGCAAGGTCGCCCGCATCTCGCACCTGCCGCACTGGCTGGCCGTGGTCACCACCCTCGCCGCCCTGCGCGGTGATCCCGAGGCGGTTGCCTGCGCGGCCGGCGGCTTCCGCGACACCACTCGCGTCGCCGGCGGTGATCCGGACCTCTGGACCGGCATCTCGCTCGCCAACCGCGAAGCCCTGCTTGCCAGCCTGCACGAGGCCTCCAGCGTGCTGACAGAGCTGGTTGAAATCCTCGCCAAGCCGGACGAAGAAGCGCTTCGCCGCTGTCTTGCCGAGGCCAAATCCCTCCGCGACCTCCTGCCGGCAGCCCAACCCTGACATGGCTACGCTCTCCGTCCGCAAACTGCAAACCTTCCCCACCGAGATCTCCGTTCCCGGCGACAAAAGCATCAGCCACCGCGCCGCGCTCTTCGCCGGCATGGCCGAGGGCCGGACAGTGATTGAAGGTTTCCTGCCCAGCGAGGACTGCCTGTGCTCGGTCAAGGCGATGGAAGCGATGGGCGCGATCGTCGAGCCGCTCGAGGAACGCCCCGGCGTCGGCCTGGTCAAGCTCGCCATCACCGGTCGCGGCCCGAAACTGCAGGCTCCTTCCGGCCCCATCGACTGCGGCAACTCGGGCACGACGATTCGCCTGCTCGCCGGCATCCTCGCCGGCCAGGAGTTTTCCGCCGAGATGTTTGGCGACGCCTCGCTGTCGCGCCGGCCGATGAAGCGCATCGCCGATCCGCTCCGTCTCATGGGCGCCTCGGTCGAGGGCCAAGGCGAAAAGATCTGCGCGCCACTGATGATCCGCGGCGGCTCGCTCAAGCCGATCACCTACACCCTGCCGATGGCCAGCGCCCAGGTGAAGTCGGCCATCCTGCTCGCCGGCCTCTACGCCCCGGGCACCACCACCGTCATCGAGCCGGTCGCCACCCGTAACCACACCGAGCGCATCATGTCGCACTTCGGCCTGCGCTGGCAGCGCGACGGCGACGCCGTTTCCGTCGAGGGCGGCCAAGTGGCGCGCGCCACCGATCTGGTGGTCCCCGGCGACATCTCCAGCGCGGCCTTTTGGCTGGTTGCCACCGCCGCCGCCCCGGGCCGCGAGCTGCGCCTCACCAACGTCGGCCTCAACCCAACCCGCACCGGCGTGCTCGACGTGCTGCGCCGCATGGGCGCGCAGATCTCCGTGCGCGAACTGCCCAGCGCCGGTGAACCGCGCGGCGACATCCTCATCCGCGCCAGCAACCTGCAGGGCACGGTCATCGGCGGCGCCGAAATCCCCAACGTCATCGACGAACTGCCCATCCTCGCTGTCGCCGGCGCCCTCGCCAAGGGCGTCACCCGCATCCAGGACGCCGCTGAACTGCGCGTCAAGGAGACCGACCGCATCGCCGCCGTCGCCGAAAACCTGCGCCGCATGGGCGCGACCGTCACCGAGTTCGACGACGGCATGGAAATCACCGGCGGCGCGCCCCTGCACGGCGCGGTCATCCCGACCTTCCACGATCACCGCATCGCCATGGCCTTCGCCATCGCCGGCCTGTTCGCCGAGGGCGAAACGGTCATCGAGGGCCCGGAATGCATCCAGACCAGCTACCCGAGCTTCACCCGCGATCTCGCCGGATTCTTCACCTCCTGATGCAGCCCGACGTCATCACCCTCGACGGGCCGGCCGCCTCCGGCAAAAGCAGCGTCGCCCGCCTCGTTGCCGCCCGCCTCGGCCGCACCTACGTCAACACCGGCAACATGTATCGCGCCATGACCTGGGCCGTGCTCGCCCAAGGCGTTGATCCCGCCAACCCCGAGTCGGTGCGCGCCGCCGCCGCCGCGGTGCAGCTCGATTCACCGGTCGCCGACGGCCAGACCCAGGTCCGCGTCGATGGCCGTGTGCTGACGACCGACGACCTCAACAGCGATGCCGTCAACGCCGGCGTCTCGCTGGTCGCCCGCGTGCCCGAGGTGCGCGAGCGCCTGGTGAGCGACCAGCGCGCCCTGGTCGCCCTCGGCCCTCTGGTCATGGAGGGACGCGACATCGGCAGCGTCGTGTTTCCCGACAGCCGCCTGAAGTTTTACATCGACGCCAGCGAGGAGGTGCGCGCCGCCCGCCGCCGCGCCCAGGGCCATGCCGACCAGGTCGCCGAGCGCGACCGGCTCGATTCCACCCGCAAGAGCTCGCCCCTGGTCGTGCCCGAGGGCGCGCAGGTGATCGACAACAGCCACCTCACCCTCGAGCAGGCCGTAGAGGTCGTGCTCGCCGGGGTCGCCGAACGCCTCGCCTGAAGCTTCACCCGCCGTGAACCTTTCCTACCGCATCGGTCACACGTTCTTCCGCTCGGTGGCGCGGAATTTTTATGACTTCCGGGTCATCGGCGCCGAGCACCTGCGCCAGCCCGGCGCGGCCCTCATCGCCGCCAACCACGTCAGCTTCCTCGACCCGCCCTTCATCGGTCAGGCCTTCGACGAGCCGCTGTTCTTCTTCGCCCGCAAGACCCTCTTCGATCACCCGCTCGCCGGCCGACTCCTGCGCAGTTGGCAGGCCATCCCGATCGACCGCGACAAGCCCGATGCCTCGAGCCTGAAGGCGACGATTCGCCTGCTCAAGAGCGGCAAGAAGGTGCTCATGTTCCCCGAGGGCACCCGCAGCCCCGACGGTCGCCCGCGCGATGCCGAGGCCGGCGTCGGCCTCTTCCTCGCCAAGACCGGTGCCCCCGTCCTGCCCGTGCGCATCTACGGTACCTTCGAGGCCTACCCCAAGGGCGCCAAATTCCTGCGCCCGGCCCAGGTCACCCTCGTCGTCGGCGAACCCTACCAGCCCGACCTCACCGCCGACCGCGCCGGCCGCGACCTCTACCAGTCCCTCGCCGACGAAGTCATGGAGCGGATTCGAGCGTTGACGCTGTGAAGGGATGAGGGTAGGGCCCCGCTGCGTCGGGGCCGAAGCTGCGCGCCCCCCGCGGCTCCGCCGCCAAATCCTCCCATCTCCCATCTTCCATTGAGGCTCCGCCTCAATTCCGCATTGACCAGCCCCCGCCAAGCTCCGACAATCGTTCCTGTCACGACAGGGGTGTCCCGGCGCAGGGACTGAGACTTTCCGCAGGGAAAGGACCCTCCGAACCTGATGCGGGTCATGCCGCCGAAGGGAGTTCGCTCGGAGGATCTCAGTTCCGGCCTCGGCCGCCCCACCCTGCAACCTCCTCGCTCTCCGCTCCACGCCCCTTCCGAGCCCCCGGTCTCCCCAACTTTAAACCTGAAACTTTCAACCTTAAATTCGCCGCCCCCCGATGATCGCCGACCCCTCCGCCTCCTTCGAGCCACACTCCAGCGAACAACTCCCCAACAGCCGCCGCATCTACATCGAGGGCCAGATCCATGCCGACGTCCGCGTGCCGATGCGTGAGATTGCGCTGTCGCCGACCAAGGCCTTCAACGGCCGCGTCGAGGAGAACGAGCCGGTGCGTGTCTATGACACCTCCGGCCCCTGGGGCGATCCCGCCTACACCGGCACCGTCGAGGACGGCCTGCCGGCCCTGCGCAAAAAGTGGATTCTGGACCGCGGCGACGTCGAGGAGTATGTGGGTCGCGCCATTGAGCCGCGCGACAACGGTTACCTGACCGCCAACCACGCCGAGTATGCCGCCGCCAAGCGCGAGGGCCTGCTCAGCCCGCTCAAGGCCCCGATCAACGCCCAGCGCCGCCCGCTCAAGGCCAAGCCGGGCAAGGTCGTCACCCAGCTCCAGTATGCCCGCGCCGGCATCATCACCCCGGAGATGGAGTTCATCGCCATCCGCGAAAACCTGCGCCGCGCCCAGCTCGCCGACCTTAAGGACGACATCGTCCGCAACGACCTCGACAAGCAGCACGTCGGATCGGCTCAGTCTGTAGCCGGGGGCAGTGACCCCGGCTCTCCGTACACTCCCTCCGTCTTCCGCCGCTTCCCCCAGCGCATCCCGAACGAAATCACGCCCGAGTTCGTCCGCAGCGAAGTCGCCGCGGGCCGCGCCATCATCCCCGCGAACATCAATCACCCCGAACTCGAGCCGATGATCATCGGCCGCAACTTCCTCGTCAAAATCAACGCCAACATCGGCAACAGTGCCGTTGCCTCCAGCATCGAGGAAGAGGTCGAAAAAATGCGCTGGGCCACCAAGTGGGGCGCCGACACCGTCATGGACCTCTCCACCGGCAAGAACATCCACGCCACGCGTGAATGGATCCTGCGCAACTCGCCGGTGCCGATCGGCACGGTGCCGATCTACCAGGCGCTCGAGAAGGTCAACGGCAAGGCCGAGGACCTCACCTGGGAACTGTTCCGCGACACCCTCATTGAGCAGGCCGAGCAGGGCGTGGACTACTTCACCATCCATGCCGGCGTCCTGCTGCGCTTCGTGCCGATGACCGCCTCGCGCATGACCGGCATCGTCAGTCGCGGCGGCAGCATCATGGCCAAGTGGTGCCTCGCCCATCACAAGGAGAACTTCCTGTACACCCACTGGGACGATATCTGCGACATCATGGCCGCCTACGATGTCAGCTTCAGCATTGGCGACGGCCTCCGCCCCGGCAGCATTGCCGACGCCAACGACAAGGCCCAGTTCGGCGAGTTGGAAGTCCAGGGCGAGCTGACGAAGCGCGCCTGGGCCAAGGGCGTCCAGGTCATGAACGAGGGCCCCGGCCACGTGCCCATGCACATGATCGAGGAGAACATGGCCAAGCAGCTCGAGTGGTGCCACGAGGCACCCTTCTACACCCTTGGGCCGCTCACCACCGACATCGCCCCCGGCTACGACCACATCACCTCTGGCATCGGCGCCGCCATGATCGGCTGGTACGGCTGCGCCATGCTCTGCTACGTCACGCC
>JAUREI010000191.1 GCA_030827515.1 Prosthecobacter sp. | reverse complement strand
GGGGTTCGGCGAGGGTGAAATCGGCATGTCCTGTCAACTGCAGGCCACCGAGGTTGAGCGTGGCTTCACCGGTGTTGGCCAGGGTGAAGGTGCGCGAGAAAGGATCGCCATCGAGGCGGACGGAACCGAAGTCGGTGTGGTTGGTGATGTTGGGCGTGATGTCGCCGCTGGCGATGCCGTTGCCGTTACCGCTCAGTGCGATCTCGGGGCTTGGTAGATCAACACTCAGTTGAATGACTGGCGTGTCCGAGGTATAGCCTGCGGCAGTGGCGGTCTGGCCTTCGCCGAGCAAACATTCGAACCAGCCATCCTGGCTTGGCAGGGTCTCGATATAGGGTGTGTCGCCACCGCCGCTGCCGCTGTGACGCAGGGTGATGAGCAGGTCACCTCCCTGATACACGAAGGGCGTGTTGAAGCTGAGTACAGGGCCGAAGGGATTGGGATTGCCGCCTCCGGCATAGGCCCCGGAGGCAATGGCAAGCACACCGGAGCGTGCGGTGACGGCGTCGGCAGCAATATTGTCGTTGAAATTTGTGCTAAGTTCCCCGGGCGACTGTGTGCTGGTGCTGACTTGGACGCTGTAGTTGGACCAGTTGCGTTCGCTGGGTGGCCAGGTGGACTGGCCGGACCAGAGACGGAACGCCAATCCCTGGATCTTGGTGCCGGGAGGCAGGTAGCGCAGCAGTTTCTCCGAATACACGAACTGCATGGTCCACGCGTCGGTACGCAGGGGCACATTCAAGCCATTGTCCCAAGCCACACGCGTGGGGATGGTGAGGGTCGGCGATGTGCCCAGACGCGTGATGGCGATGCGGTAGGTGCGTACTGCACCGCTTGGTGCAGTGACTTGAACATCGACAAGATTGAGGCCGTCACTCAGGGAGACAGGTGAAGAAGGCGCTCCTACAGAGGCAGGCAGCAGTGCACCCCCGTGCAGGCCCACGTCCACGAGGGCACTGAGATCCTGCGGAGTTGCTGTCAGGGTTACTGAGGCGGTTTCAGCAGGAACGGTCATGGCATAGGCCTCGGTTTCTGTGGAAAAACCCGGGCTGAGGCTGCCGGAGGAGGCTGACAATCCAGCCAGGCGGTTTTCGGTCGATGGACCTTCGATGGGACTGAAACTCAGGGCGGCAGCGCTGACCGTCGCTTGATCGGCCTGGCAGTAATCGCGGAAACTCAGGCTCCAGGTGCCGTTTGTCTGCGCCGGTGTCATCCCGCCAAAAGTGGCATTCAGGCTGGTGTAGGGGGGTGGGTTGGTTTGGCCCTCTCCCCCGGCAGCGGTGGGCCGGTAGGAACCCGGTGGCAGGGTGGTGTCACCCGCGCCACTCCAGAGATTCGCTCCGGTGGCACTGTCGGTGAAGATGTAGGTGCCGTTGAAGTCGGAACCTGTGCCGTAACTGCTTGCCGTGGTGGCACCGACGCGGCTGAAGAGCACCAGGCTGCGTGTGCCATCCGGCGAGGTCAGCACGGCTTCCAGGTCGCCGCCCCACGCATGGCTGACCGTCATCCGCACCGCGACGCGGCTGATGGCTTCGGTGATGCCACTCACCGGGATCGAGACGACGAGTGCATTGCCGGGTGCAGGCGGGGGATCGGTCAATCCGTCCGGCACCAGACCTGTGCCTGTGCCGGCGACGGAATTGGGGAAGGGGTCAAAGGCTGCGTTCAGGTGGACGGACAGCGGGCGTTCAAAACCGCTTGTTGTGTTGCGAAAAATGATGGTGCCCTGGTGCTGGCCGCCAGCGAGGTTGGCGGCCGTGGATTCGAGCGTGACGTTGACCCCGATCGAGGCCCCTGGTGCCAGTGTGCCGGAGTCCGGGCTGACGGAGAACCACGGGACATTGGCCGTCACGCTCCAGTTGAGCGGGGTGGTGCCCGTGTTCGTGAGCGTGTGGCTGCCACCGCTGGGGGTGAAGGGACCGCCCTTGGGGCCGGTGGCGACCAGGCTGGCGCCGCTGACGCGAAGGCTGTCTGGAGCTGCTGCCGCGCTGAGCGTGGTCTCGGCCATGACAATGCCGACCCCGGAGTCACGGTCGATGCCAGCCGCTTCGATGTCGAGCGCACTCGTGTTGAGCAGGGTGCGGATTTCGGCGGCGCTGAGTTCCGGGTTGTAGGCTTGCAGCAGACCGGCGATGGCCGCTGCGTGCGGGGCCGAGGCTGAGGTGCCATAAAAGGTCGTGAAGCCGGGCACCGAGGTGGCGACGCCGTTGGCGGCGGTCAGGTCGGGTTTGGCGAGCAGCAGGCCGCCGCTGGCTGTCAGGTTGCCGGGAGTGAAGGGTGTGCCGTCAGGTTGGAAAAACATCCGGCGCGGACCGTCGCTGCTGAATGTCTCGACCGTATTGCCGGTGGTGAACGTCGCGGCGGGGCCGGATGCCACGGAGGTCCGGACCGCGGCGACACAGAAGGCATTGGCGGCACCTGAGGCATTGTGGCCGCGGGTTTGACCGGCGGTGCTCAGACTCAGCCGGCTCCGGCCCGTGCTGAGGTGCAGGTAGCGATTGGCGGCCCCAGCCTTCTGCACTACGACAATTCGTTCACCGGTGTTGAGGGTGCTAACCGATTCATACGGGTTTTGATTGCCGTTCTGGAGATTGGTCGAACTGCGTAGCACACTGGTGCCGGTGCCATCAAGAACAAACAGGTCGTAGTCGTTGGCGGAGGCGCCGTTGGGGTCTGACCAGAAGAGATCGACTCGTCCACTGCTGGCACTCGTCACGGAGTTGTAGGTCAAGCCGCCCCCAAAATCGTGCAGGGTGCCGGCGGTCGTCAGCGGTGCGCCGGCGGCGCCACCGGGCGTGAAATTCCCCTCCCAAACACCCGACGTACCGTCGTTCTTGTTGCCGGAGTTGCCGGCCGATGAAAAAAACAGCGTCCCGGCATTGGAGACGGTGTTGACCGCTTGGGCGATCACCATGTCCTGGAAGGGCGACTCGTTGAAATACGTGACGTCGTCGACGATGATGGAGCAGCCGGCGGCCTGCAGGGAGAGGATGTTGTTGGCGAAGCTGGCATCGCCGTTGAAGGCGGTGGCAAAGAGCAACTCAGCGCCGGGCAACAGGTCCTGAACGATTTCCATCATCGCCGTTCCCTCATCACCGGCGCCGGCCTGGCCGCCAAGGGCGCGTGCGCGGGCATTCAGTTCGCCAGCGGTTTTCGACACCGTCAGGGAGTCGGCACCATCGGACAGGACCCCGATCTTCAGCCCCGTGCCATCGACGCCGAACACGGCACGGGCGCTGGCGGCAAGGTGTGCGGCATCGCCGCCGGAGAGGGTTGGTCCGAGGTTGGTTTGCGCCTGGACGGCTGGTTCGATGAAGCGGATACCGGGCAGACCGGCCAGTTTTTCGAGTTGGGCAAGTGCCACGCGGGCGCGAAGGCAGCCAAATCGCGGCACGGATGCGACGATTTCGCCGCCGCCAGCCAAAAGAAAACGTTCGATTTCGGGGGTGATTTGGCCGCGGATATCGACAAGCAGTCGCCCGTCGGTCTCCATGCGCACCGTGGGCTGAAGTTCGGTCAGGGTGGCGAGATCGGCTGCTGCTGCTTGGCGCTTGAGCAGGTAGACAAACTGCGAATCGAGCCGGGCCTGTGCCGGGCTGCGCCGGTCCTTTTCTGCCAGCAGTGCGGTGATTTGTGCCTGGGCGCGTCCATCGAGGCGTACTGCTTGGGCAGTGGCTTCCGCAAGGGAAATCAAGAACAGCAGTATGCCGAGCAGACAGCGCAAGAGGTTTGTGGAAGGATGCATGGCTGCGTAGCCCAGGCGCGTGTGATCCATTGAGCGACTTCGGCAGTTCAAGGTGATTGCAATGCTGTTTTCGTCACGCACAAACCCAAAAAAAGCCGACCGCTTGGGGCGGTCGGCCGAATTAAAAACGGGTTCAGCCTTCGGTGGCAGCTTCTTTCTTGGCGGCCTTTTTGACCTTGGCCCAGCGTTTTTTCTGGGCGGCAATGATGCGGGCGCGGGCCTCGTCGGAAAGCTGGCGCTTCGGCTTGGCCGCCTTGGGAGCCTTCGCCGCCTTGTCGGCTTTGGCGGGACGGCCGCGCTTGCCGGAGGTCTTGGCGACCTTGCCGCCATACAGCAGGGCGGTGAGTTCGGCTTTCAGGCTCTCAATTTTGCCGACGATTTCGACGGCACGCTTCAGACTTTCCGGGGTTGGCAGGTTCATGGGTAACATCAACTTAGACCGACGAGATAGCCTGTGCAACGAAAGTCTAACACTTTGGCACATGAATAATCGCACAGCGATCACGCGGTTGTTCCGGCCGGTGACGCGCCATTGTCGAGCTCGCCGGCGGTGGCCAGAAGGGCGTCAGCCAATGCCTGCCAGTCTTCCTCGGTGGTCTGCCAGCCGCCGCTGAAGCGCAGCACGCGCCGCAGTTCGTCGGGCTCGGCGCCGAGCGCATGGAGGACGACCGAGGAACCCTCGCGGCCGGAACTGCAGGCGGAACCGGTGGATACGGCGAAACCGCGCCAGCTCAGACGGGTCAGCCACTTCAGGCTCGAATGTCGCGGCATGACGACCAGCAGGGTGTTCCAGAGCCGGGGTGCACTCGCGGAGATGACACGCAGGCCGGGCAGGGCACGCTGAAGGCGGGCCGCAGAGGCATCGCGCCAGTTGGTCTGGTCTTTGGCGATCTTCGAACTCAGACGTTCGGCATCATGCAGGGCGGCAATCATGGCGGCCACGGCCGGGTAATTTTCCGTGCCAGCGCGACGGCCGGCTTCCTGGGGGCCGCCGTGAAGCAGCGGAAAGCGTTCCGCAGCGTCGGCCACCAGGAGGAATCCCATCCCCTTGGGGCCGCCGAACTTGTGGGCGCTGCCGGTGAGATAGTCGCATTTTCCGAGGCCGGCGGAGGGCAACTTGCCGAGCCATTGCGCGGCGTCGCAGTGAAAACGAACGCCGCGCGCGCGGCAGATTTGGAGCAATTCCGGCCAGGGTTGCAGCGCTCCGCATTCATTGTTAGCGGCCATGACCGACACCAGGGCGGGCTGATGCTCCCGCAGGCAGGTTTCCAAGGCGGCGGGACGGACCAAGCCCTCGCCATCGACGGGGATGAAGCGGACCCTGCCGCGGCCGAGCCAGGCAATGGCGGCCTCACGCACACTGGGATGCTCGATGGCCGACAGCGCGACGACGGCATCCGGTGCGAGGCAGCGCGCGAGACCGGCGAAGACCGTGTTGTTGGACTCGGTGGCGCCGGAGGTGAAGATCAGGCGCTCGGGTTCGGCCTCCAGAAGATCGGCAAGGTTCTCGCGCGCCCTTTCCAGGGCTTGGGACGCGAGCCCGGCCTCGCGGTAGAGGCTGGACGGGTTGTGCCAGTGGCGGTCGGCCGCCTCCAGCCAGGCCGAACGAGCGGCCTGCGCCAGGGGCGTCGTGGCGTTGTGATCGAAGTAGCGCATCAGGCCGGCGGGAGAGTCCTCAGGACTCGGTGCGCCGGAGCTTCATCTTGAGGCGCTTCCAGGTTGGCACGTCAAGGTTTTCGCCGCCGGCGGCGAGGGCGGGTTCCGTGCCTTTGAAGCGGCCGAGATCCTCCTCCTTGCCGAGGCCAAGGTCGATTTGGGGATGCACGCTCTTTTTCACCGCCACCAGAGGGGGGGGGGGCTTCTTGGGCTCAATCTGGGGGGCGACGGGCGGTTCGTCATCGTCCAGGAAGTCCTCAATGCGGATCTTGCGCTCCACAGGCTTCGGCGCGTTGTCGCCGCTGTTGAGGGGCCGCAGTTCCGGCGGGGGAGCGGCTTCCCGGGGTGGCAGGAAATCCTCAATCCGAACCTTGCGTCTTTCGGGCTCGGTGGTCTGGGCAACAATGGTCTTCAGCTCCGGCAGCGGGGCCGGTTCCCGGGCTGGCGGCAACGGGTGTTGGATCGCCGTGGTGGTTGCGATCGCGGGCGCCATGAAGTCGCTCAGCAACTCCATTTCGACGGCGTCAGGATCGGGCGTGGAAGGAACGGCGGGTGCCGTGGTGAAAGCACGGGACGCCGGTGCGGCGGCTGGGGTGGCGAAGGCACCGGATGTTGCCGGGGTCGGCCCACGATCCCGGAAGACCTCGTCCTGGAAGAGCAGGTCAAACGAGGGGGGAGGGGCTGCAGGCGCAGCGGCGGGAGCCGGTTCAGGCGGCGCGGCAGGCGGTGCCGGGGCGACGTTGGTCTCCGGGGCGGGGGG
>JAUREI010000169.1 GCA_030827515.1 Prosthecobacter sp. | reverse complement strand
TGGCTCGCGCGCAAGTTGCTCCTCGCGAATGCCGCGGATCGTCGGCACGCTGGCCGCGGCCAGCACGATGAGGATTGTCAGCGAAATGACAATTTCGACCAGGGTGAAACCCGCACCCCGGCCGTCGCAAAGCCGCGGAAAGCCCTGAATCTCGAAAATCGAAAATCGAAAATCGACATTCGAGCTTCGGTTTTCAGGCAAGGTCTTCACTGGGGCGTGGACTTCCAGTTGCCGATGTCGTCCTCGGTTCCCTCAACGCCATCCTTGCCGAGCGAGTAAACATCATAGGCTTTTTTCGACTTCTGCGCGGGATAACGATACTTGTATTCTTGTCCCCATGGATCCTTAGGCACTTCCTCAAGCAGGGAGGTCCACTTTTCGGGCAGCGGCTCGGTGGTCGGTTTTTCAACCAGCGCCTTCAGTCCCTGCTCGGTCGTCGGCGGGCGCATGTTGCGGGCCTCATAAAGCTGGAGCTGGGTCATCAGGTTCTGCAGATCGCTGTCGACACGCGTTTCCTTGGCAACGTCGACATTGCCCTTGAGCATGTAGATCGAGCCGGCTGCGAGGATCGAAATGATCGTCAGCACGATGACGATTTCAATGAGGGTGAAACCGCCCCTCGTCTTGCGGATCGGGCAAGACAGGCTGCTGGCGGCAAACTTCTGCTGGGCGGGATGGGTGTTCATGGCGGTGGAGATTCGGAATTATTGGTAATGATAAGGGATCAGGAGCAAGAATTGAACCGCGATTTTGTCGCCCGGATGCGCTGCATTTACACACGGCTCTTGATGCCGTTCACGGACTGGAAGACGGCGGAGATGATGGAATAGGCAACCACACCGACGACGACGGCCATGATCAGGATGATCACGGGCGAAATCATCGCCGTCATGCGCTTGATGCGCTTGTCGAGTTCCTTGTCGTAGCGAACGGCGGCTTTTTCGAGGGATTTGCCAATCTCGCCGGTCTGCTCGCCGACAGCGATCATGTCCACCAGCATCATCGGAAAATGACTCACTTTCTTGAGGGCGTTCGACAGCGAGGACCCCTCGGCGACCAGGCCATTGACCCTGGCCAGCAGACCCTGAATGTAGACATTGGCCGAGATTTTGGAGACTAGGCGTATGCTGTTGAGGAGCGGCACGCCATTTCCGACCAGGCTGCCCATCGAGTGGGCGAATTGGGCGTAAAAGCGGGTGGCGATGACCGGACCAAACAACGGTGTGTAAAGTTTGGTCCGATGCCACCACAGGCGACCCGCTGGAGTGCCAAGGTAGGCCTTGAAGGACAGGGCCATTACCACCGCCGCACTCAGCATGACCCACCACCAGGTCGCAAGGAACTGGTTGAAGCTGATCAACATCTGCGTGGCAAACGGCAACTTCTGGCCGCTTTTGGCCAGCAGATCGGTGATCTGCGGGACCATGACCGTCATGAAAACGACCATCAAGACGGCGCAGGCGCCGACCAGAAAGGCCGGGTAAATCATGGCCTGGGTCACCTTCGCCTGCAGTTCCGCGATGACGACGAGATTCTGCGCCAGCCGGCGCAGGATGGGGGCTAGGGTCCCACTCACCTCGCCGGCGGCCACCAGGTTGCAATACAACTCATCAAAACTTGGCGATGCCTTGCGCAGGGCCTTGGCGACCGTGGCCCCCTCGCGAATGTGATCCCGCAGAATCGCCGACACCTGCCGGAGGGCCGGCGCCTCCTGCCTCTCGTTCATGACACGCAGGGCTTGGTCGATCTGCAGTCCACCGTCGAGCAAATCGGCCAGTTCCTCGGTGAACAGGATGATTTGCGACCGCTTGAGCTTGACCGGGGCGTTGGGTCTTTCGGGCGCTGCACCGGCACCCGACTTTGAGGGCTTGACCTCCTCCATCACCCTGACAGGGGTCAGCGCCTGGGATTCCAGTTTGCGAAACGCCTCCGCCCGTGAGCCGACCGCGAGGCTTCCCGTGACCTTCTGGCCGGAGGAATCAAGGGCGGTGTAGACGAAACTGGGCATGGTTGGAGTTCGTTGGAACAGTCGAACAGGTTGACTGAGGAATCAGGCTGGGCATGAACCACTAAAGACTACTCGCCCGCAGCGGTCACAGTCAGCACCTCCTCGAGCGTGGTGACACCTTCGGCGGCCTTGCGGAAGCCGTACTGGCGCATGGGTACCATGCCGTCCGCCAGCGCCTGTGCCTTAAGTTCGGTGGCGGTGGCGCGCACGTTGATCTTTTCCTGGAGCGCGGTGGTCATCTGGCAGATTTCCATGATGGCAAGGCGGCCGCTGAAACCAGTGTTGCGGCAGCCGCGACAGCCAACCGAGTGGCTGAGGCGATCCTTCCATTCCAGCGGGAAGCCCACCGAGCGCAGATGACTCTCCTCATAGTGGGCAGGCTTCTTGCAGTAGGGGCAGAGCGTGCGCACAAGTCGCTGGGCCTGGAAGGCGCGGACGGAGGACGAGATCATGAAGGGCTCAATGCCCATGTCGATCAGGCGTGAGATGCCACCGACGGCATCGTTGGTGTGCAGGGTGGAGAAAACAAGGTGTCCCGTCAGCGCGCCGCGGATGGCGATTTCAACGGTTTCCTGGTCGCGCATTTCGCCGACCATGATGACGTTCGGATCACCTCGCAGGATGGAGCGAAGGCCGGCGGCGAAGGTGAGATCAATCTCAGGCTTGACGGCAATCTGAACGACACCGTCGAGTTTGTTTTCGACAGGATCCTCGATGGTGACGATGCGCCTATCCTTGGTGTTGAGTTCTTTGAGGAAGGTGTAAAGCGTGGTCGATTTGCCGGATCCGGTTGGACCGGTGACCAGAATAATGCCGTTGGGCTGGGCCAGAAGCCGGCGGATAATGCCCTCTGTGTGGTCATCGAGACCCAGATGGGCCATGTCGAACTTTTTGCGGGTCAGCAGGCGCAGGGCCACCGACTCGCCATTGACGCTGGGGATGGTGGCGACACGCACATCGATGGGTTCCCCATCCAACTCAAGGTTGATGCGACCATCCTGCGGCAGGCGCCGCTCGGCAATGTCCAGGTGCGCCATGATCTTCAGGCGCGAAACAAGCGAGTTCTGCAGCAGCCTCATGTTGGGAGGCACCGGCACCTCAATCAGCTTGCCATCAATGCGATAGCGAATGCGCAAGTCACGCTCAAGCGGTTCAACATGAATGTCCGTGGCACGCTCTTTCAGCCCCTCGCGGAAGATCTGGTTGACGAAGTTCATCACCGTCGCCTCCTCGTCCGCCTCGTCGAGCACCGTGGTTTCCTGCTTCAGGTCATCCTCCTCCTCGGCACCCTCCCGTCCCTCCAGCAACTCCTCAAAATTCTCGGCACCAACGCCATAGCCCTGGTGCAGGGCTTCAAGAATGCGATGTCGGCTTGCGACCTGCCAATGCACCCGCTTGCCAAACTCCTGGCCGACCGCCTGTCTCGCCCCGAGATCGAAGGGATTGTAGGTCAGCAGGGTTGCCTCGACACTGCCTACATGAGCGGGACAGATGCGATGACGCAGGGCCAACTTGGCCGGAAAACGGGCATGCAACCCCTCCTGGGGCTCGTCTTCCTCGCGGGCAAAGGGGAGGTTCAGCAGGGCTGCAAGCCGCTCGAAAAAAGTCTCCTCATCCACGAGGCCGGAATCCAGGACCGCCTCCACCAGGGGCAGGCGTTTGTCGACTGCCTCCTCCAAGGCGTGGCGCAGCCGGGGAGCATCCCGACAACCGGCCTCGCCGGCGGCTTGCAGCAGGACATCGGGGAGCGTGGAGGTAACCATGAGTCGGGTGTAACGCCAAACGCGGCGGCAAGTTGCGGCATTCAGCGGAAATGCTCCGGTTCGTTGCCTGGCTTCCACTTGATGTTGCAGCCGGAACTTGGCCGTTGCGGCATCGGCGGACCCTCGCCCGCCAGCATGGCCGCCGCGGCCGTGCGCAGGTCGTCACCGGTCACCGGAACGTTGTTGCGAGGTCTGGATGCATCAAACTGGCCACAATAGAACAGGCTAAGAGCGCCGTCGAACAGGTAAAAATCCGGCGTGCAGGCCGCGACATAGGCATGCGCCACCTCCTGTCCGGCATCCACCAGATAGGGAAAGTCCCAGCGATAACGACCGGAAAATTCAATCATCTTCTCCGGATCGTCGGCGGGATAATTGGCCACGTCATTGGAATTGATGGCGACCACGCCAATTCCCTGCCCTTCCATTTCTCTGGCAAATTCCGACAGGGCGGTCGCCAGATGAACGACAAAGGGGCAGTGGTTGCAAACGAACATCACGAGCAGGCCGCGCGGCCCACGGACATCATCGAGCGTGTGGAGCCGGCCGCCTGCATCAGGCAGTTCGAACTCTGGAGCGACGCTGCCGAGGGCTAGGGCACGGGTGGAAGGGACTTCAGCCATGATGTCTTTTACGATTTGAGGTGGACCGCAGCGATGCAGTTTCCATCCCGACTGGCAAGTGCTGAATTCACTTTCACATCGCTTCCCTCGGGCGACCTCTCGGCGTTTCATGATCAGGCGGATTCAAAAAATGCTTCCCCAGAACCCCTTTCTGATCTTTCGTCGAAAACGTGGACAGGGAAAGTAGGGTTCATTGTTTTGGAGGGTTTTTTCGAAGGACACGGGGGATTTGAAGCCCAGGGCGCTGTGCAGGCGCGCGGGGTTGTAAAAGGTCTCTGAGGATCCGCGCTGCCGCGAACGCATCCTTGAAGACTACGGCATCCGCGAGGGCATGCAGCGGCTTCATGAACGCTTTCACCCCGGCTGGGGGGCGTTGCGCCGCTTCCTGCTGCGGCCGGTCTGCAGGTTCCTCCCCGCCATCGGCATTCACCCCCATACGTTTTTTGGCTGGCTTCGTCGCAAAAACCGGGGCGAATCCGTGCGTGAACACCGCCGCGATCACGGCGCGGATTGACCGGGAACCCGCACGAGATCAAGGGCCAGCGGGGAAAACCGTTCTTGAGATGCGTTCGCGGTGCATTTTGCCTTGAGCCCGGGTCGGCTTGCGGCTAACTCGAGCGAAGACTCGGCCATTCCCGGTCGTATCCTTCTTTTCCCCCTAGCAACCCCACCCACCCCTCATCATGGCAGTCGTCTCCAAAGGTCTCGAAGGCATCGTCGCAGCTGAAACCCGCCTCGGCGAGGTGAACGGAGCGGAAGGCATCCTCTACTACTGCGGTTACGACATCAACGAACTCGCCGGCAAGGTCTCCTACGAGGAGGTGGTGCACCTGCTCTTTTACAACAAGCTGCCGAACCGGGCCGAGCTTGAGCGTCTGACCACCGCCCTACGCGCCGAGCGCGAACTACCCCAGGGCGTTGTCGACTTCCTCCAGAATGCCCCGAAGAAGGCGCGGCCGATCGATGTCATGCGCACGGCCGTGTCCATGCTCGGCTGTTACGACCTGGCCCGCCATGACGTTGACATGAGCGACAACCTTGCGACGGGCATCCGCCTCGTGTCGCAGATTGGCGTCATCGCCGCCTTCTTTCACCGCGCCCGCCAGGGCAAAAGCCTGCCGCCCGTGCGCAAGGATCTCAGCGAGGCCGCTCACTTCCTCTATCTGATGACCGGCGAGGTCCCCTCCAAGGAGGCAGAGAAGACCTTGGACGTCGCCTATGTCCTGCACGCTGAGCACGGCTTCAATGCGTCAACTTTCACCGCCCGCGTGGTCGCATCCACCCTGAGCGACATGTACTCGGCCATCAGCGCCGCCATCGGCGCCCTCAAAGGCCCCCTCCACGGCGGCGCCAATGAGGGAGTCATCCACATGCTTGAGGAAATCGGCAGCCCTGACAAGGTCGATGCCTGGGTGGAAGACGCCCTCGCCCAGAAAAAGAAGATCATGGGCATTGGCCACCGAGTCTACAAGGTGCTCGATCCGCGCGCACCGCACCTGCGCGAGATGGCGATCCAGCTCACCGCCCAGCTCGGCGAGCCGAAGTGGATCCAGATGTCCGAGCGCATCGCCGAGATCATGCGCGAGCGCAAGGGCCTCAACGCCAACGTCGACTTCTACTCGGCGACCGTCTATTACAGCCTCGACATCCCGACCGACCTCTTCACCCCGATCTTTGCCATCGCGCGCATGAGCGGCTGGACGGCGCACGTGCTCGAGCAGTGGAGCGAAAACCGCCTGTTCCGCCCCCTGAGCGAGTACGTCGGCCGCCCCTACGGCCAGAAGGTCGTGCCGATCGACGAGCGCTGATCCGCCATGGCCAGCCCCGTTCTCGACGCCCTTCAGTGGCGCTACGCCTGCAAGGTCTTCGACCCGGCACGCGAAATCCCCGCGGAAACCTGGAGTGAGCTGGAGCAGTCGCTCGTGCTCACCCCCTCGTCCTTCGGCCTGCAGCCCTGGAAATTCCTCGTCGTGCGCGACCGGGACCTGCGCGAGTCGCTGGTGCCGCTGGCCTACCAGCAGCGCCAGGTTGCCGACTGCTCGCACCTGCTCGTGCTGGCCGTGCCCAAGGCCATGGAAGAGGCCCACATCGACGCGAACATTGCCCGCATGGTCGAGGTGCGCGGCGGCACGGCCGACGCCCTGGCCGGCTTCCGCAAGATGGTCTGCGGCTTCCGCGACAACCTGTCGGCGCGCGACGGCGCCCTTGAGCAGTGGGCCAAGCTCCAGGCTTATCTGGCCCTCGGCCAGTTCATGCTCGCTGCCGCCCTGCACGGCGTCGACACCTGCCCGATGGAGGGCTTCAACGCCGGCAAGTTCGATGCCGCCCTCGGGCTCACCGAACGCGGTCTGACCACCGCCGTGCTCTGTCCGGCCGGCTACCGCAGCCCGGATGACCGCTACGCCGGCCTGCCCAAGGTGCGCTTCGAGGCCGGCGACGTCGTTGAGCATCGTTGAACACCCGCGGCCGCGGCGAACGTATTCCCCAGCATGGCCCCGTTCGACCCATCCGCCCACGCGCCGAGCGTCAACCGCCGCGCCTTCCTGACCCAGTCGGCCTATGGCTTGGGCGGCATGGCCCTCGCCGCCCTCGCGGGACAGGCCGGCGCCGGTGTGCCCGGTGCCCTCGCCGCGCCGCACATGCCGGTGCGCGCCAAACGGGTCATCTTCCTCTGCATGGCCGGCGGGCCCTCGCATCTGGAGACCTTCGACTGGAAACCGCGCCTCAAGGAACTCGACGGCAAGCCCTTCCCGGAATCCTTCACCCGCGGCCAGCAGCTCGCCCAGTTGCAGAATGCCGAATTGAAGGCGCGCGGTGCCTTCTGCAACTTCCGCCGCTGGGGCCAGTCCGGCCAGGAAATCGCCGAGATCTTCCCTCATCTGGGCGGCGTCGCTGATGAGCTCTGCGTGATCCGCTCGATGCAGACCGAGCAGATCAACCATGACACGGCGCACGCCTTCATGAACACCGGCAGCATCATCAAGGGACGGCCCAGCATGGGTTCCTGGCTGCTGTACGGTCTCGGCTGCGACACCAGTGACCTGCCGGGTTTCGTCGTGCTCACCTCGGCCGGCAAAACCGGCCAGCAGCCGGTGTCGGCGCGCCAGTGGTCGGCCGGCATCCTGCCGAGCAAGTTCCAAGGCATCCAGTTCCAGTCCAAGGGTCAGCCGGTGCACTACCTTGGCAGCCCGGACGGGGTCTGCCAGAGCGCCCAGCGGCAGGTGGTCGAGGAGGTCCGGCGCCTGAACGGCCTGCTCGCCCCGGAGAAACTCGACCCCGAGATCCAGACGCGGATCGCCCAGTATGAGATGGCCTTCAAGATGCAGGCCAGCGTGCCGGAGCTCACCGACATGAGCGGCGAGCCCCAGCACATCCTCGATCTTTACGGCGTCAAGCAACCGGGCGACGGCAGCTATGCCTCAAACTGCCTGCTAGCACGCCGACTTGCCGAGCGCGGCGTTCGGATGATCCAGCTCTACCATCGGGCCTGGGACCATCACGGCGGGATTGTTGACGGCATGAAGTCATCGGC
>JAUREI010000021.1 GCA_030827515.1 Prosthecobacter sp. | reverse complement strand
AGTCGTCGGTGCTGACCGGGTAGATGCCGCTGAAGACGAGCGGGTGGATCTCCTTGAAGCCGGGCAGCGGCTCCGGAGCCGGACGACGGCTTTCCGTGAGGGTGTCGCCAATCTTGACGTCGGCGGTGGTCTTGACGTTGGCGATGAGGTAACCGACGTCGCCCGGCTCGAGCTTTTCGCAGCTGGTCATCTTCGGCCGGAAGATGCCGACGTCCTTGATTTCATAATCGTTGCCGGTCGACATCATGCGCACCTTCTGGCCGCGGGTGATGGTGCCGGAGACGACGCGCACGTAGCTGACCACGCCGCGGTAGGCGTCGAAGACCGAGTCGAAAACGGACGCCCGCAGGTAGCCGTCGCCCGGATCCTTGGGCGGTGGAATCAGGGCGACGACGGCCTCCAGGATGTCCTCGATGCCGATGCCCATCTTGGCGCTGGCGGGCACCGCCTCGTCGGCAGGCAGCTGCAGGATGTCCTCCAGTTGGCGCTTCACCTTGTCGAGGTCGGCGCTGGGCAGGTCGATCTTGTTGATGACCGGGATGACATGGAGGTTCTGCTGCAGGGCCAGGTTCAGGTTGGCCACCGTCTGCGCCTCGACCCCCTGGGAGGCGTCGACCAGCAGCAGGGCGCCCTCGCAGGCGGCGAGGGAGCGGCTGACCTCGTAGCTGAAGTCAACATGACCCGGTGTGTCGAGCAGGTTGAGTTTGTACATTTGGCCGTCGCGGGCCTTGTAGTTCATGCACACCGGGTGCGCCTTGATGGTGATGCCGCGCTCCCGCTCGAGATCCATCGAGTCGAGCAGCTGGTCCTGCTGCTCGCGCTGGGTGATCGTTTTGGTGGATTCCAGCAGCCGGTCCGAGAGCGTGGTCTTCCCATGGTCGATGTGGGCGATGATGGAAAAGTTGCGGGTGCGGGCGATGGACATCGGATGGGGCTGGGGGGATGGATTGCCTAACCCCGTTTGGCCGGCGGGTCAAGAAGCGCCGGGGCGTGCGGACGAGTCTCAGGCTCCGCCGCGCGCCATCCGTTCGCATGCCTGCACATCGAGCTTGCCGGAGGAGAGGATGGGAATGTCCTCGACCCGGATCAGACGCTTGGGAATCCACAGCGCGGGCAGGCCCTTGTCGAGCAGGCGGTAGCGCAATTCGATGATTTCCTGCGCTTCGGGACCGCCGGGCAGGCTGCTCAGCAGGACCAGAGCCTCCCCCTTGTCTGGATCGGGCACCCCAACCACGGCGAGTCGGCGGTAGGATTCGTTCTCCAGGCCAAGTGCCTTGATTAAGGCCTCCTCGACGGTTTCATGCGGCACCATTTCGCCGCCAATCTTCGAAAAGCGGCTGAGGCGGCCCTCGATGTGCAGGAAGCCGTCCATGTCGACGCGCCCGAGGTCACCGGTGCGGAACCAGCCCTCGGCATCGATGACCTCGGCACTGCGCTTGGGATCCTCGTGGTAGCCCGGGAAGACATTGGCGCCGCGGAACCAGATCATGCCGGTTTCATGCAGGGGCTGGCGCCTGCCGCTCTCCGGTTCCGTGATGCGCACCGCGAGACCGGGCAGAAGCTGGCCGACGCTGCCCGGGCGGTGGCTGGCCAGCCAGGCATGGCCGCTGCGTTCTTCGCCGAGCGGCGGAGGGTCGGGTAGGTTGATGTTGGACACCGGCGAGGTCTCGGTCAGGCCGTAGCCTTCGTAGACGCGTTTGCCGAAACGCTGTTCGAAGGCTTCGGAGACACTGGGGGGCAGTTTTTCTGCGCCGGTGACCACCAGTTTCAGGCTTGCCAGCGCCTCCCGCGGCACGCCTCGCAGCCAGCCACGCAGGAAGGTGGGCGTGGCGATCAGCAGGGTGATGCGATGTTTCTCCACGAGTTCGGCGAGCTTCTTGGTCTCCAGCGGACTCGGATAGGTGATGAGGTCGAGACCGGCGATGATCGGATACCACAGCGTCACCGTGCAGCCGAAGCTGTGGAACAGCGGCAGGCAGCCGAGAATGGAGTCGCCCCGGCCGAGCGAGAGGCGGGAACCGAACTGGATGACGTTGGCGAGCAGGTTGCGGTGGCTGAGCACGACCCCCTTGGGGTTGCCGGAGCTGCCGCTGGTGAAGAGCAGCAGGGCCTCCTGGTCACCGCCCTTGCGCGGCACGCCGAGCACGGCGGCCAGCAGCGATGCGGGCAGGGCGCGGGTTGCCGCCAGCCAGAGGCCGATCCGGGTTTTCAGCGTGGGCAGCAGACGTTCGATGAGCATGAGCTGCCGGGTGGGAGGCCAGGGGAAGGCCTGCATCTTGCGGACGACAATGTCGGCTGTGATCAGCTTGTCGATGCCCGAAGCCTTGATCGCATGATCCACGGAGGCGTGGCCGGCGGTGTAGTTGAGGTTGACCGGGATCTTGCCGGCGAGCACGACGGCGACGTTGGCCACCAGTCCGCCCAGACCGGGCGGCAGGACAATGCCAACTCGCTGCATTTGGGTTTCCGCGCGGATCACCTTCGACAGGGCGATGGCCATCGCCAGCACCAGTTCATAGCTGAAGGTCTTCTCGTCCTTGCCGTCGACTATCAAGTTGCTGCGTCCGTGACGCTTGAATCCGAGCAGCAACGCATGGCCAAGGCTGAGGCCGAGCAAGGGGTGACGGTTGAAGCAGGCTTCGGAGAGTTCGAACAGGCTTTCCTGATACGTGGACAGGCTCAGGTCCTCCTCGGGGATGAAACGGCCGAAGGCCAGCAGGCCGGCTTCCGCCGTCGGCTGGGGGCCGATGTCCGGCATCACCTCGTGCCAGTGCAGCAGGTAAGCCGGCAACACCGGGAAACCGCTTTTGATCAGGAAATCCAGGCGGAAGCCGGGCACTGTCGTCAGGGGGGCTCCCAAGCTGGCGGCCTCTGCCGGCAGGAAGACGGCAACCGTGTCCTCGCCGATCTCGGCGGCGAGCGCGCGACGGAAACTGGCGGCATAGGTGCACTCCGGGGAGATGGCCAGGGCGTTGACCTGGGGCTGCTCAAGGTGGGCGCGCAGGGGGGCTGAGAGGGCGCCGCCTTCCTCCACGAGGTAGAGGATGCGCCGGCCGGCCAGCAGCTGCTCGAGGTGCTGGACGCCGGTCAGGTCCATGCGTCCCGGAAGGATGAGGAAACCGCCTCCGGCTGGCAGGTTTTCCTCCCCCATGAGGAGGAGGCTTTTCAGGGACGCGGTTTTCTCGGTGGCCATGTTCGGAGGGGTGAAGCAACAACTAAGCGGCGGTCGTCGGGCTTTTCCAGCGCGAAAAGCCTTCAGCACCGGCGCAGGCGGTCGGCCAGAACCGCACCGAGGATGACCAGGCCGAGCACGACCTTCTGGGTGTAACTCTCGACATTGGTGAGGTTCATGCCGTTTTGGATGACGGCGATGATCAGGGCTCCGGTAAGGGTGCCGGCCATCGTGCCGCGACCGCCTCTCAGGCTGGCCCCGCCGACGACGACAGCGGCGATGACATAGAGTTCATACATGCCGCCATAGGTTGGGGAACCGCTCTTCAGTTGTGAGGCCATGACCACGCCGCCCAGTCCGGCCAGCAGGCCGCTGGCCGTGTAGGCAAAGCCGAGCACGCGTTGAACCGGGACTCCCGAGATGAGGGCGGCCTCGCGGTTGCCGCCGACGGCATACACGTGCCTGCCCAGCCGGGTGTGGGCCAGCAGCAGATGTGCCGTCACAAACAGGCCGCCGGTCAGCAGCACGGCATTGGGCAGACCCAGCGGGCCGGTGCCGCGCCCCAGCCAGACGAAGGCATCCGGCACCTGATAAACCGACTGGCCTTCCGCCAGGGTGAAGGCGAGGCCGCTGGCCACCAGCATGACGGCCAGGGTGACGATGAAGGGAGGGATGCCAAAACGCGTCACCATGAGTCCGTTGCAGGCGCCCACGCCGCCGCACAGCAGGATGGCGAGCAGGCCTGCCGTTGTCATGCCGAGGGCCCCGGCCCCGGGGCCGCCAAAAACCTCGCGCACCAGCCAGGTCGATCCGACGGCCGCCAGAGCCAGCAGACTGCCGACCGAGAGGTCGATGCCGCCGGTCAGGATGACCAGGGTCATGCCCACGGCAAGAATGGCGATGACACTGATCTGGTTGGCGATGTTGAGCAGGTTGTCAGCCTTGAGAAAATCCGGCCAGCGCCGGCTCAGGGGTTGCATCAGGTTCGAGTTGGCCAGGGTGGGGAAGGTGGACGATCGTTCCTCTAGGACCAGCCAGCGCGCACTCTGCGGCGAGGCGGCGATGACATCGACCCCCACGCCTTCGGCCTGCAGCTTTGCCAGGGTGGCGCGCACGGCCGCGGGATCGCCGTTGACGCGGGCCGCCACTTTCACGCCAGCCGCGCGCCAGCGTGCATCGAGGGCGTCGGCCAGGGCCACGTCGTCGTCGGCGGAGCGCATGGCGATGACGGCCGTCTGACCGCCGCGCGCGGCGGCGGCGAGCTGGCTCACCGCCGCCTCACCTTCCGCGGGTTGCTCGCGCAGGGTCAGCAGGCTGAAGAGCGCGGCCAGGGCCGCCAGCACCATTAGCATGCCGGTTTCGGAGGGAAGCCGTCTCATGGCGAAGTCAGGGAGGGATCACGGGCGGCATCGGCTTGCCGATACAACTCGGTCGGGATGAGAATCTGGTCCGGCACCGGCAGGCCGCGCGACCAGGACAGAATCGACTGGACGGCCTGCACGCCCATCTTGTCGGGAAACTGCACGGGGTCGGCGTAGAGACGTCCCTCCCGGATGGCCTGCCGACCTTCGGGTTGGCCGTCAAAGCCAATGATGACGACCTGGTCCTGTCGGCCGGCCTTTTCCAGCGCAGCGCGCGCGCCGAGCGCGGCCGGATCGTTGATGGCAAAGATGCCGCGCAGATCCGGGTGGGCCTGCAGGGTGTCTTCCGCCGCCTTGTAACCCAGATCCTTGGCGCCGCCGCTCTCCAGTTCGGCGACCACTTCAATCGCGGGCCCGCCGCCGGCGTTGTGCGCCTCGATCACCTCGCGGAAACCCTTGACGCGAAGTTGGCAGGATTCGACCTGCTTGAGGTGCAGGATCGCGACCTTGCCGCCCCGGCCGCCAAGGGCTTCAATCATCGCGCGGCCCGCCTCACGGCCGCCGCCGAGGTTGTCGGTGGCAATCTGGGTGACCAGGGACACGCCCGCTTCATGGCAGGGGATGTCGACCGTCAGGACGGGAATGCCGGCGGCGTTGGCTTCACGGATCACCGGCACGATCGACTTTGAGTCGCAGGGGCTGAGCACGATGGCGGCGACATCTCGGACGATGAAGTCCTTGATCTGGTTGCCCTGCTTGGCGACGTCCTTGTCACCGCTGACCACCAGGGTGTCGAAACCGTTTTTGGCCGCCTCGGCGCTGAGGCTGTCGCCGATGACCTTGAAGAAGGGGTTGTCCAGGGTCAGCAGCGAGACCCCGATGACCCCGCGCGTTGACTGCGGCTTCGTTTCGGCGGGGCCGCAAGCGGTCAGCAGCGGCAGCAGGATCAGAACGGACGTGAGACGCATGGTGGCAGCCCAGAGGTAACGCGGGCCGGCCGATGATCTCACCGGCAATCTGGCTCCAGTTCCCTCCGGACACGCGTGCCAAGGGGTTGCGGGTCACTCGGATTCCGTCAGGAACAGCAGACCCGACAGGCGTTGGGCGCCGCTGCCTCCGGCCTGGGGCAGGAGGAAAAACCCATGACCCCGAACCTGGCCGCCGCTTTGGACGAGTTGCCCAAACCAGGGGGTCTTCAGCGTGCCGATCCAGAATTCGCCCGTGATGAGCCCGGTTTTGGCGTCCAGTTTGGCCACCTTGACCCGGTTCGGATTGGTGCCGGCATCCTTGGCGACCAGAGCCTTGTTGGTGACGCCAGTGGCACTTGGATTGACCACGGTGGAAAGTTGATCGAAGCCGTTGCCGCCGGTGCACTGGGCGCGGGCGGATGCCGCGCTGAGTAGGAGGAGGTTCAGGGCGACTCTGCTAGTTTTTATGATGGTTTGTTATTCCAATCAGGATTCGGGTGATTGCGCTCGAAAGGAAATTTCTATTGATGTGCGGATTTTGCTCAGGTCAGGGGCTGTCCCAGAAGGTTTCGGCTTGGGCGTCCGTAGTTCGCTGATGCGTCTGATCCCTCTCCTGTGCCTGATGGCTGCCGCCGCCCCTGCGGAAGAATTGTATCACGCCGAGCCGCTGACGGCGCCGGGCCTGTTCACCGACGGTATTGAGGGGCCGGCCGTCGATGCCGATGGCGTCATCTACTGCGTCAAGTTCGGCGGCGAGCACACCCTCGGGCGTGTCACGTCCGAGGGTCGGGCGGAGCTGTTTGTGAAGCTGCCGGAGGGCAGCACGGCAAACGGCAGTCGCTTCGGCCCCGACGGGTTGCTCTACGTGGCGGATTACACCGGGCACAACATTCTGCAGGTCGATCCGGCGACGAAGGTTCTGCGCGTTTTCGCCCATGAACCGCGGATGAGCCAGCCGAACGATCTCGCCATCGCCGCCGACGGCACGATCTATGCCAGCGATCCGGACTGGAAGGCGGGCACCGGCCGCATTTGGCGCATCGATCGGGCCGGTGTCGTGAGTCTCGCGGCGGAGGGGCTCGGCACGGCAAACGGCATTGATCTCAGCCCGGACGGTCGCACGCTCTATGTGAATGAAAGCGTGCAGCGGACGATCTGGGCCTTCCGCGTCGGGGCGGATGGAGGGCTCGCGGACAAGCGGGAGTTGACCCGCTTCGATGACCATGGCTTCGACGGCATGCGCGTCGATGTGCGAGGCAACCTGCATGTGACCCGGCATGGGAAGGGAACGGTGGTGGTTCTCGATCCCAAGGGTGCGGTTCTCCGCGAGGTGGATGTGCTCGGCGCCAAGCCTTCCAACCTCTGCTTTGGGGGAGCGGACGGTCGCACGGTTTATGTCACCGAGATGGAGCACGGCCGGCTCGTGCAGTTCCGCACCGAGCATGCCGGTCTGGAGTGGCAGCGAACGCAGGAGCGCCAGGCGCTGGCGAAGGAGGCGCGTCCGCGCGAACTGAGCCTTCACGTCGCGGTGAAGGAGGTGTGCGCCTGGCCAAACCTGACGCTGTCGCCCCAGGGCGAGATCCTCGCCGTGCTGCACAACCGTCCCGGCCATGGCACCCTCGAGGGTGACATCGACTGCTGGGCGAGTCGGGACGGCATCACGTGGGAGAAACGCTCGACGATCACCCGGCATGAGCCGGGCACGATCCGCATGAACCACGCCGCCGGTCTGGCCGGCAACGGCGATCTGGTCGTGCTCTGTTCGGGCTGGACCGACCACAAGCAGCCGGAGCGCCCCAAGCAGGCGCCGTTTCGGGACGCCATTCTTGGCAACTGGACGCTGCGCTCCGCCGACGGAGGTCGGACCTGGGCTCAGCATGAGTCATTTCCCCGCGCCGAACCCGGCTGGACGGAGCACATTCCCTTCGGCGATGTCTGGGCGGATGCCGGGGGGGCGCTGCATGTGTCCTGCTACCAGGGCAGGCTGGCCGATCCGGCGCGGTCGTCGAAAATCCAGACGTTTCGTTCATGGCATTTCCGCAGCGATGACGACGGTCGCAGCTGGCAGCCGGTTGCCGTCATCGGTGCCCGCCACAATGAGACGCAGCTTTTCCCCCTCGGGCAGGGGCGTTGGCTGGCGGCGGCGCGGGTTGAGGCCATGGACATCTTCCGCAGCGACGACAACGGCCGAACCTGGCAGGAGCCGGTGCGCGCCACCGATCGCAACGAGATCAATGGGCACCTGCTTCGCCTGCAGGACGGCCGCTTGCTGCTGACCTACGGGGTGCGCGTGGCCGGCCGACAGGGCGTCTGTGCCAAATTCAGCCCGGATGACGGCCGCACCTGGGGGAAGGCGTTGCGTCTGGCCGTGAGCTACAGCAGTGACTGCGGCTACCCGTCGAGCGTGCAACTCGCCGATGGCCGGATCGTCACCGCCTATTACAGCAGAAGCGCTCCGGAGCATCCGGGGTATCACATGGGCACCGCCGTCTGGCGACCCTGAGGGATGGCTCACTTGAGCTTGCCGAGGCGTTCGCGCGTCCAGTTCAGGCCCTGCTGGATGGTTTCGTCACCGGGAACCAGCGCGGCGAGTTTCTGCCAGCGTTCCAGCGCGGCGGCAAAGGCGGTTTTTGCCTCGGCGGTTTTTTTCAGGCTCTGCTGGGTGTGGCCGAGCACGCCATACATCTGGGCGAGTTGGATTTCGGCGGCACGACGCTCGGGTGTCAGGCGCGCACCCTCCGCGCTGGCGAGCAGGTCGACCGATGCGGCAATGGCCTGCTCCAAAATGGGCAGGGCGGCCTCCGGCTTGCCGAGATCGGACATGAGTTCGGCATACTCCCCGCGCAGTTTTGCCTGCAGGGCGCGCAGACGGAGGTTGTCAGCCTCGTCGGCGAGGATCTCATTGACCCGCTCGATGGCATCCTGCTTCTTTTTCAAGGCAGTTTCAGGGTTGCCGAGGTCGCGCTCAAGCAGGGAGATGTCGCCCTCGTTGCGGGCAATCAGGTACTTCACATCCGCCCATTCGGGGTGCAGGCGGTTGAGCTCGAGGAGGATCGGCACGGCCTGATCGTGCGCTTCGCGGGCTTCCTTGGCGCCGACCTGGCGGGCGATGAGTTCGGCAAGCTCCGTGTAGGCCTCGGCCAGGATGAGGGCCTGGTCCTGGTGGCGTGGCGACGTGCCGGCCACGAGTCGCCCCATCTCGGTGACGGCTCCGAGCAGGGTGTCCAGGGCTTCACGCGACTGGCCGGCGTCGCGCTGGACGAGTCCTTCCGCAAAGGTGGCGCGCACGAGCAGGAACGCCTCCTCGGGCAGGAGGTCCGGTTCGAGAAGTTCGGGATCGAGGGTTTCCCGGACCCGGGTGAGCGCCTTGCCGGCATCGGCCAGGGCACCCTGCTGGCGACTGAGCAGGCCGAGTTGCAGCCAGGCGCGGGCGCACTCGCGGCGGGCCGTCCGGTTCGAGGGATCCGCGGCCAGGCCGCCACCCAACTGTTCGGCGGCCTCGCGCAGTCGCTCCAGCGCGAGGGTCTGTTCCGCGCGACGTTCATGCAGGCCGGCCAGAAGCAGGCAACTGCGACCGAGCCAGACCTGGACCTGGGCGGAAAAAGAGCCGGGCTGCGGCTGGGTCAGCAGGGTCTGGCCCTCGCTGCGGGCCTTGTCGAGAAAGACGCGTGCCTTGCCGGGTTCGCGCAGGCGCAGGTGGATGCGGCCCAGATTGGCGTAGGCGCGCAGACGCTCAAACCCGAGCGCGGGATCGGCTTCAAGCGCCGGCAGGCTGGAGAGACAGAACCGCAGGGCATCGTCCAGCTGGCTGCGCACAAGACCGGCCTCGGCTTCATCGCCGGAGGGCAGGGCGAGCAGCAGATCGACGAACTGGTCGACGGCGGCTTGCGCGTCGCGCCTGCGTTCATCCGCCTTACGGGCCTCGGCTCGGGCGCGGGTCAGGTCGGCGTTGAGCTCCTTTTGACGCTGTTCGCCGGCGGCCAGATCGCTGCGCAGACCGGCGGCTTCGGACAGAGCGGCTTCACCGGCCTGGCGGGCCTGGCCGAGCAGCAGAAACGCGGTTGCGCCGCCCGCCACCAGCAGGACGGCCAGCACCACCACGGAAACCTGCAGCAGGCGCACGCGCCGGACTTGGGCGCGGCGCTCGTGATCGATGCGTTCGCGACTCTCCTCAATCAGGCGGTCGGCCTCCAGGACCTCGAATTCACGCAGCACCTCGCGCATGTCGGCCCAGCGTGCGGCAGGGTTGAGGTCGAGGCAGCGTTCCAGCAGGTGCCACCGGCGCTCATCCCATTTGTCGAGCGGGGGTGCCGGCCATTCGATCTTCGACTGGGCACGCACGGCGGCCAGCACGGCGGCCTGGTCGATGAGGCTGGCCAGACCGGCGGCGGCCTTCTTCTGCTGGAGGGTGGTTTGTTCGTTCCAGACGGCGGCTCCGCGCGGCAGTCGACCGGTGAGAAGTCGATAGGCCAGCACCCCGAAGCTGTACACATCGGCACCGGCACCCAGGCCATGGAAGACGCCCTCCGGGTTCTCCGCCTGCTCGGGAGCGAGGTGCAGGAAATGATCACTCAGGTCGAGCCGGTGCACGCCGCCGACCCAGCCTTGGGCGAGGTCGGTCAGGCGCAGGGTTTCCGGCGGGCCGGGATCCACAAAAACATTGGCCGGGCGCAGGTTGCCGTGGATCAGGCCGTGGCGGTGCAGCCAGGCCAGGGCTTCCGCGAGCTGATGGATCAGGTTCCAGGCTCGCCCGGCTTCAACCCCGGCACACAGGGGCTCAAGGGTCGGCGCCTGCCAGATCCGGCGTCCCTGGGCGTCGCGGACCAGTGCTCCAACCAGTGGCATCACCAGACGGTTGGCGCCGTTGCCAATCTCATACTGTTCCACCGGCAGCACGCCGGGATGAGGGGGCAGGGTCGCCAGGCGACTCAGCGTGGCTTCCATCGCCCGGCGGTTGACGGACATCGCCGAGAACACCTTGACCGCGCATCCCCGGCCATGGTTCGTGGCGCGAAACACCTCGCCGCAGCTGCCGGCGCCGATGCGGTCCTGCAATTGCAGGCCGCTGCTGTCCGGCGGACTCATGCAGTGACGACGTGGTTGGACATCGGGAATGGACGGGTGACGTTCGGCAAGTTGGCGGCCGACCGCGCCGGGTCAAGGCAGGGCTTAGACGACGCCTTGACGTTTGGCGTTCAGTCGGGGCCGACTTTTCTTGCGGAAATTCGTAGAGCCTTCCCGCTGCCGGCGTTGGAATCCGTCGCCATGTCCAGTTTCCGCCTGCTCGTCACCTGCCTCTGTCTCGCCACGCCGCTCACCGCCCAGGTCAAATCCCCGTCCGCTGCCGCTCCAAAGGTCGCGCCGGCGCTTCGCCTCAAGGCCTCGGTGGATCGCCCCGACGCGTTGTATCGGCGCGGGGAGAAGGCGGTTTTTTTGCTTGAGGCGACCCTTGGCGACCAACCGGCCGGTGATCTGACCGTCACCTGCGTGTTTTCCAAGGATGGGGTCGCCCCGCAGCCCCCCGTCGAGGTTCGGCTGAACGCCGGCAAGGGGCGTCTGGAGGGCGTACTGGAGGAACCGGGCTTTCTGTTGCTGAGAGCCAGCAGCGGCAAGACCTCGGCCCTGGCGTCCGCGGGGTTCGATCCGCAGGACATCCGCCCGAGCCTGCCGGTCCCCGAGGATTTTGACGCCTTCTGGAATGCGCAGAAAGCGGTTCTGGCCACCGTGGAACCGGCCGCGGAGCTCGTGCCCGTGGCCGCACCGGCCTCGGTGAAGGGGGTGGAATGTTTCGACCTCAAGGTGGCCTGCCTGGGGGCGCCGGTGTCGGGCTATTTCAGCCGACCCAGCGGGGCGCGTCCGGGCAGTCTGCCGGCCATCCTGACCGTGCATGGTGCCGGTGTGCGCAGTTCCAGCCTCGGTGGCAGCGCCTCCTGGGCGGCCAGGGAGGGCGGAATGCTGGCGCTCGACATCAATGCCCACGGCCTGCCCAACGGCCGTCCCGACGCGTTCTACGAGGCGCAGGCCGCCGGCCCACTCAAGGACTACCGCTACTCGGGGCGCACGGAACGCCAGCAGAACTATTTCACCGGCATGTTCCTGCGGCTCATCCGCGCCATCGATTTCCTCATCGCTCAGCCGGAATGGGATGGTCGCACGCTGGTGGTTTACGGATCGAGCCAGGGTGGATTCCAGGCCCTGGCGGCAGCCGGGCTCGATGCCCGTGTCACCTTCATCTGCGCCGGCGTGCCGGCGGGTTGCGACCACAGCGGCGCGGCGGTGGGTCGCGTCAATGGCTGGCCCAAGCTGGTGCCGACCGGTGCCGATGGCCGGCCCGACGCGGCCGCCCAGCAGACGGCGCGCTATGTGGATGCCGTCAACTTTGCCACCCGCGCCCGCTGCGCGGGGGCGGCCGTGACCGTTGGCTTCATCGATGTCACCTGTCCGCCCAGCAGTGTGCTGGCCGCCTACAACGCCCTACCGGTGCCGAAGCGACTGCATGCCGATGTTCTGTCGGGCCACACCAGCACGCCGGCGGGATCGCGCTTCCTTCAGGAGGCGGCCATTGAACACATCCGCTCCCTGCTCCGCTGATCAGCGACCGCGGTGCAGACGCAGGCCGAGCAGGGCCAGCCCGAGGGTGGCGGTGAACCACCAGGGCCAGACCTGCAGGCTGGCCGCAAAGCCCCCGGGGTCGTCCGCCGGCAGGCCGAGGCGGCCCTGCAGCCAGGCGGTGTGCCAGCCAAACAACAGCGTCATCAAGCCGTAGGCGAGATTCGTGGTCAGGCCGCGGAAACTGAGGACGGTGGCGCGGTGCGCGGAATCGGCGGCGGCATTCAAGTATTGCGACAGAAAGAACTGCAGGAAACGCATGGCCAGCATGAGCGGCATGATCAGGGCGATGCCGGCCCAGCCGGACTGGGGGTGGGCGGCACCAAGCAGACCGCCAAAGGTCAGCACGGCGACAAAGGCGAAGTTCGCCCGCTGGGTGCCATGGCGCGCCATTTTTTCCATGAGGCCGGCACTGGCCAGACCAAGGACGGAAGCGACCGTGCCGATGACGCCGAACCAGGCCTCGCCGATGCCGACGAGGCGGTAGAAGTTGCTGGCGACGGTGAGGAAGAGCCGAATGATGCTGTCGAAAACGACGGCAAGGACGATGAGTTGGAAGGCCGGCTTGTGTCGCCAGATCCAGGCGCCGGTGGCGAGCATGCCACGCAGGGCGCGCGCGGTTTCCCGGGACCAGGAACCTCCGGTCGCCGGCGTTTGTCCCGGTTCGCGCAGACGCAGGGTCACGGCCAGGCAGGCGAGCGCGGCGAGGAAGTTCAGCAGCAAGGGCAACTTCATTGTCCAGGCGCGGTCCAGCGCCGGCAGGCCGAGGGCATCGAGGAGGGACAGAATCCGCTCATGATCGTAAAGCAGGCCGCCACTGATTGACGAGACGATGAATCCGAGCGCCATCCATCGGCTCAACCGCGCCATGACGGCCGGCCACTCGCGCGTGCGCTCCGCCTCGGGCAGGCTGTCGTAGGCCAGAGCTTCGTCGGCCCCGCTGGCGCAGGCTTCCGCCGTGCCGCTGAGGATGCGGTTGAGGACGAACATCCAGAACACGAGATCATGCCGTCCCGGCGGCATCAGGCACAGTAGGCCCATCTCGGCGACCATCAGCCAGCCGGCCGCGACCACGAGCGGACGGCGGCCGAAGCGGTCGGCCAGGGCGCCCGAGGGGACCTCCAGGGCGACGATGGTGAGGGCCCAGATGACGTTCAGCGCCGCGAACTCACCCAGGCTCAGGCCCAGGTCGAGGAACAGAACGGTGAAGACCGGGTAGTAGAACCGGCAGTTGAACAGCAGTCGGAACGCCAGAAAGAGACGGACGTTCGCGGGCATGGGCGTTCGGCGGTGACCGGCTTCAGCCGTGGCGGCCCCGGAAGGTCAGTTCGGCGATGCCGGACTTGTCGAGGCCGCCGAGACCAAGGGCGATCATGCGGTCGTACTGGGCCTTGGTGGCGCTGTTCAGCGGCAGGGTGAGGCCGGCCTCGTCCGCCACGCCGGCGGCGATGCCGCTGTCCTTGGCGGCGTGTTCGGCGGAGAACCAGCAGTCGTGTTCGCGCGCCACCATGTCGCCGGCGTCCGTTTCCAGCACCCGGCTGTTGGCGCCGGTCTGGCTGAAAACCTCGCGGATCATGTCCAGGTCATGGCCAAGCGCGGCGGCCAGGCCGAGACCCTCGGCCAGACCTGCGGTGTTGATGTTCATCACCATGTTGACCAGGGCCTTGACCTCGGCGGCACGACCCATGGCGCCGACATGGCGCCGGTTGACGCTCATCTGTTCCAGAACCGGCAGCACCCGCCGGTAAACGGCTTCGTCACCGCCGACCATGAGGTAGAGTTTGCCTTCGCGGGCGTGGCTGATCGAGGAGGCCATCGCTGCTTCAAGGCAGTCGGCCCCGGCCGCGCGCGCCGCAGCGTCGACCCGCCGGTGGATGGCCGGCGAGAGCGTTGCACAGTTGATGAAGGTGCGACCCGCGGCGCCCTGCAGCAGGTTGTCGTCGGCGTTGAAGAAGATCGCCTCCATGGCGGCGTCGTTGGTGACGACCGTGAAGATCAGGTCGGCGGCGGCGGTGACCTCGTGCAGGCTGGCGGGGGCCGCGCAGCCGAGTTCGGCCGCGAGGCTTTCGGCAATGGGGCGATGGGCGTCGTAAACGGCGGTGATGCGGTGGCCGCAGTCCTTGAGGCGGCGGGCCATGTTGGCCCCCATGCGTCCGACTCCGACAAAGGCGATGTTCTGGCTGCTCATGGTGATGATGGTTCGGTTGGGGACGTCACCTTGGCGACGGCCAACGCGCGGTGCAAGCGCGGAACGATTCAGGGGCGCAGTTCGCCGAGGCGCAGGAGTTTTTCGATCTGCACGGCACCGGCTTCATCAACGATGCGCAGGCGCACCTCGGGGTCGGCGGCGTCCCAGTCGATGTCGAGGGTGCCGACGTTCGGGCGATGAAAGGTTTTGGGCAGCGACCGGTGGGCATTCGGCGTCGGCGTTCCGCGCGGATGAACCTGCGTCATCGAGCTGGCGGTGAGATCGTGCAGCGGATAGGGAACCCCCCGTGTCAGGGTCGAGAACTCGCACCAGTGGCGGTCGCCGCTCAGAAAGAGCACACCCTCGGCGCCGGTGCGGCGAATCAGTTCAATCAGGCGCCGCTGCTCGCGGGGAAAGTTCGCCCAACTTTCGCTGCCGCTGGCTTCGGCGGCAAATTGAATGCTGGAACCGATCAGGCGCAGGCGGGCCGGCGTGCGCAGTTGTTCCTCAAGCCAGCGCCATTGGGCCTCGCCAAGCACCGTGGCCGCCGGATCGTCGTTCGGCACGGCGCTGCCGCCGACGCCGGCCTGGTCCCTGGGGATGCGCTTGAGCGAGCTGCGAAAATAGCGGGTGTCGAGCAGGATGACCTGCACCGCCTGCCCAGCCGGACCAAACATCCGCGCGTCATACACGCCCTCGCGGGGACGTCGCGGCGAGTCGGCCGGCACCTGCAGCCAGTCGAGAAACTCCCTCTGGGCCTCGCGCTTTTTCGGATAGTCGCGGCCGCCGTCGTTGACGCCAAAGTCGTGGTCGTCCCATGTGGCGAGCACGGGAGCGCGTTCGAGCAGGCCGCGATGGAAGCGGCTTTCCGCCAGCGCTTGGTATTTCGCCCGCATCACCGCCATATCCTGAGTGTCGGCGTAGATGTTGTCGCCCAAGTAAAGAAAGAGGTCCATCGGCAGGGTCAGGGTGCGGTCGAGCAGCGGGTGCTCGGTCTTGTCGAGGCAGGAACCGAAGACAATGTGGCGCAGGGGCATTTCCGCCGGGGCGGCGGTGGCGAGCAGCAGGGCGGGGAGCAGACGCTGGAGCATGGTCAAACCAACGCTGCCCGCGACACCGTTCCTCGGGTTTTTGTCGCGCGCCGCCGACCGCCAAACTGCTTGACCCCGGTCGGCAAAGGCGCTTACTGCGCGACAAGGTCCGCACCGACTTCCGAATCCATGACCGCCCCCCTGCCGCCGTGCCACCGCCCTGGACGTTTCCCGGGGGCGCTGGCTCTGGCCCTGCTGGTTTTCCTGCTCGGCGCAGGCGTGACGCGCGCCTTCGACACGGTCATCCTCGACGCCGGTCACGGGGACCATGATCGCGGCGCCTCGATTGGTTACGTCTACGAAAAGCACCTCTGTCTTGACACCGCCCGCCGTGTCGAGCGACTGCTCAAGGAGGCCGGCCTGCGAGTCATCATGACCCGCAGTTCGGACGTCTTCATTCCCCTGCAGGGACGCGTGGATGCCGGCAACAGCCGCGGCAACGCGATCTTCGTCAGCATCCACTACAATTACAGCCGCGGCGGCACCGGCCACGGGATCGAGACATTCTATCACTATGACCGCAGCTACATGCTCGCCGCCTACATCCAGGCCTACCTGCTGCAGTCCACCGGGTTGACCAACCGCGGCGTCAAGCACGCCAGCTACTATGTCATCCGCAAGACCACCCGCAATCCGGCGGTGCTGGTTGAATGCGGCTTCGTCAGCAACTCCGCCGAACGCGCGAAGATGATGAGCGGTGCATTCCGCGCCCGCATCGCCGAGGGCATTGCCCAGGGCATCGTCGCCTACAAGCGCGCCCGCTGATCTCCCGCCATGTTCGTCACGTGCCGCCAGATGCAGGAGGCCGAGGCGCGTGCCTTTGCCTCCGGGGTTTCCGCGGCCGAGCTCATGGAGGTGGCCGGCCTCGGCATCGCCCGTGTCATCCGGCAGTTTTTCCCCGTGCCCGGCACGGCGGTGCTGTTTCTCGGCACTGGCAACAACGCCGGTGACGCTCTGGTCGCCGGTCGCGTGTTGCGCGCCGCCGGCTGGCGCCTGTTCGCGCGCTGCACCCGCGAGCCCGCCGCCTTCAAGCCGTTGCCTGCCGGGCATTGGGAGCAGTTGGGCGGGCTGGAACCGCCGCCTTCCGACGGTTTCTCGCCGGAGGGTCCGCTCATCTGTCTCGACGGACTGCTCGGCCTCGGTGCCAGCGGACCGCTGCGCGCGGAATTTGCGGCGCTCGGCGCGGCCATGAATCACCTGCGAGTCCAGCACGGTGCCTCGACGGTCGCCATGGACCTGCCCTCGGGACTTGATGGCGACACCGGCTTGCCGTCGGCCGATGCCGTGATCGCCGATGTCACGGTCACGGTCGGCGCGGTCAAACGCGGGTTGCTGGCCGATGCCGCCGTCAACCACGTGGGTCGTCTCGCCCTCGTGGCGCTCCCGGAACTGCAACCCTTTGTGCAGGGCGATGCCACGGCCGAATTGCTGACACCCGACCTGCTCCGCCCTTGGCTGCCGCGTCGAGATCACGAGTGTCACAAGGGGCGTGCCGGCCGCGTCGGAGTTCTTGCCGGGTCGCCCGGTTTTTACGGCGCCGCCGAACTCGCCTGCCTCGGCGCCCTTCGCGCCGGTGCCGGGCTCGTCACCCTGCTCGTGCGCAATCTGGAAGCGCTGGACGTGCTGGAGGTGCGCCTGCCGCCCGAAGTCATGGTTCGCTCCATCACCGACGCAAGTTCCGCGTCCGAGGGGTTCGACGCCTTGGTGGTGGGCCCGGGGCTCGGCTTTGGCCATGCCGACGAGGTGGCCGAATTGTTGCGCCGCGCGCCGGTGCCCGTGGTGGTCGATGCGGATGCCCTCACCGTGCTGGCCCGCTGCGGACTTGAGCCCCTTCGGGTTGCTGCCGGTCCGCGCCTGCTGACCCCGCACCCCGGGGAAATGCAGCGACTGGTCGGGTCCTTCGGCGACCGGGCCACGACGGCACAGGCTTTCGCCGCAGCCCATCCCAGCCACACCCTCCTGCTCAAGGGGGCACGCACGATCATCACCTGCGCCGGAGACCCTCTGCGCTTCAACAGCACCGGGCATCCCGGCATGGCCACGGGCGGCATGGGGGATTGCCTGGGGGGTGTCGCCGCCGCCCTGCTCGGCCAGGGCGTGAAACCGCCGCGGGCGGCCTCCCTTGCCGCCTGGTTGTGTGGTCGGGCGGCCGAGCTTGCCGCACTGGAGGGTTCGCCCGAGTCCGTGCTACCCAGTGACCTGACCCGCTGCCTGGGCCGGGCCTGGCAGGAACTGCGCGAGGGGCGCTGTGCCTGACCCGGAAGGGGATTTCAAATCCCAGGTTTCAGAGACTGGGCATTCGAGGTCCGCGATTCAGGGTGCCAACGACTGGCAAAAACCGCGTTGCGCGGGCGCGGGAACCGCCTATCGGTAAGCTTCGTCACGACCATGAAAGTCCCCGCCTTCGCCGCCCTCGCCCTTCTGTTCTGCGCCGCTTCCTGCGACAAGCATTCGTGGGAGAGCACGCAGGTGTTGCATGAAGGCATGCACAAGGCCCATGGCGACGGTCATGGCGACAGCCACGCCAAGGACGGGCACGCCAAGCCGGCCGAAGGTCATGGCGAGAAGGCGGCCAAGCCGCACTGAGACGGTCGGCCGCCGGCCGATTTCAGGACGCCAGTTCGCGCAGCAGTTCCTGATTTAGGCGGATACCGGCTTCAAAACTGGCCACCGGGAAGTTTTCATTGGGCGCGTGTGCCTGGCAGTCCGGTAGGGCCAGGCCGAGCAGCAGGGTATCGGCCCCGAGCACCTGCTTGAAGTCCTGGACGATGGGAATGCTGCCACCTTCCCGGATCAGTGCCACGCGTCCGCCGAAGGTCTTCTCCAGGGCCCGGCAGGCCGCCTGGCCGAGGTGACTTTGCGGATCCGTCAAATAGGCGCTGCCGGTGTGGCCGCGCACGATCTCCAGGCGCACGCCCGCAGGGGCCTGGGAGCGCAGATGCTGTTCCGCCAGGTCGAGAATGGCGGCAGGATCCTGGTCGGGCACGAGGCGGAAGGAGATTTTCACGAAGGCCTCGCGCGGGATGACTGTCTTTGACCCGGCACCCTGCCAACCGCCACCGATGCCGTTGACCTCGGCGGTGGGGCGCGCCCATCGGCGTTCGCGTTCGTTGAAACCGGGTTCCCCGAAGAGGGCGGGGGAGCCGGTCAGTTCGAGGGTTTCGGTCTCACCGTCACCCAGTTCCGCCCAGGCGGCGCGCTCCCATTCCTGGAGCGGTCGCACGGAATCATAAAAACCCGGGATGGCCACCCGGCCCTCGGCGTCGTGAAGGGAGGCGGCCAAGCGGGCGGCGACGGTGGCCGGATTCGCCACGGTGCCGCCAAAGATGCCGGAGTGGAGGTCGATCGAGGGACCGTGCACGCGCACTTCCAGGCAGGCGATGCCGCGCAGGCCGTAGGTGAAGGTGCCGACGCCCGCCGCCACCATGCCGGTGTCGGAGATGGCAACGATGTCGCAGGCGAGTTCGTCGCGGTGCGCTTCGAGGAAGGGGCGCAGGTTCGGGCTGCCAATCTCCTCCTCGCCCTCGAACAGGATCGTCAGGTTGACCGGCAGGTCGCCGTGGGCGGCGAGGGTCGCCTCGAGGCCGGCGACATGGGCCATGAGCTGGCCCTTGTTGTCGGTGGCACCGCGGGCGTAGATGCGGCCGTCGCGCACCACCGGCTCAAAGGGGGGCGACTTCCATTCGCCTAGCGGTTCGGGTGGCTGCACGTCGTAGTGGCCATACAACAGCACCGTGCGCCGGCCGGGACGGTGAACGTTCCTGGCCAGCAGCACCGGGTGCCCAGGGGTTTCATGGAGCGCGGCGTCAAGGCCGAGCGAGCGCAGCTTGGCGAGCAGCCAGTCGGCGCAGGCGCGCACGTCGCCGCGGTGCTTGGGGTCGGTCGAGACGCTGGGAAAGCGAAGGCAGGTGAGGAGGTCGTCGAGGGCGCTCATGGGACGGGAATGACTACGCGGCAGGTTTGGGCTCAGTCGCGCCCTATCATCCAGGGCACCTGGGGCTGGCCCTGCAGTTCCTTCCAGTTGTTGAAGGCGAACATGCCGAAGAAAACGGTCGCGAACAGGCCACCGGTCTGGAGGAAGAACAGGGCGCCGCCCACCGCGCAGATCAGACTGAGGGTGAGGGCGATGCGCAGCCGGCGTGGCCCGAGCAGGGCTCGGGCGATGTGGCCGCCATCGAGCGGGATGATCGGGAAGAGATTGAGGATGCCCCAGAACAGGCTGACCTGCAGAAAGGCATTCAGAAAGGTTCGGACCAACCCTGGCGGCGGCTGCCAGAGATCGCGCAGCCACCAGACGGCGACGCCGGCGGCGATCTGCACGAAGGGGCCGGCGGCGCTGACGTAGAAGTCCTGCGAACGGCTCAGGCCACGGCTACCTTGAGCGACGCCGCCAAAGGCATACAGCAGAATGCCGACATGGCGGTCGCCGTAGTGGCGCATGGCCAGGGCATGACCGAGTTCATGGACGAGGATGGAGGCGAAACCCGCGGCCATCCACATCAGCAACGCGCGCATTGCCTCCGGGGTGCTGGCGCCGATGGCGCCTCCAAGCAGTGCCATGTTGACCCAGAAGAACCAATGGACGGCGACGGGGAAGCCAAGAATGCGGAAGCGCAGCATGAGGTGTGTCACATTGCCGACGGGCCGCGGGGTCACAAGCGGAAATGCCTGCCGTTCCGTGGGGCTGCCATCGTCCGGCGGTTGGAGGGTGCCTGCTGTTCCAGCCATTGGAATCCGTAATCGGCTATTCCCCAGACAGGGGCTTATTCACAGAGTTGCTCTGATTGACGCCCCCGGCTTCCTGCCTCTGATGGGGGGTCTCATGGCCGAATCCGCTTCCCAACTCGCCCAGGCTGCCGCCGCTCCAGGTGAACTGCCGGCACGCGCCGACGCCGTGCCGCAAGCCAACCCCTTCGGCCGCAAGCGCAACGAGATCCCGAGCGCCGAGGAACTGCTGGCCAACATCAACCGCGCGCTGCCGTTCAGTGACGAGGCGGAAAAGGGCGTCATTTCCAGCCTGCTGCAGGATCCCAACGAGCGCCTTGCCGACAGCCGTGTCACCCTGCCGGCCGCCGCCTTCTACCATGAGGCGAACCGCACGGTGTATGAGATGCTGCTTGAGTTCGACGACAAGCATCTCGCCATTGATCCGGTCACCCTTACCAACGCCCTGCGCGGCCAGGGGTTGCTGGAACGGGTCGGCGGACCGGCGGCGATCAGTGAGCTGTTCACGTATGTGCCGGTGCCGGCGCACTACCCGTATTACAAAAAGATCGTGCTGGACAAGCACATCCTGCGTCAGCTCATCCACGCCAGCTCACTGAACATCCATTACGCCTACGAGCACGGCAAGGAACAGATCGACGAGGATGTCGGCACCCTGGTCGATCACGCCGAGCAGCGCATCCTCGCCGTGCGCGAATCCTCCGGCAAGGAGGATGGCATCAAGAGCCTGAGCGCCCATGTCGCCGAGGCCATCGACAGCATTCAATACATGCTGGAGCATCCCGGACAGCTGCGCGGTCTCTCGACCGGCTACAGCAAGCTCGACAGCATGAGCAGCGGCTTGCAGGGCGGGGAAATGTTTGTCATCGCCGCCCGTCCATCGATGGGCAAGACCTCGCTCGCCATGAACATCGTCGAGCACATCGCCGTGGAATGCGGCCGTCCTTGCGCGGTGTTCAGCCTGGAAATGAGCGCCACCATGCTCGTGCGACGCCTGCTCGTCTCGCGCGCCCAGCTCTCAATGCAGGACCTGTCGCGTGGTCTGCTTTCGCGCGCCCAGCAGGATGCGCTCGCCAAGGCCACGCGCGAACTTCAGCGCTCCTCGATCCTGATCGACGAGACGCCCGGTCTCGACGTCCTCGAAATGCGCGCGAAGGCACGCCGCCTGAAGAAGCTGCATGGCATTGAGATGATCATGATCGACTACCTGCAGCTCATGACCTCGGGCAGCAAGCGCGGCAAGGAGAACCGCCAGATCGAAATCGCCGAAATCTCCGCCGGAGTGAAGGGTCTGGCCAAGGAACTCAACGTTCCCATCATCGTCCTCGCTCAGCTCAACCGGGCCGTCGAGTCGCGCAAGGGGCAGCGGCCGGTGCTCTCCGACCTGCGTGAATCCGGCTCGATCGAGCAGGATGCCGACATGGTTGGACTGCTCACCCGTGAGGACTATGCCGGCGCCAAGATGGACGTCGGCGACGAGGAGGCCGAGGCCAAGAAGAAGGGCCAGGCCGTGCTCATTATCGCCAAGAACCGCAACGGCCCCACCGACGACGTGCCGCTACGCTTCATCGACCACGCCATGCGCTTCATTGAGCGCATGCCCGACGAACCCGAGGCGGATTCGCCGTAACAGGGACGGTGCCCAGGCCCGGTTGCGAGCCCGGGCCTCGACTTCCCCATGACACCGGCCGGAATCGGGCGTAAATTGTCCGTTCACCCCGAACCTGTTACCGCTCTGAAACTGCCCCATCTCATCGTCGACGAAACGATCGGCGCGCTGCGCGAAATCTTTGTTGAGCGCCGCTACGCCGACAAATGCGTCGAGTTCGTCTTCAAGCGCCGGCGCAAGTGGGGCAGTCGCGACCGCCGGCTGTTCGCCGAGGCGGTCTATGACATCGTGCGCTGGTGGCGCTGGCTCTGGCATGCGGCCGGTCTGCCGGACGCGGAGCACGACGACCGCGAGTCGATCACCGAGGAACGGCTCTGGCAGGTGTGGGCGGCCTACTGGCTGCAGGCCGGGCACGAACTGCCGGACTTTGATGAACTCTATGCCGTGCGCGCCGATGCCATGCAGGCGCGCCTGCGTCAGGGCGATGACGTGTCGCCCGCCGTGCGCGCGTCGCTGCCGGACTGGCTTGACGCGCTGCTGTCGGACCAGCTTGGCGATGCCTGGCCGGCCGTGCGCGCTCAGTTGAACAAGCCCGCGGAGGTGTTCCTGCGCGTCAACACCCTGAAGACCGAGCGTCGCTCCCTGAAGACGCGCCTGGCCCAGGACGGGTTCGTCACGGAGGCTGTCGACGACGTGCCGACCGCCCTGCGCATGGCCCAGCGCTACAACGTCTTCGGCCTGCCCGCCTTCAAGGAGGGCCTGTTCGAGGTGCAGGACGCCTCGTCCCAGCGCATCGCGCCCTTCCTTCAGGTCGAGCCCGGGCAGAAGGTGGTCGACGCCTGCGCCGGCGCAGGCGGCAAGTCGCTCCACCTCGCGGCGCTCATGCAGAACAAGGGCAAAATCATCGCCCTCGACATCCATGAGTGGAAACTCAAGGAGCTGCGCAAGCGCGCCGCCCGCGCCGGGGCTGACCTCATTGAGACGCGGCCGATCGACAGTTCGAAGACCTTCAAGCGCCTCGCCGGCTATGCCGACCGACTGCTGCTCGACGTGCCCTGCTCGGGCCTGGGCGTGTTGCGGCGCAATCCGGACGCCAAGTGGAAACTGCACCCCGCCGAGATCGAGCGCCTGACCGCCCTGCAGCAGGATCTGCTGTCGCGCTACAGCGCCATGGTCAAGCCCGGCGGCAAGCTGGTCTATGCAACATGCTCCGTGCTGCCGGCCGAGAACGAGCGTCAGGTGCAGGCCTTCCTCGCCACCCGGGGCGACGAATGGACGCTGGAGGAGGAACTCTTCCTCAATCCCGCCGAGACCGGCCACGACGGCTTTTACGCCGCGCGCCTGGTACGCAAGTCGGTGGGAAAAGCCGTGGAGGTGGCTGCGGAAGCCTGAGGTAGGGCGTCCTGTCTCAGGGCGCCGGGTTTGGGGGTGAGGCGCTATTCTGGGCTGACAAATCGGACGCGACGCAGCACGTCCCGATGGGGCTGAGCGCCTTCGCCAGAAGGCGGGGGGATGGTTTTGCACGCGCGATCGGCACGGCGGGCTGAGACAGCCCGCCCCACCTTGGTACGCAAAAAGGCCGCCGCCCGTCGAAGACGAACGGCGGCCTGAATTTGCAGGACCTCAGTTCTTGAACATCGCGTTGGCGCGGTCGCCGCCGCTCAGCACGTAGGCGAGCAGGTCGAGGACCTCGTCCTTCGTCAGCATGTTGAGCAGCATGGGCGGCATCGGCGAGACCTTGCTGACCTCGATGCTCTTCACTTCCTTGCGATCGACCGTGGCGCGCTGGTCGGGATCGCTGAGGTCGGTGTTCAGCGTCACGGTGTCACCGCTGAGGTTGACGACGACGCCGCTGATAATCTCGCCGCTGTTCTTGGTGACGATGATCGGGGCAAACTGCTCGTTGATCTCCTTGCTCGGGTTGATGATCTGGTCGAGCAGGTCGTGCGGGCTGTAGCGACCGCCTGCACCTGTGAGGTCGGGGCCGGTCATGCCGCCGGCGTTGCCGAAGCGGTGGCAGGCGAAGCAGGCGGCGGCGCCGAACATCTTGCGTCCGTTGTCGAAGTCGCGGTTCTTCATGCCGTCGCGCGCGGCGGCGCTGAGCTGGTCGAGGGTCCACATCGTTGGCGTGCGGCCGATGAAGATCGCGCCGACGTTTTCATAGGCGCTCTTCACCTCCGGCTTCTTCTCGATGAGCGCGGCGAGCTGGGTCTTCTCGGCATCGGTGAAGGTGGCGAGGCTGTCGTTGCGGATGAACTCGATGAACTTGCTGAAGCTCGCGCCTCCACGGAAGGAGGCGGCCTTGAGGAACCATTCGAGCTGGCGGGTGCGCAGTTCCGGGGTCCAGCCGGCCTTGAGATGGCGCAGGCTGCGGGCGAACTCGATTTGCGGTTCCTGGGCCGGGGCGGCGTCGATCAGGTCGAGTGCCTTGGCGGCGGTGTTCGGTGCCTGCAGATGGGCGAGCGTTTCGGTGAGCAGCCAGTTCAGCTCAAAGGTCTTTGCCGGATAGGCGGCATCGAGCTGGGCGGCGAGTTTCTGCACGGTCGCGGCGTCGGGATCGCCAAAGCGGTGCAGGGCGATTTCCAGCGTGCGCACATGGGTGAGTTGTTGTTCCTGCGTCAGCTTGGCAAACTCGAGCTTGAGCAGCGCGGTGATCAGGGCGTCGCGGACGGCGCTGTCAGGCTGGTAATCTTCCGGGCGATGGCTCGGGCATTTGCCGGCGGCGCGGGCCAGGGCGAGCAGGGCCTCGAGCTGGCGGCCGGCATCGCTTTCCTGCAGCGCGCGATCCTTCCAGGTGGCGACCGGCTGATGCTCGAGCACAACGCGGGCCGCCCAGCGGATGAAGCGGTCGGCGTGGTTGAGATGTGTCCAGGCGGCGTCGACGGCCTTGGCATCCTGCTTGCCGTGGAAGGCTTCGATTTGGTGACGGAGGTCGCGCAGCGGCGAGGGACGCGGGGTCAGGGCGACCGGGGCCGTGCTTTCCTTGCCGGTGTAGGTGACGCGATAGAGGCCCGACTGGACGCGGCGACCGCCGATGGCGAAGTACATCGCGCCGTCCTTGCCGATGAAGGCGTCGGTCAGGGGCAGGGGAGCGCCGGTGACGAACTCCTCCTTGGTGGCCGTGTAGGATGCGCCATCGGGCTTCAGGTGCACGGCGTAGAGTTTGCCCCAGCTCCAGTCGAGCACGTAGAAGGCTTCCTGGTATTTGGCGGGGAACTTCGCGCCATGGCCGAAGGTGGTGCCGGTGGGCGAACCCGGGCCGATGTTGAGGGTGGCGGGCAGGTTGTCGGGATAAAACTCCGGATACTTGCCCGCGCCGTTGCGCCAGCCGTATTCACCGCCGCTGACGACGTGATTGACGCGGGTCGGACGATACCATGAGGTGTTGAAGTCATACTCCATGTCGGCGTCATAGGTGAACAGCTCGCCGTCGCGGTTGACGCCACCGCCGTAGATGTTGCGGAAGCCGGAGGCGAAGATCTCGAAGTTTTTGCCGTCCGGATCGACACGGTAGACGATGCCGCCTGGGGCGAGCACGTGGCGGTTGTGACCGCGGCCATCGGGCATGCGCGGCAGCAGGTGGTCGTCGCCCCAGATCTTGGCAACGGGCGAACTGGCGGACGTTCCCTCATGGGGGCCGCTTTCAATGATCGCGTTGTTGCCGGTGATCAGGTAGAGGCCCTTGCCGTCGGGCGTCGGCAGCACCTTGTGCACGCCGTGATCGCTCTTCGAATCGAAGCCGCGCAGCAACTCGGCCTTGTCGAGGTCGCCGTCGCCGTTGCTGTCGGTGATGCGATACAGGCCGCTGGTGGTTTTCTGCTCGTAGTCATTGACGCCGGCATAGAGGGCGCCGTAGGCGAAGACCATGCCGTTGATGGCGCGGATGTTGAGCGGCAGCTTCTTGACGTCCGCCTGGCGCAGGGGCTGGCCGGCGGTCGGAGCATTGAAACGGTAGAGGTCGCCATACTGATCGCTGGCATAGATGCGGCCCTGGTCGTCCTGCGCGAGTGCCACCCACGAACCTTGGTCGCCGCCAGGAACAGAGTAGAGCAGTTCCACCTCGAAGCCGGGCAGGGCCTTGATGCGTCCGACCGGGGTCGCCTTGTTTTCGCCGATCGCCGGACCGACCGCCTGCGGGCGCGCGGCCTTGGCTTTGGGGGCGGCTTTCGCGGGCGTCTTGACGCCAGCCTTCGCCTTCGCACCGGCCTTGGGGCCGGCCTTCGGAGCCGGTGCCGGGTTGGGGGTCTTGCCCTGCGGATTGTTGGTCACCGGCTTTTCGATGCGCTGGGCGTCGGAGGGGATGTTCGACTTCTCAAAGGGGATGACCTTGGCGTCGGTGAGCGTTTTGATCCGGATGTCCTTGACGAAGACCCGGTTGGCATTGCCGCGATGGAGCTGGATGGCCAGCAGACCCTCGAGCGCGCGGCCCTTTTCGTCATAGTCGGTCAGTTCGGAGGTGAGCTTGCCGTTGACCTGGTGCACGAGGTGGTTGCCCCGTGCGATGATCGTGTATTCCTGCCACTGCGCGACATCGACCTTCACCGGGTCGTGTTCGGCGACCAGCCAGCGGTTGCCGGCGGGGTCAAGCACGACGCTCTGGCCGTTGAGGCCAAAGATGCCGCGGCCCTTCTCCTCATAGGTCATCGCCGTGTGCTGCACGGCCGGATGGATGTCGCATTGGTAGCCGGTGATCGCCCAAGTGCCAAAACCCTCCAGCAGGCGGCTGCGGTACTGGATGCCGGAATTGTTGTCGCCCTCGACCCGCACCGTGGCGCGCAGTTCGAAGTCCTTCACCAGGCCGCCGCGCCAGATCAGGAAGGTGTTGTGCTCGGGGCTGTCGGGACCGGAGCAGGTGCCGACAATGGCGCCGTCTTCAATTTTCCAAAGCTTGGGGTCGCCCTCCCAGCCGGAGAGGTCGCGACCGTTGAACAACGGCGTGAAGCCGTCCTGTCCAAAAACGGACAGCGGCAGGAGAAGGGCGCAGAGCGCGGACAGGGAAGGCAGTTTCATGCGGTGGGTTGGTGCGTTCTGTAACGTACGCACAGGTCTGGCTTTCCGGCAAAGGTTGTGTCGGATTTGGCAGGGGAGGGGAAAAGGAGAGTTGAAAGTTGAAGATTTAAAGTTGGTGACCGGGCGGCGGCCTGCCGCGTTTGGCGCTTGGTGTGTCCCTCCATTTGTCCATAGACTGCGCGCCTGATGTCACCGGATTTCGATGTGCAGCCGATCGTGCGCCGCGCCCGCGAGGGCGAGGCGGCCGCGGCGCGTGCGCTCGTCGAACATCTGCACCCGCTGGTCTGTCGCTGGGTGCGCCATCATTTGCCGCGGCGGGAGAGCGAGGAGGATCTGGTGCAGGAGGTGTTTTTGAAGCTGCTGCAGAAGCTGGATCGCTACCAGGAGCGAGCGGGCGTGCCCTTCGAGCACTGGGTGAGCCGGTTGGCGGTGCGCACCTGTCTCGATGCGTTGCGCGCGGAGCGGGCGCGACCCGAGTGGCGGCATGCCGATTTGGGAGAGGGCGAGCGCGCCTGGCTCGAGTTTCTGGCCGCCCCGGGGAGTGCGGAACCCGAGGCTCAACCGGAGGAGGCGCGCGATTTGGTGCAACGCCTGTTTGCCCAGCTTGCGCCCGCCGAACGACTCGTGCTGACCCTGGTCGATCTCGAGGAACGTGGCACCGCCGAGGTGGCTGCGCTCACCGGTTGGAGCCGACCCATGGTCAAGATGCGCACCCTGCGCGCCCGCCGCAAACTCCACAGTCTCGCCCGGCGCCTGCTTCGCCCTGAGTTCGATTCGTGATGGTTCCCGGTTCTTTGTCTTTAAACCCTTCGATCTCTCTCACCCTGAAACCACGGCCCCGATCCAGCGGGGCCCTACCCCCCAACACCCTCTCTCATGTTACCCAATCCTGACTCCCGCTGGCAGCGCGTCCTTGACGCCGCCCGGTGCGCACCGGGCGCGCCGCCCGAACCCGCGCCGACCGGCCTGGCCACTGCCGTCGTGGCGCGCTGGAAGGCCGAACGTCCGGCACCGCTGGATGAATGGCTCGCCCTCCTGGGGCGCCGCGCCCTCTGCGCCTGCGCGCTGCTTTTTGTTGTCAGCCTCGGTCTGGCAGGCTGGCAGGCCGCCTCCGATTCACCGGTCACGGCCTGGATCGAAACCACCCTTGTCCCCGAGCTTTCCCTGCCATGACCAGTCGATTCAAAGCGGGTTGTCTGATCACCCTTGCCGTCCTTGTCGCCGGCGGTGCAGGTTTCATCTTCGGCGTGTTGTCGCACCAGACCTGGAAACGGAAGAGCGGCGAGCCCGGGTTCATCCGCTGGGCGGCGCTGCACCAGATCGACAAACTGGAGCCGGACACCGACCAGCGCCAACGTCTCGAAGCGCATGTTGACCGCGCGCTCGACGACTTGCAGGCCCTGCGGCGCGAGGCCGAACTGAGCACCTGGGAGGTCATCGACCGGGCCGCCGATGCCGTCGCCGGTGAACTCACCCCCGAGCAGGCGGCGCGCTGGCAGGAACTGCGGCCGAAGCGCCCGAAAAAACTCGAGAAATCCGTGACCGATCCCACCCCCCAACGTTAGACCCTGCACCATGCTCATCTCCACCGTCCTCACCTGGCTGCTTGTCGCCGCCGCCATTGTCATCGCTCTGCCGGCGCTCTGGATTCTTGCCGCCGGCCTCTGGCCCGACCGCACGCAGCGCCTGCGGCGTGTCGCCGAGCGCGGCCTGCTGCGCAGTTTCTTCTGCGGCCTGCCGGTCATGCTGGCCGGCATCTTTCTCGTCTCGGTGCTGGCCAAACTGCCCAAGGCCGGCGCCACCGCGGCCCTGCTCGGCGGTGTCCTGCTGACCTGGGGCCTGCTCGGCGCCGGTGGCACCGCCGCCCTGCTCGGCGCCCGTCTCTGGCCGCAGGCCGAACCCTGGCGCCAGATCAAGCACGGCGGCCTGACCCTCGTCTGCTGCGTTCTGCTGCCCGTGGTCGGCTGGTTCGTCCTACTGCCCCTGCTTGCCGTCATCGGCGCCGGCCTGCAGGTGCGCGTGCTCTTCGGCGGTGGCGCGGCCCCTCAAGCCTCCCTTCCCACACCCGTCGCATGAATCCGACCCGCCGTGCCTGGCTGCGCACCGCCGCCCTGGCGCCGGCTTTCCTCACCGGCTGCGACCGACTCATCAGCCTCGCCGGACGCGACCTGCTGGGGCAGGGGGTGCCGGAGCGACTGAACCCGCCGGACGGGAGCGGGATCGATGCGGACTTCCATCTGCTTTCGCGCGCCGCCTTCGGGCCGTGGCCCGGCGATCTGGACAGGCTGCGCCGCATGGGCCGCGAGGCCTGGCTGGAAGAGCAACTGCATCCGGAACGCATCCAGGACAGCGCCTGCGACCTGCGCGCCGAGCGTTTCGAAAGTCTCTACTTCAGCGCCGGCGACGCCTATGAGTTTCGCAAGCCCGTGCTGCGCGACGAACTCACCCGGCACTCCCTGCTGCGCGCGGTGTACAGTCGCCGACAGCTCTTCGAGGTCATGGTCGAGTTCTGGACCGACCACCTCAACATCGACCTCGAGAAGGGCGACTGCATCTATCTCAAGCCGAGCGATGACCGCGACGTCATTCGTCGCCACGCGCTCGGCAACTTCCGCGATCTCATACGCGCCTCGGCGACCTCGCCGGCGATGCTGGTCTATCTCGACGGCGTCTCCAACAGGGTGCGCCGCGGCACCCAGGACGTGCCCAACGAGAACTACGCCCGGGAACTGCTCGAACTGCACACGCTCGGTGTCGACGGCGGGTACAGCCAGAAGGACGTGCTCGAAGCCGCGCGCTGCCTGAGCGGCTGGACCTTCGACCGCAAACGCTTCCTGGCGATGAATCCCTCGGCCGCGTTCTTCCGGCCTGACTGGCATGACGACGGCGAAAAGGTTGTGCTCGGCCGGCGCATTCCGGCGGGCCTCGGCGCGCGCGACCTCGACTGGCTGATTGACATCGTCTGCGGCCATCCGGCGACGGCGCGCTTCATTGCCACCAAACTCTGCCGCCGCTTCGTCAGTCCCGAACCGCCCGAGTCGCTGGTGGCCCGCCTGGCCGCTGATTTTGAAGGCAGTGGCGGCGAGATCCGGCCTCTGTTGCGTATGCTCTTTGCCTCGCCCGAGTTTGCCGCGAGTCGCGGCCAGTTGTTCAAGCGCCCCTTCAAGTTTCTGGTCACCGCCCTGCGCGGGCTTGCCGCCGACACCCATGCCGACAAGGCCGTGCTTGAACCCCTGCAGCGCATGGGTCACGGCCTGTTCCAGTATCCCACCCCCGACGGTTATCCCGACGATGAACTGCCCTGGATGGGCACGCTGCTCTGGCGCTGGAACGTCGGCTTCGCGCTCGCGGAAGGACGCCAGCCCGGTGTCCGCGTCGATCTCACCCCACTGCGCCGCGCCCTTGCCAGGGCCGGTGACGGAGCCTGGTTCCGCCACCTCATCGGCCGCCTTCCCGACGCCACCGAGCAGGCCGCATTGCGAAGCGACAGCGAAGCCGAACACCTCGGCCTCCTCCTCGCCAGCCCCGCCTTCCAGCGCTGCTAATCAAGAATTTGAAATCTGAAATCTGAAATCTGAGATCCCTTTCCCCATGCCTCTTACCCGCCGCTCCCTTCTCTCCAAGCTCGCTCTCGCGGCCGCTCCGGGCCTGAAGGCGGCGGACGCCTCGGTCGAGGAAGGTCACACCCTCGTCCATGTCTTCCTGCGCGGCGGGGCTGACACCCTGAACTTCTTCGCGCCCTTTGCCGACGACCGTTACCGTCGGCTGCGACCCGGGCTGGCGTTGTCGGAGCGAGAGGTCATCCGTCTCGATGACCACTACGGCCTGCATCCCGCCCTACGCCCGCTGGAGGCGGCCTGGAAGGAAGGACGCTTCGGCGCCGTGCAGTCGGTCGGGGTCGACAACACCAGCGGCTCGCACTTTGATTGCCAGGATCAGATGGAGCATGGCGACTCCATGCACGACACGCCCGCCGGGGGCGGTTGGCTCGGGCGCTGCCTGCGCCTGCAAGTCGGGGATTCCGCCGGCGCCCTGACCGCGGTTGCGGTCGGTCGCGTCCTGCCCGAGTGCCTGCGCGGCGCCCCGGCGGTCAGCGTGCTGGAAAAACTCGATGACCTCAGCCTGCGCTCGGGTCGCCAGGGCAATCCTGAACATGCGCGCAAGGCGCTGGCGGCGCTCTATGGCGCCGAAGTCACCCTGCTCGGCCGGCGCGGCGTGGAGACGCTCGATCTCTTCCAGCGGGTCAGCGCCCTGCATGGGCGCGCGGGCGCGCCTGAGAACGGTGCGGTGTATCCAACCGATCCCTTTGGCGACGGCCTGCGCGAGGTCGCCCGGCTCATCAAGGCGCGGGTCGGCCTGCGGATTGCCTGCATCGATCTCGGCGGCTGGGACACTCACTTTTTCCAGGGCGGTGCCAGCGGCCAGCAGGCCGGGCGCATCCAGATGCTGGCCGAGGGCCTGGCCGCCTTCGATCTTGACCTGCGCGCCCAGCGCCGTCGGTTCACTGTCATGATCACCACCGAGTTTGGCCGCCGACTCTATGAAAACGCCAGCCTCGGCACCGACCACGGCCGCGGCTTCGCCTTCATGGCCCTCGGCGACCGCGTTCGCGGCGGCCGCATGCTCGGCTCCTGGCCGATCCAGGCCGAGGAAGACCTCAACCTCAACACCCCCGGCCCAGGCGGCCTGCACGCCGAGACCGACTTCCGCCGCGTCTTCGCCGAAGTCCTGCGCGCCAGTTTCGACCTAAGTGCCGGGGACATCGCCAAGGTCTTCCCGGGCGCGGATCTCAGTCCGGTGGGGTTGATGGGGACGTAAACCCGCCAGAATTTGAAGGGACATGCTCTCAGGTCTCATGTCGAAGAAAGGTCGTCGCGGGAAAGGTGTGAGGGTTGTTGGTCCAACAGCGTGCCTTGACCGCGCTTCGTCAGAAACGTTTTGCACACAGCTGAGAGGACTGTGGCAACTTCGCTTGAAGAAAGCATTTCTCCAAGCCGAAACAGAGGAATCGGCGTGCGGCCTGATCACGGGGACGGACTCATCTGCATCAGCGCTGCAGCACTCCACGCTCGGCCTCCGGCCAACTTGAAACCTGAAACTTGAAACCTGGAACTCACTCCGAGTCCTTCCACACCCCTGGCGCGTCGGTCCACTTGGTGAGAACCTGCCGCTGCGTGACCGGCCACCAGGCCTGGAGCTTGGCGGCGAGGCGGGCGACGATTTCCGGGTTTTCCTTGGCGAGGTTGCGGTCCTCGTGGGGGTCGGCGAGCAGGTCGAAGAGCTGGGGACGCTTTTCGGTGCGGGGATGGCTGCTGGCGTAGCGACCCAGTTTGCCGTCGTAGGTGAGCAGCAGTTTCCAGCGGCCGTCGATGACCCAGCGGTAGACCAGGCTGGTCTCCGGGTTGTCGATGTCGGCGACGTCATGGGCGAAGGTCTCGCCGAAGACGTCCTGGCGCGGGGTGGGGGCGCCGGACTTGAGGATGGGCAGCAGGTTGAGACCGGGCAGGTTGGCGGGGATCTCGGCACCGGCGGCGGCGAGGGCGGTCGGCACGATGTCGATGCTGGAGCAGAGCTGTTCGCCGCGTTGGCCGGGTTGGATGACGCCTTTCCACGAGAAGAGGATGGGCTGGCGGGTGCCGCCTTCGTTGGCCGACTGCTTGGAGCGCGGGGCGTAGCCCTGGCTGTTCGGGTCCTGAATCCAGCCGTTGTCGGCGACATAGACGAAAAGGGTGTTCTCCATCTGGCCCTTCTGCTCGATGCGATCCATGAGCTGGCCGCAGGTTTCGTCGAACCATTCGACCATGGCGTAGTAGCGGGCGACGTGATCGGAGGCGATGCCCTTGGCCTTGTATTTTTGGAAGAGTCGGTCCGGCGGCGTGTGCGGCGTGTGCGGCATGAAGGGCGCATACCAGAGGAAGAAAGGCTTCTTCTCGGCGAGGGCGTGATCGATGAAGCCGAAGACCGGCTCCATGCCCTCGCGACCGATCTTTAGGCCGTCGTCGCCGTGGCGACCGCCCGGCTTGGGGAAACCGCGGGTCATGGCCTCGGTGAAACTGGCGCGCTGTGGAGCACCCTCCCACCACTTGCCCGACTGATGGCTGAGGTAGCCCTGCTTGGCGAGCATGGCCGGCAGGGCTGGGTTCTCGTAGAAATGGCCGATCAGTTTGGCGCGCAGGGCCTGGTAGGCCTCGGGTTCACCGCCGGCCTTGGCTTTGGCACCTTTGGCGCCCTTCGCCTTGCCACCGGCCATCGAGGCCAGCGGAGCCGGGTCGTTGCCACTGATCTTGTTCTGGTGGGCGTAGAGCCCGTTGGCGAAGGTGGCGAGCGCCGGACGGCAGAGGGCGGTCGGCACGTAGCCGCGGGTGAAGGCGGCGCTGTTGGCCTGGAGGCGGTCGAGGTTCGGTGTCTCGATGTGCGGGTGGCCCATGAAACCGTAGTCGGTCCAGGCGTGGTCATCGGAGATGATGAAGACGATGTTCGGCGGTGTGGCGGCGGACAGCACGCCGGCGAGCAGGAGGAGGCAGAGGCAGCGGATCATGGTGGTTGGCAGGGAAGGTAACGGCGGTGGCGGGCGGTTCTACCCCGCAAAAAAGGTGTCACATCCGGCAAGGGGGGAGGGGAGTGGGAGTGGTTAGTTTTTAGTGGTTAGTGTTTAGTGGGGAGGCGGGAGGCGGGAGCGCTCTGCTGCAAAAAAAAGCGCCACCCGGGTGGGGTGGCGCTGTGAGATCAGATGCTGGAGTTGGCTCAGCCCTTGGCCTTGAGGTCCTGGTACATCTGGTAACCCTGATCGGGGGTCAGGCCCTCGTGCACGACACCGCGCACCGCCTGCATCATCGCCACCGGCGCGTCGCTCTGGAAGATGTTGCGGCCCATGTCCACGCCGCTCGCGCCCTGCTCGATGGCGTTGTAGCACATCTTCAGCGCGTCGAGTTCCGGCAGCTTCTTGCCGCCGGCAATGACGATCGGCACCGGGCAGCACGAAGTGACGGTGTCGAAGCCCTCGTCGGTGTAGTAGCACTTCACGACGTTGGCGCCGAGTTCCGCCATGATGCGGGTGGCCAGGCGGAAATACTGCGGCGTGCGCGCCATCGCGCGGCCCACCGCCGTCACGCCCATGACGCCGATGCCGTAGCGGCTGGCGCCGTCGACGAGGTCGGTCAGGTTTTTGAGGCTCTGGCGCTCGTAGGCGCTGCCGATGAAGACCTGCACGGCCAGCACGCTGGCGTTGAGGCGGATCGCCTCCTCGATGCTCAGCGCGGTGCTCTCGTTGGACAGCGGCTCAAAGCCGGGGCGACCAAAGGTCACCTTGCTGCCGTTGATCTCGCCTTCCCACTCTTCCATCGGGCTGACCATCGAGGTGCCGCCGGAGGCGCGCAGGGCGATGGCCTTCTGGGTCGAGGCCGGAATGACGCTGCGCTGGATGCCGCGGGTGAGCATGAGGCAGTCGGCGTAGGGCTCGAGCGGCAGGATGGTCTGGTCGACGCGCTCCAGGCCGGTGGTCGGGCCCTGGAAGTAGCCGTGGTCGAAGGCGAGCATGACGGTGCGGCCGTCCTTCGGGTTGAAGACCCTGCTGAGGCGGTTCTTTAGGCCCCAGTCATACTGGTGGCT
>JAUREI010000304.1 GCA_030827515.1 Prosthecobacter sp. | reverse complement strand
CTGGTATGGCACGCCCCTCGCCGCGCGCGACGCAAGCACCGAGGCGGTGCGTCGGCAGATCTTGTCGCTCAGCGCCGAGGCCATGCTGGCGAGACGGGATTTGGCGCGCGAAACGGATCCGCGTTGCCGGGTCTTGCTGGCGAATGCCCTGCGTCTGCGCGAGATCGAATGGGTGCGCCCCGGCGAGACGATCGTGACAGTCGGCTTCGTCGACGAACCTCTCGTTGCATCGCTCCGCGGGTTCGCCGCCTTCAAACGTCGCGGTGTGCGCGTGGCGACGCAGCCGCCGGCGACCGGTTCCTGGATTTTAGTCACCACCCGTGTCGAAGACCTCGCCACCGCCCCGGCCGGGGCGCGGCTGACTCTGCTCTGGACGAGCGCCCAGGACGTGTTGGTGCCGAACGGCGTGCTGCGCGGCTTGATCGATGCCGACAGCGGCGAACTGCTCGCCGTGAGTGTCCCGAATCCGGCCATGCCCGAGGGGGAGGATGGCGGACAGCTTGGCCATCGCGAGGGCGCCCTGGGGCGACTGCTGCCGGGCATCGCTTACGAGCCCGAGACCGACGGCGTCCGGTTGTTCGGTTTGGCCAGCGGCCGGGAATTGAAGCTGCCCGGCGTGCAGCTCGACGAGCAGGGTTTCCTCATGCCACAGGCGGGTTGAGGGTAGGGTCCTTAAGGTAGGGCGCTCTGTCCCAGAGCGCCGGGTTTGGGGGCTGCACGCGGGATCCTGCACGGCCGGCTGAGACAGCCGGCCCTACCCAGAGCAGGGGTGCACATGAGCCTCAGGCGATCTTCACCAGGGCCACGGTGGTGTTGTCCTGGCGCGGGTGGTTGGCCTGGCGCACCGCAAAGATGAGGGCATCGGCGAGTTTGCCGGCGGAACTGTCGCGACCGTAGGTGAGGATGCGTTCGATGGCACGCATGGCAAGCGTGAGGATGCCGTCACTGGCGGCAATCAGGACATCCCCCGGTTCGAGGGCATGCGGATTGGCGGGCAGATCGACCAGGGCAATGGGGCTTCCCAGCAGCGCGCTCTGCAAACGGTGGCGGCCTGGGTGGCGCTCGGCCTCCTCCTCGGTCAGGCTGCCTTCGCGCACACGACTTTCGAGTTCCGGGGCGAAGGAGTGATCCGCGTTGAGGCGGCTCAGCTTGCCGTCGCGGAAAAGGAAGAGCGGCGAGTCGCCGACACTGATCCATTGCACGCGATCCCGGCCGACGAGCAGGGCGAGCAGGGTGGTGCCCATCGAGGGGGCCACGGCGGGCATGCGGGCGCTGACCAGCCCGAGGGTTTCGTTGGCGGTGTCGAGCGCGCCGCGCAGGCGATCAGGGACCTTGCCGGAACGACCTTCAAAGCTGCGCAGGAAGGCATTCACCGCGAGGTAACTTGCCACACTGCCGCCGGCGTGACCGCCGAGACCGTCGCCGACGACAAGCAGCAGGCGCGAGGCCGGGGCGTCGCCGGGCAGGGTTGTCTCTGCCAAACTGTAGCTGTCCTCCTGGTTCTCGCGCGTGCCCTGATGCTGGCGCACCGCAAAATCCTGCTCGCGCACAAAGGCGGGCGTTGGGTCGGCGGCGGTCACTCGGCGGAGAATTGGAAGATGGCGGTGTGCCGGTAGGTTTCGCCCGGGCGCAGGGTGGCGCTGGGGAACTGCGGCTTGTTCGGGCTGTCCGGGAACTTCTGGGTCTCCAGGCAGAAACCGTGGCGCGACTCGTAGACGTGGCCGCTCTTGCCGATCACGCCCTTGAGGTGGTTGGCGGTGTAGAGCTGCACGCCTGGGTCGGTGGTGAAAAGTTCCATGACCCGGCCGTTGATGGGTTCGCGCACGCGGGCCGCCGGGCGCAGGCCGGAGCCCTTGAGCACGTAGTTGTGGTCATAGCCCTTGCCCTGCTTCAGCGGTTTGAAGTTTGCCTCAATGCGGTCGCCGATGCGATGCGGCGTGGTGAAATCCAGGGCGGTGCCCAGCAGGCTGGCCACTTCCCCCGTGGGGATGAGGTCGTCATCGGTCGGCGTGTAGCTTTCGGCGTGAATCTGCAATTCATGGCCGAGGATGTCGCCGGAGCCTTCGCCGGCCAGATTGAAGTAGCTGTGATTGGTCAGGTTGACGACGGTCGGCTTGTCCGTGACGGCCTGATAGTCGATGGTCAGGCTGTTGTCGTCGCCAAGACGGTAGGTCACCGTGCAGTCCAGCGTGCCGGGAAAACCCTCGTCGCCGTCGGGGCTGACATGGCGG
>JAUREI010000217.1 GCA_030827515.1 Prosthecobacter sp. | reverse complement strand
GGCCATTTCCAGTGCAAAAGCGGGGCGGAGCCGCGGGGGCATTTTCGAGCGCGTGGCCAGTTCGGGCCGGGTGAAGGATCCTAGATTCTGGCTGAAACGGGGCGAGATGATCTGGAGCTGGGCGACACATCCCTGCGGGATGATCCTTGGCTGCGCTTGTGTCAGACGGCGACCTTGCCGCATCGGGTCAAGGCCCTGAATTCCAAGGGACTTTTGTCACAGGGTTTGTAAAAAAGTCGAAGCCTTGAATCAACCTGAAGAATCTCCCTTGGCTTTGCTAGCGGTGTTTCGCTGGCGCTTTTGCTCTGCCGCAGGCTCCTGCGGCATTTTTTCATCGTGAGGCGATGTTCTCCGAGACCGGCTTGAGCAGGAGTTCGCCGGAGACGTTTTTGGGCAGGGAGGTCAGCAGGACAAAGCTGAGCTTCGCCGCCGGATCCGCCCAGGCAAGGGTGCCGGTGGAGCCGCTGTGCCCGAAGGTGAGCGTGGAGCAGTGGCTGGCGAACCCTGTCGGGCCCACCATGAATCCCAGGCCGCGACTCGCCTCCATCCCCGGGGTGTGGTTGCGGATCATGAGGGAGGCGGTTTCCGGGCGCAGGATTTTGCCGGCGGGCTGCAGGAAGGCTTGCAGAAAGGCGGAGACATCCGAGGCCGAACTGTGCGCTCCCCCCCACGGTGCGGCGAGGTTGCGCCAGTAGTCACTGTTCCAGTCCCAATCCTGGGTGCCCGGTTGACCGGCACCCGATTCGGGGGCGGCGTGTTCGGTTTGCATCGGCACCATGTCCGACTTCCGGAAGGTCCCGAGTCCGAGGGCCGAGCGTTTCATGCCCAGGGGGCGGAAGACAGCTGCGGCCAGGTAGTCCGGCAATCGCTCTTGGGTGACGCGTTCGACGATTTCGGCGGCCAGCAGGATGCCCATGCTTTGGTAATGGTATTTCGTGCCCGGCTGGAACAGCAGGGGGGTGCGCACGGCCCCCCTGACGAATTCGGCAAGCGGGGCATGGCGCGCGCGCAGTTCGTCGTTGTTTGTCAACTGGTCGGGCAGGCCGGAGGTGTGGGTCAGCAGGTGGCGCAGGGTGACCTCGCGGCGTGCGCCCTCCGAGAATTTCGGCAGGAATTTCACCACCTTGTCTTCCAGGCTCAATTCCCCGCGCTCAACCAACAGCATGACGGCGGTTGCCGTCATTGGCTTGGTGATCGAGCCCAGCAGGAACATGGAATCCGTCCGCGCCCGGCCAAACGCCTTTTGATCCATGCTGCCGCCGCGCCGCACATGCAGGACCGCTGCCTGCAGGATGCCTGCATCCACCTGCTTTTGGATCAGGCGGTAGGCAGTGTTCAGGGCGTCGGAACTGGCGCCGCGCAAGCCCGCGGGTGCGCAGATTCCGGCCAGGAGCGGGGCGAGGACGTGGCGGCGTTTCATGCGAAGAGGTTGCCGTTGTGCTGCGGATTGGCAGGTTGAACGATGCCACGGCGACCGATCTTCATGCCTGGGGGGCGAATTGGGGCGCAGCGTCAAGCCGGGACGACAGGTCTTTCGGGGCTCAAACCACCCCTAGACAGGGATGGTGCCGGTGGTCGGACTCGAACCGACACGTCCTCACGGACACAAGATTTTGAGTCTAGCGCGTCTACCAATTTCACCACACCGGCGGGTGCTGCGAGTCCTCAGACTGGCGCATCCGGTCCGGTTTGCAAGGCTTTTGGCGGACCGAGAATTTCGCGCAGCAGCACGGCCTGGCGGACCGATGCCGGCCTTGCAAGCAGGTCGGCCAGCGGCTCGCGGCGAGCCCGGCGGACTGTGGCAGGAGCGGATTCAGGAAAGCTTTCGGCAGCAGCCAGCGCGGGTCGGGACGGGGAAGGGGGTGGGACGGGGGAAGGCGGTGCGACCGCCCGCGGTGGCGGGGGCGGGGGTGCCGCCGGTCGAACCGGACGCGGCGGTGCGACGGGCTTGGGAGCTTGCGCAGTTTCCAGCGCTTCTTCAAGCGCCTTGCGCACCTGTGACCAGGGGTCGCTGGGTTTGTCCCGGGCCGGACGCGGTGCCTGGGGCGAGGCTTCAACCTGGCGGCGCCAGGCTTCCTCGCGCAACCGTTTCTCCTCGGGATTCACGGGTTCCGCCCGGCGTCGCTCGCGCTCGTCGCGCGACTGTTGGAACAACCCCCAGAGCCACTGGAGGAAGCCGGCACTCATCGCAATGATGATGATGACGATCTGGACCGGATCGATCTCGGCGAGCATGGAGCAGTTTGGCATGGTTCCCGGGCGACTCCAAGGGAAGATGTGACGCGCCCGATGGATTCCTGCCCGTAAAATCAAAATTTTGATAAATTCAACTTGCCTTGAAGATTCTTGGTTTATAAAGTACAGGAATTCGCGATAATTCCCTTATCCAGACAGGTTTTTTAAAAATTATGGCCACAGAATCCCAAGCACCGCTCCAGGATCACGCCAAACTGGCGGACTTCATTCTGTTCAGCCAGCGTGAGTTTCTTCTGAATCTCTCCCGCGAATTGAACCGCGACAACATCTCGTTCGCCCAGTTCTTCCTGCTTTCGCACCTGGCCAGCGCCAAGGAACTGACGATGACGGAGATCGCCCGCAAAATGTCGCATTCGACTGCGGCGGCGACCGGTCTGGTCGATCGTCTGGAAAAGCTTGGCTACATGGAGCGAACCCACGCCATCGACGATCGCCGCAAGGTGATGGTCCGGGTCACTTCGAAGGGCCTGAATTTGGTCAGCCGCCTGCGCGACGTCCTGAAGACGCAGATTGCCGCCGCCATGAGCGAGGCTTCCGCCCCGGACGCCGTCAGCTTCATGTCGTCCTGCGAGGCGCTGGAGTCGATGGCCGTGGCCAAGTAAGTCACTGCCTGCCGTGGCTGTCACGCCCGCCGATCCGGGATTCCCGCTCTGGGAAACCTACCCGAGCCTGGAGGGCATGGGATTGCGACAACGTTTCCTCCTCCGACATCCGGAGATCGACGTCGATGGTGAGCGCGCCGAGGTCTTGCAGCGGTTGCGCCCTTGGCACGAGGATCAGGTGCGTAATCTGGGATTTGTACCGTCCACACTCCAACTTGCCGAGCAGGTTCACGGGCCAAGCGTGGCGGTGGCGGAACCTGGAGGCGGTTTGGCGGCGGGAGCTGACGCCCTGGTGGCCAAGGCCCCCGGCGTGTTGCTCGGCATCTATGTGGCCGATTGCGCCGCCGTTTATCTGGCTGACCCTGTAAGCGGTGCCTTCGGCTTGGTGCATTCCGGCAAAAAGGGCACCGAACTCGGCATTGTGCCGGCCGCGCTTGCGGCCATGAACGCCCACTTTGGTGCCTGTGTCGCCGAGGTGCGCGTTCAGATCAGTCCCTGCATTCGTCCCCCGGCCTACGAGGTGGATTTTGCCGCCGAGATCCGGTGCCAGTGCCTTGAGGCGGGGGTGCAGCCCGGGCATCTGACGGATGCCGGAGTCTGCACTTCGGGCGACTTGCGGCGATACTATTCCTATCGCATGGAGAAGGGTCGAACCGGCCGGATGCTCGCGCTGCTCGGCAAGCCATCGTGAAACTCGAACTCGATTCCCCCGCCAAAATCAACCTCTGGCTGCGCATCCTGGCTCGCCGTGAGGACGGCTTTCATGAGGTGCAGACCCGCCTGTGCAAGGTCGCGGTCGCCGACACCGTCATGCTGGAACGGAGAGCTTCGGGAACCGGGGTGGAATTCACCTGCTCGGAGCCGGGTCTGCCACTGGATGATGCCAACCTCGCGGTGCGTGCATTGAAGGCTTTCGAACAGCGTGCCGGCATCCAGCTGGCTTGGCGACTGCACCTGGAAAAGCGCCTACCCGCCGGTGCCGGGCTCGGCGGTGGCAGTGGCAATGCCGCCACGGTACTCCGTGCGGCCAATGAACTCACTGGCCGGCCGCTGGAACTGACGGATCTTCTGGATCTGGCCGCGGGCATGGGCGCCGACGTGCCCTTTTTCCTGCTCGACACCCCTGCCGCCGATGGTTCGGGGCGCGGGGAGCAGGTGACGCCGGTGGCCCTGGCACAGCCCCTTTTCCTGGTCCTGCTCAAGCCGGCCTTTCCCGTGCCGACCCCCTGGGCGTATCGCCAATGGGCGGGCTCGCGGGAGCTGCCGGGCATCTGCTACGCGCCGCAGCCCGGCCCATGGGGGGTTCTGGAAAACAGCCTCGAGCGCCCGGTATTTGAGAAGTACCGCCTGCTGCCCACGCTGAAGACCTGGTTGCTTGAACAACCCGGGGTGCTGGCCGCACTCATGTCGGGTTCCGGATCAACCCTGTTTGCCGTGATTCGGGATGAGGCGGCAGGGCATGGCTTGGCCGTTGCGGCCAGGGAATGGCTGGGGGACAGCGCCTGGATTCAGGTGACCCGCAGTGGGGTCTGAGCTTAGGACAACTGGTTCGGCGAGTCCCGGAAAAAGTTGAGGCCGGACGGCTCCCGATTCCGCCCGGCCTCTTTGTTTGCATCAACCTCAACACTGCCTGTGTTTCCACAGGGGTGATGACAACAACCAATCACTCTCAAGACCAGATCAGGGGGATCTTCTCCCGCCATCACTGTTGAAGGATTAGATTCCCCATGAGGAGGAATGTTTGAAAAAAGTTCACTTTTTTCTTCAACCCCTTGGGTTGCGGAAAACTTGGGTGACTTCCGGTGTTGAAAAAACATGCAACATGTTGACTTAATTCGTTGATGAATAGATATTTGCCGCCTTCATTCATCACCCTGGCCGAGCGGGAGCCGGATGGGCAAATTTTGTTTTGGATGGACAAGTAGTTTGGCGTTGGTTTAAATCCATTTTTGATCTT
>JAUREI010000060.1 GCA_030827515.1 Prosthecobacter sp. | reverse complement strand
GGCGCGCGCGTCTGGCACTTCAGTGACCGGCCCATGGAGGTGCCTGAGGGGCGGGTCGTCGAGTTTCATTCCGTTGCTCTGGAGGCACCCATGAATGTTGGCATCACCGCCTTCCAGTTGCGCCCGGCACCGCTGGCCCATGACCGGCACGAGGCCTTCGTCAAGGTGCAGGCGGCGCAGGCGAACCGCCAGCCCATGGCCGCGACCCTGGAGGTGCGTGTGGCAGGCCGACTGGCCCAGTTGCGCGAATTGGAACTCGCGCCCGGAGCCAGCGCCGCCCTGGTCCTGCCGCTGGAGGGCGTGCGCGGCCAGCAGCTTGAGGTCCAGCTGCGCGCCGGGGGCGATTGCCTGGGCTGGGATGATGCCGTTGCGGCCATTCTGCCAAAGACACAACCACTGGTGGTCGCGCGCGTGGCCGAGTCGCCTGATCCCTTCAGCGAACTGGCGCTAGCTTCGCTTGTCGAAGCGGGTCGCATCGAATTGCTCAAGGTCCCTCCAGCGGCCTGGCCGCTGGCGGACAAGCCGGATGTCTATGTGTTCGACCAATGGCTGCCACCCCAGTGGCCGACGGATCGGCCGGCCATCCTGCTCGACCCGCCCCAGTCGGATCGGCCGCTGTCCCTGCGCCGGCTGGCCGGGGCGGGTTTGCCGCACGCCGGTGTGCGCGCTGCCGCTCCGGATCATCCGGTGCTGTTTCGGGTGTCCGCCGGCCGGGTCGCACTGAACCAGACGGCGGTGCTTGACTTGGGTGGCTCGCTCGAGCCTCTGTGGCTGGCGGGTGGCGAGCCGGTGTTGGCGGCCGGTGAGCGCGAGGGGCAGCGCCTGGTGGTGGCGGCGTTTTCGCCGTCGCGATCCGAGCAACTCGCCCTGCTTCCGGCCTTTCCGCTGCTGCTGGGCAACGCGCTGTACTGGTGTGCCGAGGGTGCCGCCGCGCTCGCCGGGGTGCCGATGCAGCGGCCGGGTGACCTGGTGCAGGAGCAGGGCTTGCGCCGCTGGGTGGAATGGGATGGCGCCAGTTTCATCGAAACGACCGAAGTGCTGGAGGGCGGCGTCAGCCGTCTCAACCGCCTTGGCGCCTGGGAGGCGGCCGATGGACGCACCGGCGTCAGCGCCCTGGCCTCGGCGGCTGCCACGGATCTGCCTTCGCGCGCTGACCGCGCCGAGGACCCCTCACCGCCACCCGTGACCTCGGGCTGGGCGGCTGCCAGCCTGCCGCAACTGCTCATCTGGGCCGTGCTCGGCGTGCTGCTGCTGGAGAGCTGGCTGTTTCATCGCAAAGCGGTCTATTGACGGTCTTGACGGTCTGAACCTCCCCCGCAGCTGCCTCAGAAGTCTATGGCCCCTCTCTCCCCATAAAAAAACGCGGCCCGCTTTCGGCGGGCCGCGCTGCGTGGATCCAAAGAGCCCTTAGAGCCGCTTCACGCGGAAGTTGCGGAAAGCCACCGGATCGCTGTGACCCGCGAAGCCGATGAAGCCGGACTTGCGCTCCACGCCGGCCGGCTTGGTCTTGACGCCGCTGTAGTCGAGTTCGTCGAGGTTGGCGTCGAGAATCTTGGTGCCGTTGAGGGTGACCTTGATGCGGTTGCCGCGCACCTCGATCTCCTCGGTGTTCCATTCGCCGACCGGGCGCAGGTAACCGCGCTTGGCGCCGACAAGGTGGTAGAGCGAGCCGTGCACCTGGTAGGGCTGCAGTTGCTTGCCGGTCTTGGCCTCATAGCCGTCGGTGTCGATGACCTGAATTTCCAGGCCGTCCTTGGCGCTGTGGCCGCCGAGCGGGGTGCGCAGGGCGATGCCGTTGTTGCCGGCGGGCGGCAGCTTGAATTCAAAGCGCAGGACCATGTCGCCATACTCCTCCTTGCTCAGCAGGTCGCCGCCCTTGCCCTTTTTGCAGACGATGTTGCCGTCGACCACTTCGTAGTTCTCGACCGCGCCCTGCCAGTTGGACAGGTCCTTGCCGTTGTCGAGGCGGGTGAAGCCGGCTTCACTGTCGGCGAGCAGCTGGTTGGCTTCCTCGGAGGGGATTTCGCGGACGAAGACGTTGCGCCAGCGGATCTCGCTGCCGTGGGTCTGCAGCTGGATCGGGCCCTTGGCATAGACCGGGTCCTGCATCCAGCCTGCCGGCGGCTTTTCACCGCCCTGAGCCTTGGCGTCCTTTTTGCCGTAGGCCAGGTAACCGGCCTTGCGGTTGGCGAAGAAGTTTTCCAGCACGGCGTTGTTGACCACGACCTCGCCGTTCAGCTTGATCAGGACGCGCTCGCCGATCATGCGGATGTAGAAGCGGTTCCACTCGCCCAGCGGCTTGTCCATGAGCTTGAGGGGGTCCTTGCCCTCCGGATTCTTGTTGTTCCAGAGGCCGCCGGAGCCCTTGGGCTTGCCGAGCGAGACGGCCTTTTCGTCGTTCTCGGTGAAGTCCCAGATCTGCACCTGCGGGGTGCCGCGCAGGTAGATGCCACTGTCGCCCTTGGGCAGCATCTTGTAATCGACCCAGAGCTCGAAGTCGCCGTAGTCCTTGTCAGTGGTCAGGTAGAGGCCCTTGCCGTCATTGACCAGTTCGCCGTTTTCGACCTTCCAGTGGGCGTTCAGGTGGTCGCCCTTGTCGTTGCCTTTGGCATCGAGCAGGCCTCCTTCGATCGACTTCTTCTGGTAGGCGGCGCGCTCTTCCGGCGTCATGTTCCAGAGGTCGGCGGGATCCTGGGTGCTCCAGCCGTACCAGCCGGAGAGGTCCTTGCCGTTGAAGAGGGCGGTGAAGCCGGCGGGAGGCGTGTTGTGATCCGCCGCCAGCGCGGGCGCCGCGACCGCGGCGAGAAGGGGGAGCAGGAGGGATGCTTTCATCATGGTGGAAGAAGGGAGTCGGGCAGGCGGCGGCGATTCTTTCAGGGCCGGCTGCTGGCAAAAAAGAATTTGCCCCGGCAGCCGCTTTCCGCTGCAATCACCCCCACTTTGCCATGAAAAACGAGTCCTCCACCGCCCCGGCCCCGGACATGAAGCTGTTCTGGGCCTGTTTCATCGCCTTGGTCGCCACCTCCTTTGTGTTTGGCGTGCGCTCGACCCTGATCGGCGACATTGCCCGCGAGTTTCAACTTTCCCAGGGTCAGGTCGGACGCATCCTCGGGGTCGGCCTATGGCCCTTCGCACTGAGCATCATCGTCTTCAGCCTTATTATCGACCGCATCGGCTACAAGGCGGCGGCAATCTTCGCCATCGTCTGTCACTTCCTCGCCATCGGTCTGACTCTGATGGCCAAGCCGGACAATGACCTGCTGTATTGGGGCACGTTCACCGTTGCACTGGCCAACGGCACGGTCGAGGCGCTGATCAACCCGGTGGTGGCGACCCTGTTCCAGAAGAACAAAGCCAAGTGGCTGAACATCCTGCACGCCGGCTGGCCGGCTGGCATCGCCCTGGGCAGCATCTTCACCATGCTGCTGGGCGAGGGCGTCTCCTGGCAGGTCAAGTTCGGTGTCTGCTTCGTGCCGGTCGTGCTATACACCCTGCTCATCCTGCCGCGCCGCTTCCCGGTCAACGAGCGCGTCGCCGCCGGCGTCAGCTTCCGCGAAATGCTCGCCGAGTTTGGCGCCTTCGGCTTCTTCATGTTCACCGTGCTGCTGACCATGGCGATCTACCAGGCGCTTGGCTCGGAAGCCAACTGGGGTCTCGTTTTCGGTGCCGGGGCTGCCGTCGCCTTGGCGGCCGGTGCCTACACACGCTCGCTCGGTCGCCCCATGTTCATCGTCATCCTGGTGACGATGCCCTTCCTCGCCACCACCGAACTGGGCACCGACACCTGGATGCCCGACCTGCTCAGCCTCGAGCTCGGCAAGGCCGCCGCCTGGGTGCTGGTGTACACCTCGGTGATCATGACCATCCTGCGCAGCTTCGCCGGCCCGGTCGTGCACCGGCTGTCGCCGATCGGCCTGCTCGTGGTCAGTGCCATGATCGCGGTTGCCGGCCTGCTGCTGATGCAGGGTGCCACTGGCTGGAGCATTGTCGCCGTGGCCACCCTCTATGCCTTTGGCAAGACCTTCCTCTGGTCGACCACCCTCGGCCTTGTCTCCGAGCAGTTTCCTCGCGGTGGTGCGCTCTCTCTCAACGGCGTCTCGGCGATCGGCGTGCTCGGCATGGGCGTCATCGGCGCGCCGCTCATGGGCATCTGGCAGGATGCCGACATCGACCGTGCCCTGCGCGAGAAGCACCCGGCCATTCACCAGCAGATCAAGGGGCCGGATGCCGTCAACTTGGTCGGCAGCGCGCCTTCGGTGGACACCCAGAAGCTGGCCGCCCTTCCCGAGGCCGACCGCCGCGCCGTCGAAACCGTGCAGAATGAGTTCAAGAAAAAGACCTTCGCCCGCACCGCCCTTCTCCCCACCTTCCTGCTGGTTTGCTACGTTGGCTTGTTCCTGCACTTCCGCGCCAGGGGTGGCTACCGACCGGTGGTGATCGGCGGTGGACACTGAGGTGGCGCACTTTTTTCTTGTTCATTTCCGATGGCCCGCCTAAAAAGACGAGCCACCGACGTTTTCGACGCACTGCGTCGCCAACGGACGCGCTCCCATCCAACCCATCCATACCATCATGTCAGCAAAAACTGAAGGCATCGCACCCAACGCCAGCCGCCTGCTCTGGGCCGGTTTCATGGCCATCCTCGCCGCCGGCGTCGGCTTCGCCATCCGTGGCGGCATTTTCGACAACTGGGGCAAGGAGTACGGCTTCACGGCCGCGCAACTCGGTGCGATCGGCGGTGCCGGTTTCAGCGGCTTCTGCTTCGGGATCATCATCGGTGGCGTCATTGTCGACAAGATCGGCTATGGCAAGTTGGTAGCGGTCGCCCTGTTGGGTCACATCCTTTCGGCTTTCGTGACCTTTGCTGCCAGCACGCCGGAAAACGCCTACCAGTTCCTGTTCTGGGGCATGTTCCTGTTTGCCTATGCCAATGGCACCCTGGAAGCGGTGGCCAACCCGCTGGTCGCCACGCTCTACCCGAAGAACCGCACCCACTACCTGAACATCCTGCACGCCTCCTGGCCGGCGGGCATGGTCATTGGCGCCGCCATCGGCTGGGTGCTCGACGACAAGATGCAGCTCAGCTGGAAGCTCCAGTTGGCCCTCTACCTGGTGCCGACGGTGATTTATGCCGTCATGTTCATGGGGCAGAAATTCCCGAAATCCGAAGCCGCCGAGAAGGGCGCCAGCTTCGTGCAGATGTTCAAGCCGGTCGGCATCCTCGGAGCGCTGGTCGCCTGCTACCTGCTGGCCCTGTTCTTTGGTGACATCGTCAAGGGCCTCGCCCCGGACAACGCCAAGGCCATCGGTTATGGCATCGGCGGCGCGCTCCTGATTGCCGTTGCGGTGATGACGCAGTTTTCGATTGGCTCCTTCCTGCTGTTTATTCTCTTCATCACCCACGCTCTGGTTGGTGCGGTCGAACTTGGCACGGACGGCTGGATCCAAAACATCACCGGCAACCTGTTCACCTCCGAGCAGGGCAAGTACCTCTTCATCTGGACTTCGGCCATCATGTTCGGCCTGCGCTTCTGCGCCCACTGGATTGAGACGAAGCTCAAGCTCTCGCCGATCGGCCTGCTGCTCGCCTGCGCCGTCATCGCCTGCGTTGGCCTCAATCTCGCCAGCACGATGCAGTCTTTTGGCATGGCCCTGGTCGCCCTCGGCATCTACGCGGTCGGCAAGACCTTCTTCTGGCCGACCATGCTGGCGGTCATCGGTGATCGCTACCCGCAGACGGGCGCGGTTGCCATGTCCATCATGGGTGGCATCGGCATGCTCTCCGCCGGCCTGATCGGCGGCCCCGGCCTTGGCTACGGCAAGGACCGCTTTGCCGGCCAGGAATTGCAGAAGGTGGACGCCGCCCTCTACGCGACTTACAAGGCCGAGACGCCGAGCACCTTCCTCAACCTGAAGTCCACGGAGGTTTTTGGTCTTGATGGCAAGAAACTCGCCGAAGCCAAGGAAGCGAAGGAGCGCACCCCTGAGCAGCAGAAGGTCGTTGAAGCCGACCAGCGCGGTGACCGCGCCACGCTCAAGGCCGACGCCTACATCCCGGCGACCATGGCGATCATCTACCTGCTCCTGTTGCTCTACTTCAAGGGCATCGGCGGCTACCGCGCCGTCCGCATCGACGAACAGGCCGCCTGATTCAACGCACCCTTCCGCAGCGGCGTCCTCCACCCGGGGGACGCCGTTTGCCTTGTTTATCAGTCTCTCGGAAGTCTTAAAATCTGAGATCTGCAATTTGAAATCTGATACCCCATGCCCACCTACATCTATGAAGTTATTCCCGAGTCCGAAACCGAGACGCCGCGCCGCTTTGAGGTGCGCCAGAGCATGAAGGATGCGCCTCTGACGACCGATCCCGACACTGGTCGGCCGGTGCGCCGGGTGGTCATTGGCGGCACCGGACTCATGGGCGGCGGGGGTGCGGCCACAGCCCCGGCGCGGCCGACGGGCGGATCCTGTGGCTCCGGTTGCGGCTGTCATTGAGTCAGGATTCGGGCGGTAAACTCGCACAAAATCAGCTTGCGGGTTCGCACGGCCGGACCCATGGTTCTAACTCGCTGTTTTCAAACAGTTGGAACAAGGACAGATGCCGGAGTGGTCGATCGGGCACGCCTGGAAAGCGTGTGTGCTGTCAAAGGCACCGAGGGTTCGAATCCCTCTCTGTCCGCCAGCCCGCGCAGCGGGCAAGGACAGCAAGGACCAGGCGAAGCCTAACCCGGATGGCCTGAGCTCCGCGAAGGAAAATCCCTCTCTTTCCGCCATTCTTCGCCGTCTTAGCGGCGAAGAATGCCCTCGGGAGCTCAACGAGGGAAGGACGGGCTGATCTTCTCCGCCCGGCTTCGAATGGCACGACATTCCGCGCAGCGTCGCTGACGTCAGACAGGTCAGATTCCCCCAGATTCCGTGCCCCCCGGGACTCCCCTCCGCGCTTTGCAGAACTGTATTTGACAAAGGTCCGGGTGCGGGTAGTCTGCTCGCCCCCTAGCCGGATTGGTCCCAGCGACCACTTCGCCCGGGGACGTGACGCAGACTTCACCCACCCCACCCTTTATGCCCAAGAGGACTTATCAGCCATCGAAACGCACCCGGAAGCGCCAGTTCGGTTTCCGCGCCCGCATGAAGACCCCGAACGGCCGCGACATCATCCGCCGCCGCCGCGCCCGTGGCCGCAAGCGCCTCATGCCGGTGGGCGTGGAGATTCACTACAAGCGCCACGTGCAACAGCACGCCTGAGTGCGCCGAGGCCCGCCATGCGCCTGCCCTCCCGCCTTCGTCTGAAGGAGTCGCGTGACTTTGCGCGCATCAGGAAGGAGGGCAGCAGTCAGGCGGGTCGCTTTTTTGTTCTCGCCCTGCTGCGTGATGACAGCCTTGCCGATTTCCGCTTCGGCCTGGTCACAGGCAAAAAACTCGGCAATGCCGTTCAGCGTAACCGGCTCCGGCGGCAGATTCGCGAGATCATTCGCGCGGCCCGGTCCCGGATCCGTCCAGGATTCAATTTTATCACCGTTGGCCGCTGGCGTGCTCCGGCAGCCACCTATGCCGAACTCGAACAGGACTGGCTCCGGCTGGCCCGCCGTGCCGGCCTCCTGCAGAACGAGCCGCGGCCATGAAGTTCCTCGTGCGCCTTCTCATCCGGGTCTACCAGTTGCTGATTTCCCCGGTCTTGCACTTTCTTGGCGGTCCGGCCTCCGGCTGCCGCTTCACACCGACCTGCTCGGAATACTTTCTGCAGGCGGTCGAAACCCACGGCGTGTGGCTCGGCGGCTGGCTCGGCCTGCGTCGTCTCGCGCGCTGCCATCCCTGGGGTGGGCAGGGGCATGATCCCGTTCCCGATTGTTCGGAGCGTCACCCGCATTAATTTCTGATTTTATCCCACATGGACCGCAAAGCCTGGTTTGTCATTTCCCTCTGCGCCGTCGGTATGGCCGTGAACTACTGGTTCGCCGTGCAAAACCAGCAGGCGCTCGCTGCGCAGCAGGCCGCCGCCCCCACGCCGGCCGCCGTCGCTCCGGCAAACCCTGCGGCACCCTCAGCGCCGGTCGCCGCGACTCCGGCCGCACCCGCGACGGATGTTCCCGAAGAACGGCATGTCCTGGAAAAGGGCAGCGTGGCCTGGCACTTCACCACCCGCGGTGGCGGGGTTGAGAAAACCGTGCTGGGCGGCAATGACCAGATCACCCTCAACGGTCACGGCAAGGAAGCCGTCGGCGCCCTCCGCCGCGAGGCGGCCGGTCTGGATGCGGTCGCCTACCGGATCACCGAAAAGAGCGCCACCGGCGTCACCTTTGAAGGGGTCACCTCCGAGGGCATTGCCGTGCGCAAGGCCTACTCGCTCAGCGATGACGCCAGTGATCCGCACCTGCTGCGCCTGACGGTCACGCTGACCAATACCGGTGCCGCGGCGCATCGCTCCGAGGAATACCATCTGTTTGCCGGCACGGCCGCCTCGATGGCACCCGACGAGCCCCTGCGTCCGAGCGTCTTCTGGAACGATGGCGGCGACGCCGAGAACAAGGACGCCAACTGGTTTGGCGGCGGCATGTTTTCGAGTGAGAAGACCGACTACCGCGCCAGTCATGCGCGCCTGCGCTACGCCGGCGTGATGAGCCGGTTCTACGCCACGATTGTCAGCCGCGAGGGCCGTCCGGAGAAACCCGGGAAGGTCTGGGCCGCACGCTTCCTGGTCGACCACTCAAACGACAAGTACAAGGATGAGGACGCGGGTCGCAGCGACTGGGCCATGCAGGCCGCCTTGAGCCTGCCGCCGGTCGATCTGGCTCCGGGGGGCAGCCAGACGGAGGACTATCAGGTCTACATGGGGCCGAAGGAGTATCACCGGCTCAAGGAGCTTGGTGAGCAGCGCGAGTTCATCATGTTCTACGGCATGTTCGGTTGGATCAGCAAGGGGCTGACCAACGTCATGCGCTGGATGCACGGCCTGAGCGGCAACTGGGGCATCGCCATCATTCTGTTGACCATTGTTATCCGAACGCTGCTCTGGCCGCTGCAGTCGAAGGCCCAGTATTCCATGAAGCGCATGGGCTTGCTGGCGCCGAAAATGAAGGAGCTGCAGGAAAAGTTCAAGGACGAGCCGCAGAAGCAGCAGATGGAGGTGATGAAGCTGTACAAGGACTACGGCGTCAACCCGCTTGGCGGCTGCCTGCCGATGTTGCTGCAGATCCCCATCTTCTTCGCCTTCTACAGCGTCCTGCAGAATGCCGCCGAACTGCGCGGCCAGCCCTTCCTGTGGGTCAAGGACCTGTCGATCGCCGACACCGTGCACACTCTGGTCTTTCCCTTCCAGTTGCCGCTGATGGGCAATGACTTCGACGTCAACCCGCTGCCGCTGATCATGGGCCTGACGATGATCCTGCAGATGAAGCTGACGCCGCAACCGGCGACGGTCGACAAGACCCAGAAGATGATGTTCGCCATCATGCCCTTCTTCTTCCTGTTCATCTGCTACAACTTTGCCGCGGCGCTGTCGCTGTACTGGTCGACCCAGAACATCTTCGCGATTTTCCAGAGCTGGATCATGCGCATGTACATGAAGGACCCCGTGCTCGAGAAGGTGGAGCGCCTGCCCAAGGGGCCGCCGCCGCAGAATCCGTTCTTCAACCCCATGAATCCGGGCAACAAGGACAAGAAGAAGGGCGGCAAGCCGCCGAAGCTCGGGGGCTAGTCGACGGCGGCGGGTTTTCGTTGAGAAACGGGGCTGGCCTTTTTATGGTGGAATCAGATCGCCATGAACGCCCTGACCCACGCCCGCCACATCGTCGACACCATGCTGGGTTACCTGGGATTTGCCGTCCGCATCGAGGAACTGGACGGGCCCGAGGGACCCACGCTGCAGTTGCACACCGAGGACGCCGACCGGCTGATTGGCCGGCGCGGAGCCACCCTTGAGGACATCCAGTACCTGGTGAACCGCATCCTGCAGAAGCATCTGCCGGGGGCGCCGCGCGTTCGCGTCGACATCGAGTATTTTCGCACGATGAAGGAGGACCGGTTGGTCGACCATGCGCGAGAGCTGGGTGAGCGTGTTCGAGCCGGTGGCCCGCCGCAGACGACCGAGCCGATGAACAGCTACTACCGCCGGCTGGTGCATCAGGTTTTCGCCGATGATCCGCAGGTGATGAGCGTCAGCCTGGACGGCGAGGGGCGCTTCAAGCGCATCCTGCTGAAAAAGCGGTCCTGAGCGGCGGGTTCAGCGCAGCGGCCAAAACACCGGCACCAGCGTGATGATCAGCACGAGGGAGCAGGCAACCAGGCCGCTGCCCACCTTCATGAAGTCGGCAAACCGGTATTTGCCGGGACCGTAGACGAGAATGCAGCTCGGCTCGAAGGGGGTGAGCACCGAGATGCTGGCGCTGAGCATGACACCCATGCCGAAGGTTCGCGGATCGACCTGGAGGGTGGTTGCTGATTCCAGGGCGATGGGAAGCACAACGAGGGCGGCGGCGGCATTGGACAGTCCCTGGGTCAGGAAAACCGTCAGGACGCAGAAGCCCGCCAGAACGGCCTGCGGCCCGAAGGCGGCAAGCTGTCCGGTGAGCAGGTCGGCCAGCATCCGCGCCGCTCCGGAGTTCGTCATGGCGGTGCCGAAGGCGGTCATGCCACCGATCAGGATGAGCAGTCGCCAGTCGATGTTCTCATAGGCGGCCTCCAGGCTCAGGCAGCGCGTCGCCAGGGCGAGAAGGGCAACCAGCAGGAAGGCGATGGCCGGTGGCAGCAACCCGCAGGAACTGGCGGCAACGGCGAGCACGAAGCCGGCCAGCAGGGCGATGCCACGCTTGCGTGCCCCGGTTGTGGAGGCGTGTTCGCCGATGACGACCATTTCGGAGTTTTCCTCATAACCGCGCAGGCGGTCCAGCGGGCCCTGAACCAGCAGAAGGTCGCCCGCCTCAAGGGTCACATCGGCAAGGTGGTCGCGGATTGACTGGTCGCCTCGTCGCAGGGCAAGCGCCGACAGGCCCGAGCGACGGCGGAAGTTGCTGTTGCGCAGGGTGCGACCGACAAGCGCGGATCGCGGAGTGAGGACGACCTCGGCGACGCTGGCACCACTCATGTCGACCCCCGAGTTGCGCAGGGTGACGTCCTCCAGGATGTCGAGGCCTTCGATCTTCTTGATGCGGATCAGGTTTTCGACCTTGCCGGCCACGCGGACGATGTCGCCGCCCTCGAAGCGTGTGTGCGGGGATATGCCGATTTCCTCGCCGCCGCGCATGAGTTGCAGCACCATGAAGCCGAGGACGGAGAAATCGGAGTTGAACACCTCCTGGCCAATCATCGGGGATTCCGGCAGGATGACCACCTCGGAGAAGTATTCTCGGAAGTTCACGCCGCCCTCCTCCTGGCCGGCGCGGTCGCGCACCGGGATGAGACGACGTCCGAAGAGCAGCAGGTAGGCAAAGCCGACCAGGCAGACGGGCACGCCGACGCGCGCGGTTTCGAACATGCCGACCTCGGCCAGATTGGCCTGCTTGAAGGCACCGCTGACAGCGACATTGGTGGAGGTGCCGATGAGGGTGCAGGTGCCGCCGAGGATGGAGGCGTAGGCCAGCGGCATGAGCAGGTGTGAGGGCGACAGGTTCATGCGCCGGGCCAGGCCGATGACCGGTCCGAGGAACATGGCCACGACGGTCGTGTTGTTCATGAAGGCGGAGATGCCGCCGACGCCAAACAGCAGGCCGGTCTTGAGCCGGCCGACATTGCCGCCGCTGACGCGTGCCAGCAGGTGGCCGAGGGTGTCGAGTACACCGGTTTCGCGCAGGGCGGCACCCACCACGAAGATGGATCCAAGCATGACAATGACCTCGCGGCCGTAGCCGGCGAAGGCCTCTTCGGCACTGAGCACACCGCTCAGCACGAGCGTGGCCAGCAGGCCAAGGGTGACCAGATCCACGGAGACCTTTTCCGAGGCAAACAGCACCAGGGCGCAGGCCAGCAGGCCGATGACGAGAAAGGGTTCCATGGGGGAGGTGATTTGTCGCGACTCAGGGGGAGCGACCTTCCTCGGTGTCCATGAGGTCGAAGAAGGTCACCAGATCCTCGCGGTGGCCTAGACCGGCCTCGCGGCGCTGCTGGACCAGGCCCTCGCTGGCGGCATCGCGCCAGCCGCGTTTCATCATGAACCCGTTGAAAAGCTCGACCTGCTCGGCATCCGGATGGCGGCCGTTGGCAAAGCACCACTCGAGGATTTCCTCATCGCTGCCACCCTCGGCAACGCGGCGGCTGAGAGCTTCGAACTCAACGCCGAGCAACCGGCAGACCCGGTCATCGAAGGTGCGCTTGCCGGCAATGACGCCAAGGTGATAGCCTTCCGGCAGCGCGCCGCTGGCATGCAGGCGGATCTTGTCGAGGATGCGCCCGAAGACCATGATGCCAGCGACGGTGTCACGGGGGGAGCGGATGGGAAATGCCATGGCGCGAGTTAAGCCAGCCAGTCAGTGCGGTCAACCGGCCTGAGCAGGCGCAAAAAAACCGCCCGCCGGAATGCGGCGGACGGTTTGGAGCGACGGACGAGAGCCGCCGGGAGTCTTAGTGCTTCTTGTCGCAGCACTCGGACTTGCTCTTCGGGCAGCACGAGGCGGCAGCTTTGCCGCTGGTGCAGGAGGAGCAGTCTTTCTTGGTGGCGCAGGAAGCGAGCACCAGGGAGGCGGAGACAAGGGCGAGAGAGAGGATGCGGGTCATGATGAGGATGTTGTGGGGTGGTGGTCCGCCGAGGGATTACTTGCTGTACTGAACCGGGGCCGGCGGCGGAGGCGGCGGGGCCTTGGAGGCGCAGGAGACAAGGGTGGACACGGCGGCCATGGCGAGCAGGGCAAGGATGGTGGCTTTCATGGATGATGTTTGGGTTTCTGATGTCAGGCACTTCGAAATCGGTCGATATCGGTGCGCTAAATGCGGAGGCTAAAGGGCTTTTGTGTTTTTGCAATGGCGCAATTGCGGTTGAGTGGAGAATGCAGGGCGGCCCAGCAATCGCTGGAAATCCTTCCGTGAAGCGCGTAATAATACGTCACCCTTCATGCCTCCCGCCCGTTTCTCCCGCCGTTCGGCCGTTCTGGCCGGCCTGTTCTGCAGCCTGCTGCTAGGGCAGGGGACGGCTGGAGCCCAGACGCCCGCTGCGCCCCCGCCGGTGCCGCCACCACCCGCCACCGAGGGGGAGCACCCCGTCATTCCCGAGGACCTGCTCGGCGACGAGCATGTGCGAGAGGAGTTCGGGGTCAATGACTTCACCACGCCGAGCATCCGCAAGTTGTTTGAGATGCTCGATGGTCTGGGTAAGCTCTCCTACGATGCCCTCAAGCGACCGGTCACGCGTCAGACCCCCTCGGACCGTGTTCTGGTTTCCATGGGGTTGGGCACGCTCATTGCCGACGGCTTCCTGATCGTCCAGTGCGAGAAGGTCGAGGCGATGGAGGACGTTGGCCGTGCCCTCATCAAGTATGCCAAAGTGCTCGGTGCCGGGGCGCGCATGAACCGCCACACCCAGAGCCTCTTCGAGCACAGCATTGAGGGCGAGTGGGACAAGTTGCGCAACGAACTGGCTCTGACGCAGGCCGACGTGGAGGTGGAGATGGTGCAACTGCGCGACGTCGATATCGCCCACCTTGTCAGTCTCGGCGGCTGGCTGCGGGCCTTTGAAATCGCCACCCGCAGTGTGGCCGACCACTATGTGCCGGAGAAGACCCCCCGGCTGCTGCGTGCGGAAATCGCCGAATATTATCAGAGCAGCCTGGAGTATTTGAACCCTCGCCTGCAGGAGCACGAGGCTCTGGTGAAGATTCGCGAGGGCCTCAAGGCGCTTGTGCCTCTCATGGAAAAATCCGCCGGCAAAACCCTGACGTTGGAGGAGGTCGAAGAGCTGTTCCGCCGTGCCTCCGCCCTCTCGGGCATTGTCACCGGCGCCATGAAAAGCTGATCTTTTTCCCATGCCCCAACTGACCCCCGACCAACTTGCCAGCGTTGAAGCCTGGGCCGCCGATGGCGCCACGCTCAACCAGATTCAGGATCGCCTGAAAACCGAATTTGCCCTTGTTCTCACCTACCTCGAGGCTCGCCTGCTCATGGCCGATGTCGGCGTCCGACTCAAGGACAAGGAGCGTCCCGTCGAAAAGCCCGAGGAACCGCCACCCGAGGTGGTTGTCCCCGAATCCCCGGCACCGGAACCCGCCGGCGAGACGCCCGCGGATGGCGCCGGCACGGTGAGCCTGAGCATCGACCAGATCACGGTGCCAGGGGCGCTGGCCAGCGGCAAGGTCACCTTCAGCGACGGCGTCACCGCCAGCTGGTATGTCGATCAGATGGGCCGGCTGGGTCTTGGCGGCGCACCGCAGGGGTACCAGCCGCCGCCCGGTGACGTGCCTGTCTTCCAGCAGCAGCTCGACCGAGCCCTCATGCAGGCGGGCTTCTGAACCGGCTTTTCCTTGTCCACCGAGTCCAGCTCCGACACTGCCGGCGGCCTGCATCCCAGGCTGCCCCGGTGGTATTCACGGCTGCTGGGGCTTGCCCTGCTCGCCCTGATCATCGGGGAAATCGGTTTCACTGGCGCCCGCACACCCGGGCAGGCGCTCGCCACCCTTGTGCTTGCCCTGGGCTTTGCCGGCGAGCATGTCATCGGGTTATGGCGCAGCCGTCGCCCCCGGGAATACGCCCGAGACTGGGCGGTGCACTTCGGCATCGCCGTGCTGGCCCTGACCCTGGCGCTGGTGCCGATGATCGGCTGGCGTGAGCCTGCCAAGCTCGACCTGCTCCTGCTGGGTGCCGCCCAGGGGGCCATGCTGGCGGCTCTTGGCCTGCGCGCCCTGCGCCATCAGGCCCAGCTCACTCGGCTGAACCTGCGGCCAGGCTGGCTGCTGATGGGCAGCTTCACCCTCATCATCCTGCTCGGGGCGCTCCTGCTCAAGCTGCCGCGCGCCGTCGTCGTCGGCGCCCACCTGTCCTGGCTCGACGCCTTCTTCACCAGCACCAGTGCGGTCTGCGTCACCGGACTCGCCGTGGAAAACACCGCGCGGTTTTTCTCGCCGACCGGACAGGTGATCCTGCTCGGGTTGATCCAAATCGGCGGTCTTGGCATCATGACGCTGACCTTCTATCTCTCCAGCCTGCTGTTTCGGGGTATGACCCTCCAGGACCGCCATGTTCTGGGCGAGATGATCTCGGAAAAACATCTCGCCCATGTGGCCGGCTCCGTGCGCTTCATTGTCGTCTTCACGTTCTTTGCCGAGTTGCTTGGCGCCGGGCTGATCTATCAGATCTTGCCCGCCGACCGGGGCGTCGGGGAACGCATCTTTCAGTCGGTCTTTCATTCCGTGTCGGCGTTCTGCAACGCCGGTTTCTCGACCCTGCCCGACGGTCTTGCCGATGCCTGGGTTCGCGGCAACGGTGCCCTGCAGATCGTGGTCAGTGGTCTGGTCATCGCCGGCGGCCTCGGAGCCATGGTGCTGCGCGACCTCTTCCACTGGGCGTGGACCGGCGTGCGGGCGCGCCGGAATGGCGGGCCGCGTCCCCGTCTGCGGATTCACAGCCGTCTGGTGCTGGCCCTGAGCGGAGTCCTGCTGGCGGGAGGCACCCTGCTGATCTTCGCCAGCGAGTTTCTCGTTCATGGCGGCGAGGCGAACGGCGGCCCGTGGCTGACGTCCTGGTTCCATGCCATGACGGCGCGCACCGCCGGTTTCAACACGGTCGACACCGCCGCCATCGGCCCGGTCACCGTGCACGTGGTCGTTCTGCTCATGCTCATAGGCGGTTCGCCCGGAGGCACCGCTGGCGGGGTGCGCACGACCGTCTTTGCCGTGGCCGCGCTGCATCTTTGGGCGCAGTTGCGCCGGAGGGCGGATCTCATCGTGTTTCGCCGCCGCTTGCCCACGGATCTTGGGCCGCGAGCCCTGGCTGTGCTTGTCCTCACCCTAGGATGGCTGTTTGTGAATTTTGGCCTGCTGCGCCAGCTGCAGCCCGACCTCGATGACACGCACCTCGTCTTCGAACTCGTCAGCGCGTTTGCCACGGTCGGCCTGAGCATGAACGTCACGCCGGATTTGACGGCCGCCGCCAAGCTGCTGATCATCGTCAACATGTTCGTCGGCAGGATCGGCCTGATGACCGTCGCCTCCACCCTCATTCCTCCCGCCGTTGGTCGCGCCGGTCGTCCGCCGGCCGAGGAGGTGTTGCTTTCCTAACCGTTTTTCCCCACTCCCATGCGCTTCTGCATCATCGGCCTCGGCTCCTTTGGCACCCATCTTGCACGTCAACTTGCCCGCGACGGTCATGAGGTCCTCGGCGTCGACAACGAACCCCTGCACACCGACGCGATGAAGGACGAGATCGAATTTCTCGTCACCGCCGACTGCTCCGACATCACCAGCTTCGGCGACATCCCGGTGGCGGACTGCGACGCCGTCATTGTCGCCATTGGCAAGGACTTTGAGGCCGCCCTGTCGGTCGCCGCCAACGTTCAGCAGGTCGGGGCGAAGCGCATCATCTGCCGGGTCATCAATCCGCTGCATGCGCGCCTCCTGAAGCTGCTGAAGATCGACGAGTTGCTCATTCCCGAGGCCATGGCCGCCGCCTGGCTCGCCCGCTCGCTGAAGGCTCCGGACGTGCTCAACAGCTTCGCCGTGGGGCAGGGCCACGAGATTGTTGAAGTGGCACTGCCGCCGGGCATGGTCGGCCGCACCCTGCGGGAGATGGACCTGCGCGGACGCTACGACCTCAATCTGGTGACGGTCATGCGGCGCAAGGCCGCGACCTCGCTCAGTTCCTCGGCCCCGCAGGTCGACAAGATCATCGGCGTGCCCGAGCCGGAGCGCGTTTTTGAGGCGGACGACCTGCTGCTGCTGTTTGGCACCGAGCGCAACGTGCGCCGCCTGCTTGACGAACATGCCCGTCCGCCGGCCTGAACCATCCTGTCTTGCATCGCCGGCCGGTTCCGGCTAAGCAGGCAGACGTCCCCGTCGTTCCGATGCTCCGCTTCCTTGCCAGCCGACTGATCCAGGCCGTCCTCGTCCTGCTGGCCGTGCTGTGCATCACCTTCGTCCTGCTCAAGAGGGCGCCGGGCAGCCCGCTGGAAAGCGAGCGCAACATTCCCGAGCACATCCGAGCGCAGAAGCGGGCCCAACTGGGTCTCGATCAGCCCGAATACGTTCAGCTCTGGCGCCACATCCACGCCTTCACCACATTCCAGTTTCCAGTCTCGGAAAAGAACGGCGGGCGCACGGTTGACGAGATCATTCGCGAGGCCTTCCCGGTCAGTGCCGTTGTCGGTGGCGCCGCCCTGCTCATTGCCCTCGGCCTGGGCGTTCCCATGGGGGCGCTGGCGGCGCTGCGCCCGCATACCCTCGAGGACCGCGCCTGCATGCTGGTCGCCACCGCCGGCCTGTGCGCGCCCAGCCTGGTGCTCGGCCCGCTGGTGGCGCTCGGCTTTGGCCTGAAGCTGCGCTGGTTCAACGCCTCCGGCTGGTATGATGCCGACGACTGGGTGCTGCCGGCCCTCACCCTCGGGTTCATCTACAGCGCCTCGATCGCCCGCCTGACCCGTGCCGGCCTGCGCGAGACCCTGGCGCAGGAATTCATCCGCACGGCACGCGCCAAGGGCGCTTCCGAGGCGGCCGTCGTCTTCCGCCACGCCTTCAAGCTCGCCTGCCTGCCGCTGCTCAATTACCTCGGCCCGGCCGCTGCCGGTCTGCTCACCGGTTCGATCGTCACCGAGGTCGTCTTCCAGTTGCCCGGTCTCGGCCGCCATTTTGTCGCTTCGGCGGTCAATCGCGACTACGAACTGGCGATGGCCTGTGCCGCCTTCTACGCCCTGCTCATCGTCGCCTTCAACCTGCTGGTGGACTTTGTCCAGGCCCTGCTCAACCCCCGCATCGGATGGCATCGGGCATGAACTCGCAGGTGCATCCCGGACCTTGGCGGGCCGCCGGCCGCCGACTGCGCCGAAGCCGCCTGGCGATGGCGGCGCTCGTCTTCCTCGCCCTGCTGGTCGCCGCCTGCGCCCTCGGCCCGCTGTTGTCGCCCTACGGCCCAAACGATCAGGATCTCGCGCTCAAGGCCACCGCCCCATCGGCCGCCCACTGGTTTGGCACCGACCCCCTCGGTCGCGACCTGGCCACGCGCGTGCTGCACGGCGGCCGCATCTCCCTGCTGGTCGGCGCCGTCGCCACCCTCGTCGCCACCCTCATCGGGGTCGGCTATGGCCTGCTGGCGGGTCTCTCCAGCCGCGGCGTTGACGCATTTTTGATGCGCGTGGTCGACATCCTCTACGCCTTCCCGTTCGTCACCTTCGTCATCATCCTCGTCGTGGTGTTCGGGCGCGAGCTCTGGCTCATCTTCGCCGCCATCGGCGCGGTTGAATGGCTGACGATGGCGCGCGTCGTGCGCGGTCAGGTGCTGGCGCTGCGCGACCTGGAATTTGTCACCGCGTCCCGGGCCAGCGGCGCCCGACTGCCGCACCTGCTACTGCGCCACCTGCTACCCAACGTGCTCGGTCCGGTCGTGGTCTATGCCAGCCTGACCGTGCCCGGTGTCATGCTGCTGGAGGCCACCCTCAGCTTCCTCGGCTTGGGCATCCAGCCTCCCGATGCCAGCTGGGGCGTGCTGATCCGGGAGGGGGCCGACGCCATGGAAACCCACCCCTGGCTGCTGGCCGGGCCGGGCCTGTTTTTCAGCGTCACCCTGCTCGCCCTGAACCTGCTCGGCGACGCCCTGCGCGACGCCCTTGATCCCAAATCCGCCGCCGCCTGACGCTCTCATGAATCCGCCGGACCCCGCCTTTTACAACGCCTTCGACATCGCCACACTGGAGCAGCGCCGGGCGCATCCGGAGGAGTATCGCAACGTTTTCCAGATCGACCGCGACCGCATCATTCACAGCAGCGCCTTCCGGCGTCTGCAGAACAAGACGCAGGTCTTCCTCTCCGGTGAATACGACTTCTACCGCACGCGCCTGACCCACAGCATTGAGGTCGCCCAGATCGGGCGCTCGATCTGCGCCTGGCTCAACCGCCGGCACGACCTCGCCATTGATGCGGATCTCGTTGAGAGCGCCTGCCTGGCCCATGACCTCGGCCACCCGCCATTCGGGCATGCCGGCGAGCGCACGTTGCACCGGTTGATGGCCCCGTATGGCGGCTTCGAGGGCAACGCCCAGACCCTGCGTCTGCTCACCCGCACGCTGTTCAACGATGGTCGCGATGGCATCAACCCCACGCGCGCGCTGCTTGATGCCGTGCTCAAGTACAAAACCCTGCATGGCGAGGCCGGCGGGGCCAAAAATCACTACCTCTACGATGACCAGTCACCCTGGCTGGATTTCGTCCTCGATGGCCAGGGCTTTCCGCCTGAGCTGGCGCCGGGCAAGGCGCGCAACGGTTTCAAGAGCGTCGAGTGCCAAATCATGGACTGGGCGGATGACACGGCCTATTCGCTCAATGACATTGCCGACGGCATTCATGCCGGCTTCATCAGCATTTCGAGGCTGGAGGCCTGGGCGGCGGCCGCGGGACTGGATGCCGCAGGAGCCCTGCATGTGGAGTTCCTCTGCCAGGCGATTCGGGACGGCCGGGTCGAGGCACGCCTGAACCGCTGCATCGGCGACCACATCCGTGCCGCCAGTTTGCAGCCGCAGGAGGGTTTTCTTGCCGGTTTGACCCGCCGCCATGCCTGGAGCCTCAGCGTTGATCCCGCCGTCAAGGCCCAGTCGCGCCTGAACAAACGCATCGCTCTGGACCTGGTCTTCCTGACCCCCCAGCTCCAGCAGCTGGATTACAAGGCCGACGTCATCCTGACCCGCCTCTTTGAGCTGCTGCACGACCGCTACATCGAGGGGCAGGGGGGCGGCCTGCATCTGGTTCCGGCCGCCATTGAGGGGGCGGCCGCCGCCGCCGGGGACGCCGCCGGCCGGGCCCGGGTCGTCTGCGACTGGATTGCCAGCATGACTGACAGCTTTGCCTTCCGGACCTACCGGCGCCTGTTCGACGCCGGATTTGGCTCGATCACGGATTTCGTCTGAGGACACCACAAAATTCGCCCGCTTCTTGATTGACCGCCGACGGGGAACCCGTTTAGCTAGTCCCCACCACCCCACCACCCCATGTCCGCCGTCACCCAGGAGGCTGCCGCCTCCGCCGCACCCGCTGCCGAAAAGCTCACCAAGAAGATCCTCACCGCCGACCATCCGACCTGGTGCCCCGGATGTGGCGACTTCGCCGTGCTTGCCGCCTTTTACAAGGTGCTCGAAAAGCTGCAGTATCCGCACGAAAAAATTGTCTGCGTGGCCGGCATCGGCTGCTCCTCGCGCTTTCCGTACTTCGTCAACAGCCACGGGATCCACTTCATCCACGGCCGCGCCCTGCCGCTGGCCACCGGCATTTCCCTGAGCCGGCCTGACGTGCATGTCTTCGTGTTCGGCGGTGACGGTGACGGTTTCTCGATCGGCGGCAACCATCTCAACCACGCCGCGCGCAAGAACATCAAGCTGACCTATGTGATCATGGACAACTTCGTCTATGGCCTGACCAAGAAGCAGACCAGCCCGACCAGCCCGCAGGGCTTCAAGTCGAAGACCGACCCGACCGGCAGCATTGACCGTCCGATCAATCCGATGAAGCAGCTGCTCGCCAGCGGCGCCACCTTCATTGCCCGCACCCACGCCGCCCAGGTCAAGCACATGATGGACACCTTCGAGCGCGCCATCCTTCACGACGGCTTCTCGGTGGTCGAGTGCCTGAGCGAGTGCGTCATGTTCTACGCAGGCTCCTTCGACGACAGCACGCCGCGCAAGGGCGGGGTGTATGACCTCATCGACGAGACCCAGCACGACGTGAAGGACGATGTCGCCGCCTTCAAACTCGCCGACCTGCCTTCACCCGGGAAGTTCGGCGTCTTCTACGAGGTGGATCGTCCGAGCAAGAATGCCCTTGAGCAGAAGTGGATCGACGCCAGCCAGGCCAAGCTCGCCGGGCTCAGCCAGAAGGAAATCCTGCGCAAGCGCCTCGAGGTGATGCGCTGAATCCGGGTGCATCGAGTTTTAGCGGGCGGCTTTCCACGGGAAGCCGCCTTTTTTAGGGTTCGGAGCTGCGCGCTGGTGCGGTCAGGCCTCGGTGAATCCCCGTCGTGCCGGTGTTCCGGGAGGGATGGTGCGCGCTGCAGGGTTCGAACCTGCGACTCCTGCCGTGTGAAGGCAGTGCTCTACCACTGAGCTAAGCGCGCGTCGGGAGAGTAAAAAAGATACATTGAGCCCGACCCGCCGCCAGCGGCTATTTGCGGAAAACGAGCTCCCTCAGCGGGATTGCCGGACGGTCGATGCCGGTTGTCCGGG
>JAUREI010000127.1 GCA_030827515.1 Prosthecobacter sp. | reverse complement strand
GCCGGACATGTTGGATGTGCCTGACGTCAGTTCGGTGATTGGTGGAGGTTCCCTTGGAAGCGGAGGATTTGGCAAGGCTGGAGCCGGCGGTGGTTTCGGGTCGGGCATGGGCATGGGGGGGGCGGCCGGCTTTGTCAGTTTACCACCGTCGATGCGTCAGCGCTGCGCCACCACGGAACGTCTGGAGAAATTGCGACAGAATGGCGGCTCGCCGGAATGTGAGCGTGCGGTGTCGGCCTCACTGGAGTGGCTGAAGTCCCAGCAGAATGAGGACGGCTCCTGGGGGCGCAACAACGGCAAGACGAACAAGGCGGCGATGACCGGGCTGGCACTGCTCTGCTTCCTCGGTCGCTGCGAGACGCCGGATTCGCCGTTCTACGGCGACAACGTCATGCGTGCGATCATGTACTTGATTGAGCTGTCGAAGAAGAATGAATACGGCTTCATCACCGACGACTTCAAGGGCAACTCCGGCGCCTACGAACATGGCATTGCCACCTATGCCTTGGGCGAGATGTACACGCTGGCGCGTCTTGGCAGCAAGGAACTGCCGGGCATGCGCGAGACCTTTGAGAAAGGAGTGCAGCTCATCATCAAGTGCCAGAACGGTGCCGATGCCGGCAAGGGCGAGGGCTCCTGGGACTACTATACCAAGAATGCGGCCGGGGGCAATTTCACCTCGAAGCGCCCCGACCTTTCGGTGGCTGGCTGGCAGTTCCAGGCGCTCAAGGCGGCGAAATACACCGGCCTGAAAATTTCCGGTCTGGAGGGTGCCATCGCCAAATGCGTTGATTACATCGAGCGTATGCAGACCAAGGACGGCGGCTTTGGCGGTTCCAACCGGGACGATCACTACAACCAGTGGAGCCTCACCGGCGTCGGCGCGCTCGGTCTGCAGACTCTCAGCAAGGGCAAGACCACGGCGATCAAGAAGGGCACCAACTTCCTGCGTGAGTTCCTCACTGCCGAACCGCTCGACTGGGAGAAGAACTGCAACCTCTACTGCTGGTATTACTACACCCAGACCTTCTTCCAGACCGGAGGCGACGACTGGAAGTTCTACAACGAGCAGTTCCTGCCGCAGATCCTCGCCGCCCAGCAGCCCGATGGCAGCTTCAAGCGCGGCCGACCCAACTGGCCAAGCGGCGACGCCGCCGATCCCATTTACCGTCAGACCCTCTGCACGCTCATGCTGGAGGTCTACTACCGTTACCTGAAGGTCGGCGACCGCGAGGAACAGAGCTTCTTCGACCGCTGAGGCGGCTGCCTGGGGAAGTTTCACGACTTCCGCGAGCTGAACTTTACGGCGCCGTGCGTGCCCGCTCGTGGATGCGGATCTCGAAGGCCTGCAGGTGCTGGGGATCGCCAGCATGGCGCCGCCGAACCCGAACCGGCCAGTCCGCCTCGTCGAAGGCGGGGAAGGGCAGACCGCCGCCGAGACGCTCATCCACCCGGGTCAGGATGAGCCGGTCGGCCTCGGGCATGGCCGCCGCATAGACCTGGGCACCGCCGCAGACGAGCAGTTCGTCCTGACCGGCCGCCTCGGCCAGGGCGCGGGCCTCCGCCACCGAGCCCACCCTGCGACCCACGGCGGGCAAGAAGGCCGGGTCGCGCGACAGCACCAGGGGATGGTGGTCGGTGAACCAGCCGAGCATCTCCCGATGGGTGGTGCGACCGAGCAGCAGCCACTTGCCGGCGGCGCAGGCGCGGAAATGCTCGCGGTCGGCGGGCAGGTCCCAGGGCACGCCGCGGCCGCGGGAAATGTAGCCATCGGCGGAGACGGCGGCGATCAGGCTGACCACGAGCGGCATGGGATCAGTAGAGCACCGACTCGCCTTCATGCAGGAGGCGCACGCGCTCCATCAGGCCACGCTGGCGGCGGGCCCGGTCGAGCCACTGGCCCGGCTCGTGGATGGGTTCACCCCCGAGCGGGAAGGTCTCGTGGTGCATCGGCACCATGTGCCGTGCCCCGAGCATTTCGAAGGCGTCGAGCGCCTCGGCCGGGTTCATGTGCACTGGCCGGCCGCTGGGCGCGAGGTAGGCGCCGATCGGCATGAGCGCGAGGTCGATGTCGGCGCGCCGGCCGATTTCGGTGAAGCCGTCAAAGAGACTGCTGTCGCCGCAGTGGAAAAGGCTGCGCTCCTTGGAGGTGACGAGGAACCCGCCGAAGCCGCGGTGCGTGTCGTGGATCATGCGCGCGCCCCAGTGGCGGGCCGGCGTCAGAGTGACCTGCAGGTCGCGAAACTTGAACTGCTGCCAGGTGTCGAGTTCGACGATGCGGCCAAAGCCGCAGCGCTTGACGACGTCGCCCACGCCGTGTGGCACGATGATCGGCTGACCGCGGGCGACCCGGCGCAGGCTGGGCAGGTGCAGGTGGTCGTAGTGGGCGTGGGTGACGAGCACCAGATCGATCGGCGGCAGGTCGCTGGCCCACAGGCTGGGGTGGCGCAGGCGCTTGATCGGCCCGTGCCAGAGCGCCCAATTGGGGTCGATGAGCAGATTGACGCCGGCGATGCGGGCGAAGAATCCGGCGTGGCCGAGCCAGGTGGCGCCAATTTCGTCGGCAGCGGCCAGAGGCACGCCGTCGATGATCCGGCCGGGCTGGCGTGGCGACAGCAGCGAGGGAATCAGCACCTCGCCGAGAAACTGCAGGTTGCGACGTCGCCAGCCTTCGGTGGGCAGCAGGCCGACCCGGTTTGCATCGCCGTTGCCGGCGTCAAACCGGCGCGTGCCAGAACCGGTGACGGCAGCTCTGCCGGATTCCGGCGTGGGGTCGGTGATCATGCAGGAGACGCTCGGTCGTTGCACAAAGTTAAAGGCTGTGGGTGCCGGCTGACAAGCGGGAAGTCCCGCTTTTCAAGTGCCGCGGTTGGGGCGACGGGTATGCCATGGACGAGGGCACCCTTGAATGGACCAAATCCCGCCTGCGGCGTTCAATTCGCGAACGTCTGCGGGCGGCGTCGGATGCCGAACTGGCGGCGGTCTCGGCCGGCCTGCGGGTCGGGCTGCAGACCGCGGCGGAAGCGTGGCGGGCCCCCGGCACCGTGGCGTTGTTCGGCGGGTTGCGGGGCGAGCCGGATCTGGTCCTGGGCCTGCTGCCCTGGCTGCGCACCCGGGGCTGGCGCACCGTGTTGTTCGCGGTCGAAGGCGACCACTTGCGGCCGGCCGACGTCCAAACCCCGGAGGACTGCCGGCGCGGCGTCCATGGTGTCTGGGAGCCGGCTCCGGGCTGTCGGGCCGTGGCGCCGGAAGCGCTCGATGTCATCCTTGTGCCCGGACTCGCCTTCGGCGTCGCGGACGGCTCCCGCCTTGGCCGCGGCGGCGGTTTTTACGACCGCTTTCTCGCCACGCCCGGCCTGCGCGCGCGCCGGATCGGGGTCGCCGGCGAATGGCAGGTGCTCGACCGCGTGCCCTGCGAGGCGCATGACGTGCGCGTGCACGAGTTGGTGACCGAGGCGCAGCACCGGATCTTGGAGCCGGCGTGAGCGAGGCAAGGCCTCAGCCCAGGCCCGGCACCTGCCAGCCGTCGCGGTAGCTGCGCTTGACCAGCGCATTGGCCCCCGCATGGCCGGGGAAGGCGCAGGCGGCGCGGTCCCACTCCAGCCACTGGCCGGGGAAGCGGTCGGTGAAGGCCCCCACGAGCACCGTTTCAGTGAGGGGACCGCCGTGGCTGAAATCGGCGCAGCTTTTGCGGCCCTGCAGGATGGCGTCAACCCAGTCGAAGTAGTGATCCTGGCCGGGGATGCCGCGCGGGTATTTCTCCGAAGGGAAGTTCTCCTCCGGGACGACGAAGGGACGCACGCCGTAGGGCTTGAAGATGCCGCCCTCGGTGCCGACCCAGTAGGCGCCCGAGCGGGGGAATTCCTTCAGTGCCGCGGGCATGCGGATTTTGCTGCGGTCGGGCTCGACGCCGCCGTCATGCCAGGTCAGGCGAATGGTTTCGCCGGCGGTGTATTCGCAGCCGGGGAACTCCAGTTCGACGACGCGTTTCTCGCCCCAGAGCGGACCGCTGCTGCCGCCATGGGTCAGGCGGGCGCGCAGGGGGGCGCCGAGTTTCAGCGCCTCAAAGCTGGCATCCATGTGGTGGCAGCCCATGTCACCCATTTCACCGCAGCCAAAGTCGAACCAGGCGCGCCAGTTCTTCGGGTGGTAGGTGTTCTGCAGGTAGGGCACCGGCACGCGCACCCCGCACCAGAGGTCCCAGTTGAGGCCCTCGGGCAGGGCGTCGCCCTCGGGTCGCAGGGTGGTGTTTTTCGGCCACCAGCTGAGCGGCTTGTTCTCCCACATGACGATCTCCTTCACCTTGCCGATCGCGCCCGATTGCAGGAGCTGCACGGTCATGCGCGACTCGATGCTGGAGCGCCCCTGGTTGCCGAGCTGGGTGACGACGCCCGCCTTGGCGGCCTCGGTGGTGATGACCCGGCATTCGTGCAGGGTGGTGGCCATCGGCTTCTGCAGGTAGACATGCTTGCCGGCGCGCATCGCCAGCACCGCCGGCGCGGCGTGCATGTGGTCGGGCGTGCCGATCGTCACCGCGTCAAAGCGGCCGGCGGCCTCGGCCAGCATGGCGCGCCAGTCAACATGCCGCGAGGCGTCGGGAAAGTCCTTGGCGGCCTTGGCCAGGTAGCCGGCATCGACGTCGCACAGGGCGGTGATCTTCACCTTGTCGTGACGGGCCACGCTGCGCATCGTGTTGCCGCCCATGCCACCGACGCCGATGCTGGCGACCTGCAGCATGGAGTTCGGTGAGGCGGAACGCAGGATGGCGGGAAACCCGAGGGTGGCGGCGGCGGACTGACGGAGAAAATGACGACGGTTCATGGCAAAGGAACGCGTCGACGGCGGCAGCCTTTCGGCGGCCGGTTCCGCGCTGCCCGCCAGAATGGCTCCGCGATGGCGTACCATGGCATGCCGCGACTCCAGGTCCGCTCCCGCTTCAGCCACCTCCTCGAGGGTGGAGCCGAGGCGGTGCGCACACGCTTTGCCGCCGCCCTCGACCCCCAGCTTTGCGAAGTGAAGAGTTTTCCCGGCTATCTCAGCCTGTTTGTGCCCGAGGCCGAACGCCATTTCAGTTCGCCCCGGCTCAACCTCAGCCTGGAGCCCGAGGCCGGGGGAAAAACCCGCGTTGAAGGTGTGTACGGACCGAACGCCAATCTCTGGTCGGCCTTCCTCTACGCCTGGCTGCTGGTCGGCACCGCCGGGCTGTTCTCGGGCATCCTCGGTGCCTGCCAAGCCCATCTCGGCATGACGCCCTGGGGCCTGTGGATCTTCGCCGACATGGCCTCCATCGGCCTCGGCCTCTACCTGCTCGCCCGACTGGGCCGCAAGCTGGGTGAAGCCCAGACCCTGCAGCTCCATCGGCTCTATGAAGCCGCCGCCGGCGGGACTGTCGACCTGGAGTGAGGCCGCGCTTGACCGCCGGCGCTTCCGGCAGTGTGCTGGCACCGGATGCGCTACGCCTTTTTTGACCTCGACCACACGCTGCTGCCGTTCGACACGCAGACCCTGTTCTGCAACTACGTGCTGCACCGCCACCCCTGGCGCGTCGTCCTGCACCTGCTGTTTCTGCCCTTCGCCCTCGGCCGGGCCGTCGGTCTGGTCAGCACCGCCACCGCCAAGCGCGCCTTCCTGTCCTACCTCTGGGGCATGCCGAAAAGCCGCCTGCAGGCGCTGGCGCGCGACTTCGCCCGCGACTGCGTGGATTCCTGGATCTACCCCGAACTGCGGGCCGAAATGCTTCGCCACAAGCATCAGGGCCGCCGGCTGGTGCTCAACACCGCCAGCCCGGATTTCTATGCCCATGAGATCGCCGACGTGCTCGAGTTCGACCACTGCGTCAGCACCCGTTTCCGGGTGGGCTCGGTCGTGCCCCTGAGGCCGCCGCTGGAGGGACCGAACAACAAGCGTGAAGCCAAGATCGCCGCCATGTGCGAGGCCCTGCCCGGCGTGAAGGCCCTGAGCGACGAGCAACGCTTCCACTGCTGGGCCTACAGCGACAGCCCGGCCGACATCCCCCTGCTGGAGTTTGCCGGCAACCGGGTGCTGGTTCATCCCGGCGGTCGCCTGCGCCGGCATTTCCCGCAGCATGACGTCACCATCCTCACCCCGCGCCGGCCCTACTGGGGCAGGCTTGGCGACCTGTTTGCCGCCCTGCGCCAGATGGTCGGTTTGCATGGCGAGCGGGGCCGCCGCCGCTGACAACCGCTTGCCCCCGGGCGGGCGGGGCGTAGATTCATCCCTACCGAGGCACCCGTAGCTCAGTGGATAGAGCAGCGGATTTCTAATCCGTAGGTCGAAGGTTCGATCCCTTCCGGGTGCGCTTCTGCGGGAAAAAAGCGGCCAGCGCAGCAACACCCCATGAGCGATTCCACCCATGCACTGGCGGTCACCGCCATAGGTCTGGTCATGACAGCCCTCGGCCTGCTGATGGCCTGGCACTGCAGGCGCAGTGCAAGGCGTGGGGAACTGCAGATGTCCGCCAGTCTCGTGGTGGAAAGGCGACAAAACCCCGGCTGGTATCGCTTCAGCCTCGCGAGCTTCGTCCTCATGGCCATGGCTCTGCTCGGTGCGGGCGCGTTTTGTTTGGTCAGAGGGCTGAAGCTCCTGTGAACTCACGCGTCTGGTGTGAAATGCAGTCGCTGCAATACAAAAACGACCAGCCTACCCCTCCCTCAGAAGCCAGGCGTGATGAACGCTTGCGTAAATGCGATCTACTCGTGTTACATCGATCCAAATCCGAAGCTTTGATGGGTGAAGCTAGCGATGATCGAGGCAAGAACTGCGTAGCTCAGGAAAACGGGGGACGAACTTAAGCCTCTGTTTCAGATGCGCCATAAGTGCGAATGAAGTCGAGTTCCAACGCGAAAGGAGCCTGTCTTTTATCGCCGATCAGGATGCTGACGCGCTGAATTTTCGAGGCATCCAGGCGTTCCTCCGGCAACTTGAGCCCCCGGAAGCTGCCTTCAAAATGAGCAAAGGGAACCTTCACTTCGGTCCACTCGCCCTTGATGGTAGCGAACTCGACGACGAAGGACACCTCCATGCCGCGAAAACGCGCGTCGGTAGCGACCCGCACCTGATACGTGCGGCCATCGCCCCTCACACGCAGTACCAGCCCAGAATGGCGGCTGAGGTCCAGTTTCAATATGCGGCTGCGGAAGGTCGAGAAACCGCCGTTGTTCTCCAGAGAGAGCATGCCGCTAAACATCATTGTCCCGGCTGTTTTCTGAGTCAACTTTCCCTGTGAAAGCCCGCCCATCACGCCATCATTCACAACCTGCCACTTCATGGCATCTTTGCCGTCAAACTCCGTTAGCGAAAGCGGCCGCCACCCACGGGGCTTATCGTCAGCCTTGGCTCCAGTGGCAAAGCACAGCAGAAGCCCCCAGTAGGCAACTAGGTTTGGGGGTAGACGCAAGGCACCCAAGACAGGCAAACGTAGGATCGCGAGCGTCAAAGCTGCCGTGAACGGGATAAGCCCAAGGACGAGGGTCAAAAGCATCCAATGCACAACGGCAGGAAGCGGCCCCGCGAAGAACAGGCAATCAGCAAGCCATGCTAAAGGTGTCAGCGCGAACCAGCAGGCTAGGTCAACTTTGACAGCGGAATCAAGCAGGCGTTGCATGAATCTGGGGTACGCTGCGTGGCCTGCTTCGGAACAGAAAAACAGCCGGCATCCCTGTCCTGCTGCCTCCGTCTGCCAGCACCTTGTCAGCGGGCGTGGGACGAAGCATCGGTCAGCGAGACCCATGAAGGGATTAGCTTGCGGTTGCAAAGAGAAGCAAGCATGATCAAATCCTGCCTGACAGCTGGGAAAGCCGAATCGTTGGGCTGATTTGTTATGACCTACTTCCTCATCGCACTCAAACTCGTTGTAGCATTCGGCATCCTAAACGTCTGGCTCTTGCGCTGCGGCAAAGCGACCGCCTATCGGGGCAGGAATGCAAAAAACATGCGCGAGGAATTCGCTGTCTATGGTCTGCCTTTCCCGATTTTCTGCCTCATCGGCTTTCTCAAAATCGGCTTGGCTTTAACACTTATAGCCTCCGTTTGGATCCTCTATCTGGCGCAACCTGCGGCTGTTGGCATGGGTATTCTGATGCTTGGAGCCTTCTTCATGCATCTCAAAGTGAAAGATCCGATCCGCAAGGCCCTGCCTTCCCTCGCGGTGCTGGCGATGTGCGTCGCCATTGCGCTGCTTTAGGCGGCGGGCAGATCAGAATCCGGCAAGACAAAGATAGGTGTTGAGCACCAGATAAAACAGTGCCGGGCAGCTCTGCAGCAGCGTATCCTTTATTTGGATGCGCACGATGACTGCAACGAGCATCATCAGCGCCAAGCCGCCAGCTGCCAACTGACCCACCCATGGCTGGCTCAGGCCAGCCAGCAGGCCGGCACCCGCCAACCACTGCAGGGTGCCCACCCTGAGCCGCTGGGACGCAAGACGGTAGCGAAAAAACTCCCTCTGCATGCGGGCCGAGAAAAAACACGCCGCTCCATAGCCGATGAAGGAAAAAGCGGAGAAGAGAATAAGGGCAGTTTTCAAGACAAAATGAAGGCGCAGCAACGAAGAATCGTTGATCCACGCGTTTTAATACGTCTGTCATGAGCTGAGTGAGGCCGTGCTTTCTTGGGTCAAGTTCAGTGGGGTGAACAGGCATGCCGAGTCAGAGGATGGGGTTTTGTGTGTGAATCGAGGCTGATTCACGCGGGCCTCAGGAACTCCATCCGGCCAGTTGCTGTCCCTGCGGTGAGCACTTCAGAAACGAGCCGCAAACGAAGGGCTTCGATACCTCAGAGAGGTGGAGCAAACGGATCGCCACGAGGCTTGAAAAGCATCGATAAGACCTGCACGAACATACAGAATCTGTTCAGCTTTTCAAAGCAGATTTGGACCATGAGGGGGTGAGCTCCCCAAGGGAGCCTAGCCAGAAAGGCAATCCACAGGAGTGAATGCCATGGAGCTTTGCCGGCCATTGCATCAGTCACCGGATCGGGTGCCGGGCAGGTGTCGCGCGGTCATGCGATCCTACCATACTTGGTTATATCTCCATACGGAGGGCAGTTCATCCGGTGAAGTAATCTCTGGCCGTTTTGCGTGGATGAATGCCAGCGCGCGACGGAGATACCAGGCATTTTGCCGCATAAGATGACTGGCCACCAGCATGACGGAACGGCCTTTACCACCATGGAAGTGGGTCAAAAGTTGTGGATGTTCCAGTGCATAATGACCGACAATCCTGACCGTGCGGTCGACTATCCAAGGATTGCTACCAGAACATCCGATCGGTCGAAACGGGGCAACGCCTCGACACCGCAGTCCGCAGGCTTACAGCCTTTGTCTTTGACTAGAATGAGGCTGTTTACATACCCTGCGCCTCAACAGCTCTCTGGCTTCAAATCCCTTCAACTCAAAACTGCGCAATTCGCCAAAAAGCCCGTCGATCCTGTCAGGCGCTGGACCGGCAATCAGCAAGGCGATTTTGTCGCCATTGATTTTGGAAATGCGGGCGATGTTAAATTCACGAATCCTGACGGCAGCGTGTCAGGCACGTGGCAGTTGCTTCGTGACGGCAGATTGCAAATCACCCTGCGAAACGCAGGAGCCAGCTTCCACTTCAAGGACCATCACTCTGCCACTCTGAATTTGGGAACTAAGCGAATCATCATGGCTCGCTGAATCCAAGGGAATCCCCTGGTGCGAATCAGAGCCGTCTTCGTCATTAATAGGAAAGACAAAAAACGAGCGACGAAAAGGCCGCCCGGAAATTCACCGTCAGAAAGCGGCATCTTCCATTTAGAAGGGACTGCGCAGCGCGTATGAAGGTCTAAACCTTTTGACGTTCTCCGCCATGTTCACCTGCACCGACCACGCCTCCGCCACGACCTGTGACGGCGTCACCCGCCGCGACTTCCTGTCGGCCGGCGCGCTCAGCGCCATCGGCCTGACCCTGCCCGGCTTCGCCAAGCTCAAGGCCGCAGGCCGGGTCGATCCGAAAAAGGACGGCAAGTCCTGCATCATGATCTTCAACCTGGGTGCGCCCAGCCAGCAGGACCTCTGGGACATGAAGCCGGACGCCCCCAGCGAAATCCGCGGGCCGTTCAAGCCGATCCGCACGAAGAGTGACGCCTTTGAGATCTCCGAGATCCTGCCGCTGCATGCCAAGATCGCCGACAAGTTCTCGCTGGTGCGCTCGTGCTACCACACGGCGGCGGCGGTGCATGACACCGGCCACCAGATGATGCAGACCGGCCGACTGTTCAGCGGCGGCATCATCACCCCACACGTCGGCAGTGCGATGGAGTTCCTCAAGGGCCGGCGCGGCGACCTGCCCGCCCATGTCATCCTGCCCGAGAGCATGGGCCCGACCGGCGGCAACATGCCCCATGGCCAGGACGCCGGCTTCCTCGGCAAGGCCTGGGATCCGTTTGTGCTCAATGCGGATCCGGCCGTGAAGGATTTCAAGGTGCCCGACCTGCTGCCTCCCAGGGAGATCGGCGAGGTGCGCCTCGAGCGCCGCCGGCTCATGCGCGAACTGGTCGACAGCAGCGTGCGCAACTTCGAATACAGCGAACAGGCGAAGCTGATGGACGCAAATTTCGAGTCGGCCTACCGCATCATGACCAGCGCCGAGGCACGCGAGGCCTTCGACCTGTCGAAGGAGCCGCAGAAGGTGCGCGAACGCTACGGCCTGAACCGCTTCGGCCAGAGCTGCCTGCTCGCCCGGCGCCTGGTCGAGCGCGGCGTGCGCTTCGTGACGGTGAACACCTTCATCACCGTCTTCGGCGAGATCACCTGGGACATTCACGGCAGCAAGCCCTTCACCAGCATCGAGGGCATGCGCGACATCGTCGCCCCGATGTATGACCAGGGTTACACCGCCCTCATTGAGGACCTTTTCCAGCGCGGCATGCTCGATGACACCCTCG
>JAUREI010000222.1 GCA_030827515.1 Prosthecobacter sp. | reverse complement strand
TTTCACCGTCTGGCTGGCCGGCGGCGGCGTGAAGGCCGGCTTCGCCCATGGAGCCACCGATGACATTGGCTTCCAGGCCGTCGAGGGCAAGGTGCACATGCACGACCTGCATGCCACGATCCTGCACCTGCTCGGGCTCGACCATGAGCGCCTGACCTTCCGCCACGCGGGTCGCGACTTCCGTCTCACCGACGTGCACGGCCATGTCGTGCGCGAAATCCTCGCCTGAGGCGGGTTTCGGTCAGTCGCAGGTGCGTGGTCCGGGGCAGCGGCCGCCGCTTCGGCCGCGTTCTTTGTTCGACAGCCGCGCATCCCTTGCTCTCTTGCCGGCTCTTTCCTTTTGACCATGCCTTCCCCCTCCGACCTCTTCTCCCTTCAGGGCCAGACCGCCGTTGTCATTGGCGGCACTGGCGAACTCTGCGGCGCCATCGCCGAAGGCTTTGCCGCCGCCGGCGCCGAGGTGGTGCTGGTCGGCCGCGACCCCGCCAAGGCGGACAAGCGTCTGGAAGCCATTCACGCCGCCGGTGGCCGCGGTTACTTCGTGGCCGCCGACGCCGCCCGCAAGGCCGACCTCGAAGCCCTGCTCGCCCAGGTGATCGAGCGCTCTGGTGGCTGCCAGATCCTGGTCAACGGCGCCGGTGTCAATTCCGCCACGCCCTTCCTCGACATCAGCGAGGACGAATACGACCGGATCATGGCCATCAACACCAAGGGCGTCTTCCTCGCCTGCCAGGTGTTTGGTCGCTACTTCGTCGACAAGCAGGTGCCGGCCTCGATCCTCAACCTCGGCTCGATGTCCGGCCTGCTGCCGCTCAGCCGCGTCTTCACCTACTCGATGTCGAAGGGCGCCGTCCACAACCTCAGCAAGAACCTCGCGCGCGAATGGGCGCCGCTCGGCATCCGCGTCAACACCCTCGTGCCCGGTTTCTTCCCGGCCGAACAGAACCGCAAGGTGCTGACTCCGGACCGCGTCGCCAAGATCATGGGCCATACGCCGATGAACCGCTTTGGCAACGCCGGCGAACTCGTCGGCGCCGCCCTGTTGCTCGCCGCCAACGGCGCCGGCTCCTTCATCACCGGCCACGAAATGGTCGTCGATGGCGGTTACAGCTCAATGACGATCTAAGCGCATGCGCCTCGGCCTGTTCATTCCCTGCTACGTGGACCAGTTCTACCCGCAGGCCGGGCTGGCCACGCTGCGCCTGCTGGAGAAGCTCGGCCACCAGGTGGCATGCCCCTCCGCGCCCGCCTGCTGCGGCCAGCCGCTGGCGAACTCGGGTCACGCCGCCGAGGGCGAGGTCTTCCTCGACGACTTTGCCCGCGCCTACGCCGGTTTCGACCGCGTGATCGCGCCCTCGGCCAGCTGCCTGCTGCATCTCAAGGAGGGCCTGGAGGCGCGCGGCCACGAGCTGGCGCACCGGCTTCACGAGCTCTGTGAATTCCTGCACGATGTCGAGCAGGTGCAGTCGCTCGACGCGGTCTTCCCGCACCGGGTCGGTCTGCATGCCGGCTGCCACGGTCTGCGCGGGCTCGGCCTCGGCCGGCCGAGCGAGTGCATGGTCGCCGATTTTTCCAAACCCGCGCGCCTGCTGCAGATGGTGCAGGGGCTGGAGCTGGTGCCGCTCGACCGACCCGATGAATGCTGCGGGTTCGGCGGCAGCTTCGCGGTGTTCGAGAGTGATGTCTCGGTCGCCATGGGCCGCGACCGCGTCGACGACCACGTCCGCCACGGTGCTGAATTCATCACCGGCACCGACCTGTCCTGCCTCATGCATCTCGGCGGCCTGCTGGCGCGTTCGAACCCGCATGTGAAGGTGCGGCACATTGCCGAAATCCTCGCCGGCGAACCCTGATTCACGCCATGGTCACGACGCATCCCACCGCCGCCCACGACTTCCTGAACGATCCCAAGCGTGCCGCCTGGCATGACCAGACGCTGTGGATGGTGCGTGCCAAACGCGACCGCATGGCGGCGACCGTGCCCGAGTGGGAGCAACTGCGCGAGACCGCGGCGCGGATCAAGGATCACACGCTGTCGCGGCTGAGCGAGTATCTGGAGCAGTTCAGCGCGCGCGCCGAGGCCAACGGCATCCAGGTGCATTGGGCGGCCGACGCCGAGGAGCACAACCGCATCGTCCACGGCATCCTCCAGCGCCACGGCGTCCGGCGACTGGTGAAGAGCAAGTCGATGCTCACCGAGGAGTGCCATTTGAATCCCCATCTGGAGGCGCACGGCATCGAGGTGGTCGACTCCGACCTGGGCGAGCGCATCGTCCAGTTCAAGAAGGAGCCGCCCAGTCACATCGTCATGCCGGCGATCCATCTCAAGCGCGCGGAGGTGGGTGAGGTCTTTCACGAGCACCTCGGCACGCCGGCCGGGTTGGATGATGCCCAGGCGCTCACCGAGGCGGCGCGCCAGCACCTGCGCGGGCACTTTCTCGGCGCCGATGCCGCCCTCACCGGCGTCAATTTTGCCATCGCTGAAACCGGCGGCTTTGTCGTCTGCACCAACGAGGGCAATGCCGACATGGGCGCGCACCTGGCGCCGGTGCACATCGCCTGCATGGGCATCGAAAAGCTCATCCCGAAGGCCGAGCACCTCGGTGTCTTTCTGCGCCTGCTCGCGCGCAGCGCCACCGGCCAGCCGAGCACGGTGTTCAGCTCGCACTTCCTCAAGCCGCGGCCCGGCCAGGAGATGCACGTCGTGCTGGTCGACAACGGCCGCAGCCGCCAGCTCGGGCGCGCGGATTACCGGCGCAGCCTGGCCTGCATCCGCTGCGCCGCCTGCTTCAACACCTGCCCGGTGTACCGGCGCAGCGGCGGCCACAGCTACAGCTATTTCATCGCCGGCCCGATCGGCAGCATCCTGGCGCCGAACGTCGACCGCCAGGCGCATGCCGACATGCCCTTTGCCTCGACCCTCTGCGGCTCCTGCACGGCCGTCTGTCCGGTGAAGATCGACATCCATGCCCAGCTGCTGAAATGGCGGCAGGAGGTGGTGCAGGCCGGCGGCACCGGCCGGCTCAAGCCGCTGGCTCTGAAGCTGACTGGCTTCGTCCTGCGTCGGCCGAGATTGTACCGCCTCGCCGGACGGCTCATGCGCCGGTTCGCGCCCCTGGCGCAAAAGCTCGGGCTGGATCCCTGGACCCGCCACCGCGACCTGCCGGAGCCGCCGGCGCGCAGTTTCCACGAACTCATGCAACAGCAACGCCGACCATGAGCCGCGACCGCATCCTCCAGGCCGTGCGCGCCGCCCAACCCGAGGCCTTGCCGCTGCCCGACCTCGCCCCGCTGCAGACCCTGCCGAAAACGCCGGCACTGGCCGACTTCACCGCCACGCTCGACTTCATCGGCGCCCGCTGGCGACGCGCGGCTGATCTCGCCGAAGTCGCCGCCGCCCTTGCCGCGGAACGACCCGACGGCGCCGCCTGGGCCTCGACCGTGCCCGGCCTCGCCGGCAGTGTCGATCTCGCCGCGATCGCCGATCCGCATGACCTGGGCGACCTGCACGCGGCGGTGCTGCCGGGTCGCTTCGGTGTCTGCGAAAACGGCGCGGTCTGGCTCGATGAAACCGCGCTCGGCCCGCACCGCGTCCTGCCCTTCATTGCCCAGCACCTCGTCCTCGTCCTGTCCGCCCGCGAGCTGGTGGCCGACCTGCACCAGGCCTATGCCCGTTTGGGCGCACCCGACACCGGCTTCGGCCTCTTCCTGGCTGGGCCGTCGAAGACCGCCGACATCGAGCAGTGCCTCGTCGTCGGTGCCCATGGCGCGCGCAGCTGCACCGTCTGGCTGCTCGGTGAACCCGCCTGAACCCCGCCTTCCCCATGCCCGTCCCCGTCCTGCTCTCCGACATCGGCAACGTCCTGACCTTCTTCGACTTCAGTGTCGCCGCCCGGCGCGTCGCCGAGCGCAGCCCCTGGCCGGCCGAGGCACTGTCGGCCCGGCTCGACCACCTCAAGGGCCCGTTTGAGAATGGCGACCTCGATGACGCCACCTTCCTGCGCGAGGCCGTGGCGGCGCTGGAGTTCCGCGGCAGCGAGGCCGAGTTCGCCCGCATCTGGTGCGAGATCTTCACCGAGAATGCCGCCATGCGCGCCACCCTGGAACCGCTCGCCGGGCGGATTCCGATGCGCCTGCTGTCGAACACCAGCGGCCTGCACAAGGAGCACCTGCTCGCCGAGTTCGGCATCTTCCAGCCCTTCGACGGCGGTGTCTATTCCTACTCGGCGAAGTGCAGCAAGCCGGGCGAAGAAATCTTCCGCAAGACCATCGAGGAACTCGATCTCGACCCGGCCCTGACCTTTTACATCGACGATCTCGAGCCGAACATCGCCACCGCGCGCCGGCTGGGTTTTGAGGCACACCACTACGACGCCCGCCGCCACGACGAGTTCGAGCGCGAGCTCAACGCCTGGCTGCGCAACCACGAGCTCTGAAAGCCTCAGGCCGCCACCAAATCGTAGCCGCGCCATTCTTTGACCTCGACCTCGGCGAATTCGCCGACGGGGAGTTTCTTGGAGACGAAGACGGTGGTGTCGATGTCGGGGGCGTCCATTTCGCCGCGGGCGACGCCGGGTTCTTCGACGAGCACGCGCACACGGCGGCCGACGAGCTGGCGGTTGACGTG
>JAUREI010000200.1 GCA_030827515.1 Prosthecobacter sp. | reverse complement strand
CGCCGCTGGCAACGCGACAGTGGTCATAGATCTCTCCAGTCGCGTAGCGAAATCCGGCGACACGATGACGGGAAATCTCGTGATGTCGGGTAGCGCCACCATCCGATCAGCCAGGCCGGCAGATAACGCGCGGGACACGGGCTACAAGATGTCCGACGGTCAGGACCTGGGCGAGATGAACCGTAGCAATCAGTACTACGACGACCTTGCCAGCAACTGCAACGGCTACGTCCCAAACGGAAATTGCCAAGGCAATCCCTACTGGACGCCACCCAACGGGAACTGGTGGACCTGGTACACGCTGATCGGACAAACCGCGTGGCACAACAGTAGTTCCTATGACGGAGCGGGCGGAACCACCTACGCCTACAACCCGGTATCGGTTGGCTACAACTATGACGGGTATTACCTCGCTGCCGACGAAATCGGTGGTGGCGAATACCACCGCAACTACCGCAATTGCAACTGCGGCGCGTTCAACTGCGTGACGAACTGCAATTGCAATTGCAACTGCAACTGCAATTGCTGAGGGGGAATGCCATGTTCCGTCATACCGTACCGAGTCTGTCGACCCCCGTTTTTGTCGAAGCGCTGATTGCCGAACGGCGGATCTGTCTGAAGACGTACCAAGAAATTCCAGAGGAGACCTTTGGGCTCTTCAATGTTGAGAGTCCGACGACCATGGACACACGTGTACAGCGGTCGCTCAACCTCTCTCAGTTCGTAGTCCCAAAAGCGTTCCCGCCCGAGGTCTCGGGCATCTACTTCCGCCATCTGCCATGCATGCGGCTGGAAACACCCTATGTCGAAGGCGGGACGCTTGATGATGCGCTGGCCGGGCGCTACTTCCGCACCCGCAGCTACTCGATGATCGATCTGGATGATCCGGCCATCGGGTCGGTCGAGCGCAAGGACGCCGCCACGTGGGTGATCGGTGTCGACTACGACGGCTACGCCCGCCCCGGATTCAACGCGCTCGCCTACGAGCACTCGACCAAGATGCATCCCTTGCGCGCCGCCCGTCAGATCGGGGCGCCGGCATGCCTGTTTGTTTACCAGCCTTTTGCATCGGTGCCATTCACGGAATGCTCGATGACGCTCAAGTTCAACCAAGGGCTTGGCTTCTACTCGAACGTTGACGCCTGGCTGCCGCGGGCAGATTTCGAATATTTGGACGACATGGCGGCGGCGCTACCCAGTCTGCGGCGCGTCGATGGTCAGACCGGCGCCATTCCGATCGCCCCGGATGGGTGGGTGACGGTTGGGCTGGAGATGGTCGATAGCACGGGCGAACCGATCAACCAAGACACTACCCTCCACCTCGAGGCAACCGGGGGTTACCTGCCCCAGCAGAGGGTAGCCTGCACGGCAGGCCAGGCACAGGTGCGTGTCGGCGCTCTCGGGCTATCGGTCGGCGAGCACTTCCGGGTCAAGGCCGGTTTCTACAGCTACACCGGGCTCATCGATCTAAATTTCGAGGTGACACCATGATCCATCCTATGGTCACCGCCCAGATGTGGCCCACGCCGGTCGCACAGCAGCAGATCGATCTTCCAGAGCCCATGCTTGAGGCCCTGATTGAGGTCCTCAAGCGCAAGGACGCGCAGCGTGGCGACCTAGTCACGCGTGCCCCTGACTTCCACGCCTTCATGAAAGACAAGGGGTTCTACGCCACATCCCACTACAACCTGTTCGACGAAGCCGAGGCGCATCCCGAGCGTGAGGCGATCCTGAAGTTTGAGCGGGTGGCTTGCATGGCCGCACGGGAATACCTCGCGCAAGCGGTCGATCTGCGAGAGGCCCATGAGGTTCAACTCTCCGGCCGTTGCTTCGGCAACGTCCAGCGAACTGGTGATCGGACGCTTCCGCACTACCACCAGGGGGTGGATTTTGTGCTGGTGCATTACCTCGCGGTCGGCCATGGCGTGGACGTTGAGGCTGGTTCTACGCCACGTAACGGGCCGCACGCACTTCTGCTACTCGATCCCCGGCCGGTACCCACCTTCCCGTATTGGGAAAAAGTTCACGCCATCCAGCCGCGCGTCGGACTGACCGTCCTGACCCCTGGCTACCTCTGGCACGAGACCAACCCGTTCCGCTTCGAGGGCGATCGGGTCTGCATCGTCGTCAATTTCAACGTCATCACCAACACCTACGCCGAACTGCATCGCCCGATGCGGTTCTGAAGGAGCCCCATGCAACGCACGATCGAAGTCGTGGAGTCGACCGACACCACGGTGGTGTTCACCGTGAATGTCTCCGACGGCGAGCGGATCCGCAGCCGCCAGACCTATCACATCGCCAAGCTCGCGCACCAGACGCCGCAGGAGGCCTGCCGCCTGGCTTGCCCGGAGTTGTTCGACAAAGAGGCCCAACCATGAAATTCACTCTGACACTCAATGGACGCAACGGCTTCCAGCGGGACGCCCATTACGACCCAATGGACTCGTCACTGGTTTGGGCGGATACCGGCGAAGCGTTGCCCTTGCCGGCAGTCTTCCCGCGCCAGGCGCGCGAGTGGCAGCCGTTCTGGCATGCGCATCACCCCACGAACCCGGCTGGCAAATCGCGCGATATCCGTCACCTGAAGCTTCAGCTTGGGCTCAAGTGCAACTATGCCTGCCAGTACTGCTCACAGGCGCACCAGCCGCATGACCTCGATGGCCACCCGAGCGATGTCGAGCCCTTCATGGATCAATTGCAGGGTTGGTTTGCAGGTGGCACTGACGGTCGTGGCTCGGGGGTCAAGATCGAGTTCTGGGGCGGCGAGCCCTTCGTCTACTGGAAACTGCTCAAGCCGCTGGGTGAGGCTGTTCGCGACCGCTACCCAGCGGCTGAACTGTCGATCGTGACCAATGGGTCGCTGCTGGATGACGAGAAACTCGCGTGGGTTGAAGACCTGGACATCGGGATCGGCCTCTCCCACGACGGCCCGGCGCAGGCGCATCGTGGCCCGGACCCGCTCGATGACCCGGCAACGCTCAAGAACATCAAGCGCTGGGTGTCGCGCCGGATGCCGATCAATCGCATGAGCTTCAATACAGTGCTCCATCGGCACAACGATTCGCTAAAGGCGGTGCGCAAGTATTTCGCTGACCGACTCGATCTGCCGACGCAGGCAATCGTGCTCGCCACCGAGGAAATCATGCTGCCATACGACACGGATGGGCTGGCTCTGTCTTTGACTGAGCACGACCACGCGCGCTACCGGCACCGGCTTTTCTGGGAACTGGCGACAGGCTCTGCCATGGCCGTAGGTACGCTGCGCGACAAGGTGGATGAGTTCCTTCGCACTCAGGCCGAAAGTCGGCCGCTGGCTTCGCTCGGCCAGAAATGCGGCATGGATCGGGATGACTCGATCGCGGTCGACATGAAGGGCAACGTCACCACCTGCCAAAACATGAGCGCGCTGACGCACCACAAGGTGGGCCACGTCGAGCAATTCGACGAGATTCGGCTGGATACCGCCTACCACTTCAGCACGCGCAGCGAATGCCCGCGCTGCCCGGTCGTGCAGTTGTGCAAGGGTGCATGCCTCTTTCTCGAAGGGCAGTTCTGGACGACCGCCTGCGACAACGCCTTCACGCACAACCTGGCCGTCTTGGCTGCAGCAATCTATTACCAGACCCAGGGCTTGATCCTCACGCGGATCACGGCCGACGGCATCCGACGCGAAGGCATCACCTCGTTGGAGGTGATCGATCTCGGGTTCGTTGAAAGCAACGGCGACATGGCAACCGTCGCGCCACTACCGCGGGCGTCTAAGCCGTTCCCCGTTCAGGTCGTCGCCGCCTGACCCAACCCATTCCCCGTCCCGCCCGCCTGGTTCGCGCCAGCGCGGGCTTTTTTCATTTTGGAGACCACATGACCGGTCCAAATCAAACTGAGTCGGAAAAAGAATTTCTTCAGTTTCGTAAAGCGGATTTCGACGACTTGCTCAATAGCGCTGCTGAACGCGGTGCCGACCGCGTTTTATCCCGGCTCGGACTGGAAAACGGGCACGCAGCTCGTGACATTGGCGAGTTGCGGGAACTCCTCGAAGCTTGGCGAGACGCAAGGCGCACAGCTTGGCGGACCACGATCAAGGTGGTGACCACAGCCATCCTGGCGATGCTCCTGGTGGGGGCGGCCATCAAGTTGAAGCTGATGGGAGGCCCGCAATGATCGAGACATTGCTCGGCGGCCTTCTAGGGGGTGCTTTTCGCCTTGCTCCAGAGGTCCTGAAGTGGCTTGATCGCAAGGGCGAGCGCGGCCACGAGTTGGCCATGCAGGACAAAGCTCTGGAGTTTGAAAAACTCCGCGGCGCCCAGCGCATGGCCGAGATCAGCGCCGCTGCCGACGGAGCATGGAACACCGGCGCCATTGAGGCCTTGAAAGAGGCTGTGGCGGCTCAGGGGCGTTCTTCTGGGGTGGGGTGGGCGGACGCCCTTTCTGCGAGCGTTCGCCCTGTCATTACCTACTGGTTCATGGGGCTGTACTGCGCAGCGAAGACGGCCGTCTTCATCGGTGCACTAACCGCGGGCGTTAGCTGGGGCGATGCGATTGTGCATGCTTGGACCCAAGCAGACCAGGCGCTATGGGCTGGTGTTTTGAACTTCTGGTTCCTGGGGCGTGTCTTTGATCGAGTGCGATCATGAACCCTGTTCCGCAGGCGGCGATCGATCTCGCGAAGCGGTTCGAGGGCTTTTGCAGGGTGCCTAAAAGTGATCCTGGCAGGGCATATCCGTACGTTTGCCCAGCCGGGTTCTGGACGATCGGGTACGGGCACCTGTGCGACCAAGCCCATCCCCCTATTACGCTGGTCCAGGGTGAGGCCTACCTGGAGGCTGACATGCAGTTGGCCCTGCGAGCAACGCTTCGGTTCTGTCCCGTTTTGGCGACCGAGCCGGAAACACGGCTAGGGGCAATCGTCGACTTTACGTTCAATCTGGGAGCAGGCCGGCTTCAGACTTCAACTCTCAGACGACGAGTCAACCAGAGGGACTGGGCTGGGGCGGCTTCCGAACTGAGGCGCTGGGTGTACGGTGGGGGCAGAGTACTGCCTGGGCTTGTGGCGCGGCGGGAGGCTGAATGCAGGCTCATCCTTTGAGTTTGCGGCAAGATCAAAACAGAGCGGCAACCCAATTGTTAGGCGTGCTTTCTACATCGAGCGTTCGAATCCCCGACCCCACCAAAAAACGATGCTTCTTGACCTGAGCAAGTTATTTATACAATCTCTTCTGCCCCGCCAATCGACTAATCAAATCAAGCGCTTAGGCGCTTTTTTGTTTCTACTCCCCAATTTACCCACCAATTAGGTTTGCCTGTGGTTGGTGGTGAGCAGTGATAGCCACAGGAGTACCCCTTCAAAATCTTGCCAGACCGACCCCGCCACACCCCTCACTTTCTCGTTTGGGTCCCATCCGCCGACCGATGCGGAGTCGTTAATCATCAATCTCGGCACGCGACCTACGCCATAGCCACCAGGCAGTGCCAACAATAATCGCCCAGCCCAGCAAGCGCACCAATGCGGCAATTCGGGTGTCGCTGCCAAGCACGCCCCAGCGACTGAAAATCGCTGTCCAGTCGTGCTCGCCGCCGCCAACCAGGGGCAAGACCTGCGCGCGGGCATCGGCCATGTAGCGGGCAATATTGAACAGGTTCTCTCCCAGCCACAACATGACAAAAGCTAGAGATGCCGTCTTGCGCTGGCGATGAAAGACCCAGAGCGCAAGTAGCGGAAAAGTCAGCTGGCCCAGGGTGCCACCGTAGAGCGCAAAGCGAGGGCCCAAGATGCCATAGATCAGATGCCCGGCTTCATG
>JAUREI010000264.1 GCA_030827515.1 Prosthecobacter sp. | reverse complement strand
GCCGATGCCGAGACCGTGCTGCAGCAGCTCGGCCTGCACTACCGTGTCATCGAATTGTGCAGCGGCGATCTCGGTTTCGGCTCGGCCAAAACCTACGACATCGAAGTCTGGGCGCCCGGTCAGGGCGGCTATCTGGAGGTGTCGTCCTGCTCGAACTTTGGCGATTACCAGGCCCGGCGCATGAACCTGCGCTACAAGGACGAGGACGGCAAAAATCGCTTTTGCCACACCCTCAACGGCTCCGGCACCGCGCTCGCGCGCCTCTTTGTCGCCCTCGTGGAAACCTACCAGCAGGAGGATGGCAGCATCCTCATTCCCGAGGCCCTGCGCCCGCACTTTGGAGCGGATCGCATCGGCGCCTGAGGCGCCCCGAGGAAAGTGTCCCACCCCCGGACTCTGGACTGCGAGGAAGCTCCCGACTCGTGTCGCCGTCCTCGGTCCCGAGGGCAGGTTGAGGCTGCAACCCTCAAATTCGAATCCAGTTGCATCCGGGTTGCCGAATCCAGGCGGAGCGGGCGTCGTCCTCCAGGGCGACCAGGTGCAGCCACCCATTTTCGACGAGTTGGGCCACCGCCGGGTGGCGACCGAGGATGCTGTCGATCGCCGCGCGCTCGGCCTCGACCAGGACGCTGAGCCTCAGGGGCTCGTGGACCAGATTTTTGCCGTCGTGCACCGACTGCAGGGGCAGTCCCGTCCGCAGGTCACCGCCGCCGCCCTGAAGGACGCCGAAGGTGCCGACAACGTTCTGGCTGACCTTGTCGCCACTGCCCCAGAGACGGTTGTCGACGCTGGAGGCGTAGTATTGAAGGTTGATCCAGTTCGTGACGATCATCGGCGCGGTCAGGATGAGCTCGAGGACCGACAGGTCGGTGTCGGCGGAGCGGTCGTAGTCATGGAGGAAGACACGTCCGCCGAGGTCGAGACTGCGGCTGCGCGTCCGAGGGGCGACCAGGAAGGCGGCGTTGCCTGCGAGCCCCCATTCGGGCCGCACCTGCGACCAGTCGCGGCTGCGCTTCCGAACGTCCTTATCGGCCGCTGCGGCGGGCAGGCCGAGGGTGGCCGCCCGCCGCCGCCTTGCCGTCGTGCCGGCTGCTTCGAGCCAGGCGCGCAGCTGATTCAGGTCGTCGGCATGACTCGCCGGCACCCTCCGGGTGTCGAACAGCCGCACCTCATCGGTCGTGGTGTCGTGCAGGCCGGCAAGGAAGACCGTGTCGGCCGGGATGTGCACCCCGTGCCTTTCGGCGAGGGCCGTGCGCACCGCCGGGGTGTTGAGCAGGCTGGCGGCCGTGCGCGCGTTGGCATCGCCCGCGTGTCCCCCGCAAGCGCCGCAGTCGAGGCTCGAACCGTAGGGGTTGTTCACCGTGCTGGCCCCGTGACCGCAGAGCAGGATCAGGCGGGCGAAGCGGCGGGTCAGGCCCATGTTCTTCAGCGCGCCGCGCGCCAGCGCAACCTGCTCGTCGAAGGCCATGCTGAGTTCGGGGTGGGCATCGCAGCAGCCCGGCTTCTGCCGAAGCAGGCCGAAGCTGTCCCGCACGAGCCTCCAGGCGTAGCCGAGACCGGCGGCTTCGACGAAGGAGAAGGAGGAGACCGGGGCGTTTTTGAAGGCGTCCCAGGACTGTCCCAGTCGCCGGCTCAGGTCGAGCCGGTTCAGGGCGCGCGCTTCCTCGTCCGGAGTCGCATCGCTGAGACGCTCGCGCACCTGGTGCTGAGGCTTGAGCAGGACCGGGCACTGGGCCTTGCCCTGCTGGCCGCCGAAGGGCACGAACTCGATGGGCAACCCGAAGAATCCGGCAAAGCCGCGGGTTTCCAGTTCGGGTGACTGGGCTTCGAGGGCCCGCCTCAGGGGTTCCGAGCGGACATCGATGCAGAAGACCGCCTGCACGGCCGGCCGTTCCGAAACCTTCGCGGTGTCGCGCGGCGCGAGTTGCAGGCCGGCGAGAACCCGGCGCCGGAAGGAGACTTCCAGCGCCTGCTGCCAGATCAGGCCGAGGAGCAGGTCGCGCGGGGGTGCCGAGGACGTTTCCGATTCCGGTTGCTGGGCCAGCCTGGCGCGGAAGTCGGTGGCGCCGTGGCAGCGCAAGAGGGCGACCTCGAAGGCCAGACGGATGGCGAGCAGTCCGGTCAGGGTGGATTCAGGGGCCGAGCCTTCGCGGGCGAGATACTGCAGGTGGGCGCTCCAGCCCGACAGGCCGAGCAGGAGCCGGTGCAGGTAGTCGGCGACCGCGTGGATGGGCACGTCGAGTTCGTCGAGCAGTTGCCCCATCGCTGCGTCCGAATCCTCGGGCAGGTTGCGCACCAGATCGCGGAAGCCGGACAAGCCTAGCAGTTCGGGATTGGCATCGACGGCGGCTGCTTCGCGCCAGGCGGCGAACAGGGGCAGATGGCGCCAGGGCATCGGCCAGGCGGCCTGGCCGGCGTCACAGTAGGCGGCGCACCACTTGCCAATTTCGGCGGTGACCGTTTCGAGCCAGGATCCGCCCGAGGGTTGCTGGAAGAGGTCGGCCGCACTGAGCAGGGCGGGAACCGCCGCGTCAAAAGTGGGTGCCGGTTGTCCCCCTTGCAGCCACTGGGTGAGGTCGGTCATCTCGACCACCGCGGCGGCTTCGGCCCAGGCCGGGGGCAGAACCTGCCGGGCGGAGGCCAGCGCCTGTTCCACATCGTCGAGGATGAGGCTGCCGGACTGCAGCCTGCGGCGAAACAACTCCGGGTCCGGCAGCAGGGTCGCATGCCCCACCCGGTTCATCAGGCGACAGACATCGGCGAAGGAGCGATCCGCCAGGCCGAGGAAGGGGTTCACCGCCACGAAGCGCTGCAGGGGCCAGACCGGGGGCATGCGGTCGCAGGCCAGGCGGGCCTGGGTGAGCCAGAAGGCGTGACGCGGCGGATGGCTGAGGGGGGAGGGCAGGGTGGGTGTCATGGTGGAAGATGGGAGATGGGGGATGGGAGATGGGGGTCAAAGAGGCAGGCGGCGGCGGGTCAGGCGCTCGAGCAGGGTGCCGAGGTAGAAGCCGTTGCTCGCGTGCACGTAGAGGCGGGC
>JAUREI010000098.1 GCA_030827515.1 Prosthecobacter sp. | reverse complement strand
TCACCACATCGGCGGCGGCCGTGTCATACTAGGCGCTGCGGTGGGGGAAGCAAGAACCGCTTGCCCGGTGATTTCAGTCAGTGGCAGGCCCCAACTCGCTGCCTTCGTCCGTCAAGCCCGTCCCCGGCCGCACCTGATAGCCCCCGGACTTGTCGTCGCGCTGCAGGACCAGCAGGCCCCGGCGGCCGGCTTCCTCAATGAGCGCATTGAACGAGCGGAAGCCATGAAAGCGTTCGCTGAACTGGGGTTGGCGGCGCTTGATGGTCTGCTTGACGCTGGACCCCCAGACCGCGCCCTCCCCGCCCTGTTCGGCGAGCATGGCGTCGACCGTTTCCAACAGAAGTTCGACGGCTTTTTCGGGGTCGCCAGCGGGTTTGGCGGGTATTGGGGCGGTCGCCTTGCCAGCGCGCGGTTTGGGTGCGGCCGCCTCGCCGCCGCTGCGTGTGCTGGCGGTCCGGGCTACGCCCTCGCTGCGCCGGCGCCGCTGCTCGCGCACGAGATCGTCGTAAAAGATGAACTCGTCACAGTTGCTGATGAAGATGTCGCCGGTCGAGTTCTTGACGCCGACGCCGATGACGGTCTTGTTGTTTTCGCGCAGCTTGCTGACAAGAGGCGAGAAATCGGAGTCGCCGCTAACGATGACGAAGGTGTCGACGTGGGCCTTGGTGTAGCAGAGGTCGAGGGCATCGACGACGAGGCGGATGTCGGCGCTGTTCTTGCCGGACTGGCGCACGTGCGGGATTTCGATGAGTTCGAAGGCCGCCTCATGCATGGTCTTCTTGTACTCGCGGTAGCGGTCCCAGTCGCAGTAAGCCTTCTTGACGACGATGCTGCCCTTGAGCAGAAGCCTTTCGACGACGCGACCCATGTCGAACTTGTCGTAGCGGGCTTCGCGCACGCCGATGGCGAGGTTCTCGAAGTCGCAAAACACGGCCATGGTGTGGGTGCGCTCGGGCGTGGGCATGTGCGAGCCTGCGGCCGGTGACGGGAAAGTCAAGGACTGCCGCCCGTTTGCTGAATGGCCTTGCGCTGCTCACGCCGGCGGCGCCTCCAGGATTGCAAGCCGCGCCAGCTGACAAAGCTGATGGTGTAGCCTATCGGGGCGAGCGCCCCGCCAAGGACAAGACCGCCGAACAGCATGACGGGTGCATGCTCCCGGAGGGTGAGCCAGGTTTCGGCGAGGGTGTGGGGCAGTTCTCGCGGAAACGGGGTGCCGGGAACGGAGGAGATCCAGGACAGCACCCACTTGCCTAGGGCGTACTCAAGCGGCACCAGCGGGGGGATGGTGACCGGGTTGCTCAGCCAGCACATGACGATGGCCACGGGGATGTTGACCCGGAAGACCGCGGCCAAGATGGCGGCGGCGGGCATCTGCATGGGCAGCAACTGCATTGACACGAAAAGTCCGACAGCGACGCCGCCGGCCAGCGTGTGCTGGGTGGGCTTCCAGACGCGCTTGTCGAGGAAGTGGCGTGCGAACCAGCGTCGCGTGGCGCTGGCCTTGAGCGTTCGCGGGTGCTTGAGCAGCCGGTAAGTGCGAAAGACCGTGCGGCGGAAAATCCCCCGGCTGAAGTCGAGCAGTCGCGCGAGGCTGTGCGGGGCGGGGGACATGGGGTGGGGGAAACCGGATCACCGGGCCGCGGCATAAATCAGGAGGAAAGCTCCGAGTGCGACGCGATACCAGGCGAAGCCGTTGAAGGTGTGCCCCTGCACGAAGCGGATTAGCCACTTCACCACTAGAAAGGCCGAGACAGCCGAAACCACCGTGCCCAGAAACAGCATGGGCAGATTTTCCTCGGCAAGCCCGCCATTGCTGAATTCCGAGGTCATCTTGAAGGCGCCGGCAGCCATCAGGGTTGGCACGCCGAGGAGGAAGGAAAATTCTGTTGCCGCCGGACGTGTCATACCTAGGGCCAGGGCCATCAGAATGCTGGCGCCTGAACGCGAGGTGCCGGGAAAGGCGGCGGCCAGCACCTGTGCCAGACCGACGGCGACGACCACCGTCCAGGTGATGCGGTTGCTGCCGGGTTTGTCCCGGTGCAGGTGCTCCAACAGGAAGATCAGCAGTCCACCGATGAGCGTGGCCAGCGCGACAGGCTTGACCTCCTCCGGCAGATGAATGTTGAAAAGCCGAATCATTACACCGCCCACAGCGGTGACGGCAAAGGCGGCGGCGAGTTTCACGAGAAAGTCACGGGTTTCCGGTTCGCTCAACGTAGCGGCCAGATGGCGGACTTTGTTGGCGAAAACGGCGAGTACCGCCAGCACAGCCCCGCTCTGGATGACAACATTGAAGAGCTCGCTGCGCGCCGGGAGCCAACCGAGGGTTTGCGGGATCAGCAGATGGCCGGTCGAGGAAATGGGCAGGAACTCAGTGACGCCTTCGATGATTCCTAAAATGATGACAGCGAGCCATTCTGGCATGGAGAGGAGTGCGGCGGGGGATTGCAGTCCGAACTTCGGGGACTTGCGTGCGATTGCAAGCCTTCTTGCCGGGAACCGATGATCCTTTGCAGGGACCAGCCTGCCAGCTGGACAAGCCGGCGACCCTCGCCATGATGTCGTTCATGCCCCTTGCCAGCCAGATTCTCGAAGACATGAAGACCGCCATGAAGGCGAAGGACAGTCTTGCCCTCAACGTCATTCGCGCGCTGAAGTCGGCCATCAAGTACGCCGCCATCGAGAAGTCCGGAGCCGAGGGTGAACTGGACGACACGGAAGCCATGCAGGTCGTGCGGCGCGAGATCAAGAAGCGCCAGGACTCGGTTGCCAGCTACGAGCAGGCCGCTCGCGAGGATCTTGCAGCGACTGAACGCGCCGAGATTGCCGTGCTCGAAAAATACCTGCCCGCAGCCCTGCCTGCCGAGGAGCTGACCGCCTTGGTTGAGTCCGTGATAGCCGAGCTCGGCGCCAGCGGCCGGAAGGACATGGGGGCGGTCATGAAGGTTCTGCAGGAGCGTGCTGCCGGCAGGGTCGACAACCGTGCGCTTTCCGCTGAGGTCGCCAAACGACTGGCTTGAACAGGCCAGGCGGGCATTGACAAGCGCGGTCGGTTTTTTACAATCGGCGCGAATATTCGAAAATGCATTTTGTAATTTCTGGAGACTCCCGCGCATGAGGAATGATGACTTTGACGAACCGAGGCGAGGCAACCCGCCGCTTCATTCGGAGAAGATCCTCACCGAACGGAAGATCTTCTTTCTGGACCTCAAAGAGAACGAGCGCGGACGCGTCATCAAGATCACCGAGGATGTTCGGGGTCGGCGAGACACGATCATGCTTCCCCTTGAGGCTGCCGAGGAGTTTCTTGACGCCCTGCAGCGCATTTTGGAAGTGGAAAGGGATCTCGACGGCGGCCTGGAGTAAGCCGGAGGCGCTTTTCGTGGATTCCAAGGGGTTGGGGAGCGTAAATTCCTTGTGGTGCCCGATGGCATTGCACCCCGACTTTTTTTGATCCATGGTCCTGATATCTCGCCTGCTTTTGCTTGCCGCCGGGTTGCCCCTCCTATCCTGCACCCATCTGAAGCGCTTTGCCAAGGCCAGCCCGGCCGAGCCCACGCCCTTTCTGCTTCATGCCAGCGAGATGCGGCCTGCCGGCGACGCTGGTGCACCCTTCGCACGAGTCTGGCGAAATCCTTCGCCGGCAGTCTGGGCGGAGGCGCGCAATCGCTGGACTCTCCATGTTGCCCCGGTCTGTCTTGATCACCTCCGGCCCGTTTCGCGCAAGCTGTCGCGAATGGAGACCCGAGACGACGGGCGCCTGGCAGCAGCCGCCAAGTTGGCCGAATACGCGAGGCATGAGTTTGAGCGTGCTTTTCGGGAGTCACCCCGCCCGCGCCAGGAAGTGGTGGCCTGTCCCCGTTCAGACAGCCTGCGAGTGGAACTCGCCCTCGTTGAATTGGATCCCAATCCGATCACCGGAGGGGTGACCCGCCGGATGATCAACCTGATTGCTGTTCCAGGGGCGGAGTCGGTGGTTGGCAATCCCCTGAAAGGTCGCATCGCCATCGAGGGTCGCTTGTATGACCCACTCACCCAGCAGGTCCTCCTGGAGTTTAGCGATGCCGAACAGAACCGTTCCGCGCTGATCCTGTCGCTGCACGACTTCAACCACTACAGCCATGCCCGCAAGGTCGTGCGTGAATGGGCGCACCAGTTTGAGGCCATCGTGCGTCAGCCGCCTGGCGTAAAAGTGAAGGACAGTTCCGCCTTCATGCTCTCCATCTGGTGAGTCGATGCGTCACGCGTGGCGGCGCCAGCCGAGCCAGGCTTTGCGGTAGGTGTAGGCCATGGCCAGAACCCCGATCCCGAGCAGAACCGAGCGTCCTTCATCCTGCACAGTCAGCAAGAGTTGAACGGGTCCGGTCGAGAATGTTTCGAAACCATCGCCGCGCTCAGCCGCCCTCGATGCCAGCACGGCAACGAAGATGCAGACGAGCCAATACAGGAGAGTGCGCATGGAGTTTATTTGAATAAAAATATAATAAAGTAAGGTATGCGCTGACAAGGCAAAACTTCCCTGCTTCCAGCTGCGACCAAAGTCGATGGTTGCAAACCCCGTCCTCACTGGCTAACGCCTGCCATGCCTTTTACCCCTGATTCCCGCATCCTGATCACCGGCGGCGCCGGCTTCATCGGCAGCGCTTTGGTCTGGGAACTCAACCGTCGCGGCTGCGAAAACATCGTGATATGCGACCGGTTGAGCGAGGATGAAAAATGGCGCAACTTGGTGCCCCTGAAATTCAGCGACTACTTGGACGGCGGTGATCTTGAACGGCTTGTGCGAGGGACTCCGGACGCGCTGGGCAATTTTGACCAGGTGCTACATCTTGGGGCCTGTTCGGCCACGACGGAGAGGGATGCCGACTACCTGATGCGCAACAATTTTGAACTGACTCGCCTGCTCTGCGAGTGGACGCTGGCCCGCGGAGGCCGGTTTGTGTATGCATCTTCAGCGGCGACCTACGGTGACGGCGCCCACGGCATGGATGATCGAATGGGGGACCTGCACTGTCTCCGGCCGTTGAACATGTATGGATATTCCAAGCATCTTTTCGACCTGTACGCCCGCCGCACGGGCATGCTCGACCGGGTCGCGGGTCTGAAATATTTTAATGTCTTTGGCCCCAATGAGGATCACAAGGCGGAGATGCGCAGTGTCGTCCACAAGGCGCACCGGCAGATTCTGGAAACGGGGAGAGTCCAGTTGTTCCGGTCGCATCGTCCGGATTACCAGGATGGCTGCCAGCAGCGCGACTTTCTATACGTCAAGGACGCGGTGAAAATGACCCTGCACCTCGCGGCTTCACCCGCGGCCAACGGTTTGTTCAACCTCGGCTCCGGTCGTGCCCACACTTGGCTCGAACTCGCCCATGCCATCTTTGCCGCCATGGGGAGGGAGCCGGTCATTGAATTCATCGACATGCCTGAGGCCCTGCGTGAAAAATATCAGTATCACACCTGTGCTGACATCGGCCGCCTGCGCGAGTCCGGCTATGATGAGTCGCTGTTCAGTCTCGGCGAGGCCGTGTGCGATTACGTCCAGGGCTATCTGGTGAAGGATCGTCGCCTGGGGGACGAAGCCTGATCACGGAGGCGGGGCTTTGCCGCCTTCGGCTGCGGAACGCCGTTCACGCGCCGCATGAAATTCGGCGCCAATCGCCTCGCGATAGGCCTTGCGCAGGGCGTGCAAGGCCTCAATGCGGGCCTCGCCGGTGCTATTCCTGAGTTTGTCGAGGGCCTCGCGCAATGCCGGTAGGGTCATGACACGCTCATGCATCCGGCGGGTTTCCTCGCGGCGGTCGGGACGGGAAAAGGCCTGGAGTTCCGAAGCCATGCGCGTCACCACCGCGTCGGGAAACTCGGCGGCTTCCGGTGCCGGCAGCGGTGGCAGCTTGCTCGGGTCAAATTCTTCCTTGGGCTCGAGACGTGCCAGAACGGCGGCGGCCTCGGGGTCGGTCTTCTGCAAAGCCTCCCGGATGATCCGTCGCATGGCGTCGTTGGCGCGCATGGCATCATCGCGGGCGGCAATAACCTCCGGGCGGTTCCAGACACGATCCAGGGCATCGCGCACCTTGCCCCGGTCTTTTTCAGACAGTTTGTCAAATCCGTCATGGCGGGGCGGGCGTCCAAAGCCGGCGAGGGGGCCGCGCCATTCCGGGCGGGGCGGTTTGTCGGCACCGGATTCGCCCTTGGGCGGAGCGGCGGGAGGCGGCGGCTCTGCGGCAGACAGTGCCAGCGCAAGCAGAGAACCGGCGAGGGCGGAGATGCGGATCATGACGGCAAAGTGGCGGGTGACGGCGGTTGCGCAAGCGCGGGTCGGCGGAAGAAACCCCGTCACGCCGGCGAAGTTGCGCCTGCCGTTCAGGCCGCAACCCTGCCCAGCACGACATCCAGCAGCCGGCGCGTACATTCCGACACGTCCCAGTGGTCGGTGTCAAGCAACAGGGCGGGCGGCGAGTCGGGTTCCTCGAAGGCGGAATCCTTGCCGGTGAAGTTGGCCAGTGTGTTGGCCTTGGCCTTGGCATAGAGCCCCTTGACGTCGCGTGCGGCGCAGGTGCTGTAGGAGCACCGAACATAGACTTCGAGCAGGTCTTTGCCGGGAATGATGTCTCTCACCATGCGGCGCATCGTGTTCAGCGGGGTGATGAAGCTGCACAGGACCACACTGCCGTTCTCCAGCGCCAGTCGGGCCACTTCGGCGGCGCGGCGCAGGTTTTCCATGCGGTCCTGCTCGGTGAAGCCAAGCCCGCGATTGAGGCCCTTGCGCAGGACATCGCCGTCGAGGTGCAGGGTCAGGCGACCGGCCCGGTGCAGGGCGTCCGCGAGTTCGTTGGCGAGGGTGGATTTGCCTGCGCCGGAGAGCCCGTACAGCCAGACCACCAGACCGCGTTGGCCGAGCAGACCTTCCTTGTCGGCGCGCGTGACGGTGAAGACGGGTTTGACCAAGTTGTCCATCGGCTTGCTATCTGGCAGAAGACCACTTTTGCAAGGGGGATTTGTGTGCCGGGCCGGAACGCAAAAAAGCGCCGCCCGGGAGGGGCGGCGCCAAAGTCCATGTCCGTTACAGACAGGAACCGATGAGTTGCTCCAGCTTGACGATGTCCTTGCCGAAATTGCGAATGCCTTCGGCGGTCTTTTCGGTAGCCATCGCATCCTCATTGAACAGCCAGCGGAAGGTTTTTTCGTCGCTGGCGATGCATTCGATTTTCGCGGCCTTGGCTGCGCCAGCGTCAAGCTTGCGCACAAGCGGTTCCTCGCTGGCCTGCAGTTCGCCAAGCAGGCCAGGGCTGATGGTCAGCAGGTCGCAGCCGGCCAGTTCGGTAATTTCACCCTTGTTGCGGAAGCTGGCACCCATGACTTCGGTCTCATAGCCGAAGTGCTTGTAGTAGTTGAAAATCTGCGTCACCGACTGCACCCCGGGATCCTCTTCGGGCGCGTATTCCTTGCCGGTGCTCTTTTTGAACCAGTCAAGGATGCGGCCGACGAAGGGCGAGATGAGCTTGATGCCGCCCTCGGCGCAGGCAACCGCCTGGGCCAGGCTGAAAAGCAGGGTCAGGTTGCAGTTGATGCCTTCCTTCTGCAGGATTTCGGCGGCCTTGATGCCCTCCCAGGTGGAGGCGATTTTGATTAGAACGCGCTCGCGCGGAATGCCGGCGGCTTCGTACAGGCCGATCAGGTGGCGTGCCTTGTCGACGTTGCCCTGGATGTCAAAGGACAGGCGGGCGTCGACTTCGGTGGAGACCCGGCCCGGCACGATCTTGAGAATTTCCAGTCCAAAGAGAATGAGGATGCGATCCATGACCGCCTCAATCTTGACCGATCCGGCGAGCGGGCCGTTGCGGTGCTCGGCGACGGCCTGATCGACCAGCGACTTGTACTCGGGCTTTTGCGAGGCCTGGAGGATGAGCGAGGGATTGGTCGTGGCGTCCTGGGGCTTGTAGGCCTTCATGGCCTCGAAATCGCCGGTGTCTGCCACCACGGTGGTGTGCTGTTTGAGCTGTTCGAGCTGATTCATGTCGTTTTGGGGAAGCCAACATAGCGGCAAAGAGGGGGCGCGCAAGGGGCGGTCTGACGGCCTTTCTGTTTGCGCGCCCACGCCGGCGGACTTAAGGCAACTCCAACCGTAGCCCATGCGAGTCCACACACTCGACCTGCATTTTCAAGACACCCCGGGACTGATCGCCTCCTACCTGCTGGAGACGGACGGCGCGCTGGCCTTGGTGGAAACCGGACCGGGCTCCACCCTGGACGCATTGCGCGCGGCCATCCGGGCGCAGGGCTTTGACGAAGCGGACATTCGCCATGTCTTTGTGACCCACATTCATCTGGACCATGCCGGTGCGGCCGGTTGGTGGGCGGCGCGCGGCGCACAGGTTTTTTGCCATCCGAATGCCCGCCGTCATCTGGTTGATCCGTCGCGACTGCTGGCCAGCGCACGGCTCGTCTATGGGTCTGAAACCGATCGCCTTTGGGGGGGGATGGTGCCGGCACCCGAGGAGCGTGTCATCGCTCTTGAGGACGGGGAGACGGTGCACATCGGCCCGATCGAGATCACGGCCCTAGACACCCCGGGGCATGCGCGCCATCATCATGCCTTCGTCTGCAACGGCAGTTGCTTCGCGGGTGATGCGGCTGGCGTCCGGCTGGAATCCAGTCCCTATCAGTCGGTCACTTCGGCGCCGCCGCAGTTCGACCCGCCGGCCTATCGCAACACTCTGGATCGTCTGCTGGACGGCGGTTTCCACACGCTCTACCTGACTCATTATGGTGCCGTGACCGATGTGGAGCGGCATTTGCGCGCCTATCGGGCGCGGGTGGACGAGGTTTACCTGCGGGTGTGTCGCTGGGCGGCTCAAGGGCTGGATGCACGCGTCATTCAGGAGAACCATCGCGAGGCGGAGCGGACCCTGGCTGCAGGGCTTGGCGTCGACGACGAGCTGTGGCGGCGCTATGAGCTGGCCAACGGCACCGGCATGGGGGCTGATGGCATCCGCCTTTTTGTGGAGAAGCACCCCTGAGCTGGCAAAAAACAAAAGGCTGCCCGTGCGAACGGGCAGCCTTGCTGGGTTGGGTTCCCCACAACGAGCGTGGAGGAGAATCAGGCCGTCGCGACGGGAGCGTCGGCGGCGGGCTTCGGCATGCTGAAGCGGAAGCGAATCTTGCCGCGCTTGGCTGCGGCACGGGCTTTGCGCTTGGTGCGTTCCTTGGCGGTTTCGTGCGAGCGCAGACGGCGCATCTCTTCGAGAATGCCCTCCATCTCGAGCTTGGTTTTCAGGCGCTTCAGGGCGCGATCCACGGGCTCACCTTTGCGGATTTGGACTTCAGGCATACAGGGGTTCGGAAGGGAAGGAGTTGGAAAAGGGGCGTGGAAAATACGGGCGGGAGGGGAGGAGTCAACCTGAAAACACGGGGAAATGCGGTCTCACTCCACGCGCAGGGGCGGCAGGGGCGGCAGGGGGCGCGCACCAGCACCGGTTTGTGAGCGGATCATGAACCAGAAGAGGAAGGCGAGCAGGATGGCGATCAGTTTTTCCCGCCAGTTGCGTGTGAACATTTGCTTAAATCGTTCCCAATTCACGGGTTGGCTCCTCCGGTTCGGGTTCGTCGTCGGATGCTCCGGTCTCGGTGCTTAGCCATTGGTTCAGGCGCTCGCGAAGCTCGGCCGGCTCAAGATCATGCTCAAGGCGGCCACGGCGGCAGACGGACAGCGCGCCGGTCTCCTCGCTGACAACCAGGGCGATGGCGTCCGTCTCCTCGGTGATTCCCATGGCGGCGCGGTGGCGCAGGCCGATGGCCCTGTCGCGAACTTCTTTCTGGCTCACGGGAAAGACGCATCCGGCAGCCTTGATCCGGCCCTGCTCGATGATGACACCTCCATCATGCAGGGCGGTCTTGGGCTGGAAGATGGTGGTGATCAGTTCGGTGGACAGGCAGGAGTCGATCTCGATGCCGCTCTCCGCAAAGGGACGAAGGTCGATGTCCCGGCGAAGAGCGAAGAGCGCACCGCACCGCCTGGCCGAGAGTTGTTTCATGGCGTCCAGCAGGACGTCGAGCGATTCGGGGTCAGGCCGATTGTAGGAAAAGAGCCTGCGGCTTCCGAGTTCGGCGAGCACGCGGCGCAGTTCCGGTTGAAACAGCACCACGAGGGCGATGGCAAGGAACACGGAGATGCGCTGGAGCAGCCAGTTGATGACTTCCAGTTCCAGCAACTGGGCAACGAGGGCAAGACCGAGCAGCAGGATCAGCAGGCCGGTGAGAATGCGCGCACCTCGCGTCGCCCGAAAGAACAGGTAGCCGTGGTAGCTGAGGACGGCCAGAATGGCGATCTCCACGCTGTCGCGCCAGTGCTGGACCAGAAAATTCCACATGCGTGTTCATGCCTATGCCCGATGGGCACCGGCGCGCAAGAGTTTCGTGGGCGTGAACGCGAATTTCACGCGCCGGCATCAGGGGGTGAGGGCGGGCTCGCCTTCGGGGCCAGGCGTGCCCGCAGGTGATCGTAGGCTTCGGTCAGGCTGAGTTCCGCCATGGCCGCGGGGTAGTTCTCCGGCAGCAGACCCTCGGCGGCGAGACCGCCGGCCTGGAGCAGTGCGGTGGTCGCCGTCACGGTTTTCCAGGTGCCGCCGGGGAGGGCGAAGGCCAGCTTGGGTGGCTCGCCGACAAGCGGCAGCGGGGGCAGGCTCAGGGCGGTTTGCTCCAGGTTCTCCGTCGGCGTGCAACTGCCCCTGGCAATCAGGCCGTCGGCGAGCACGACCGCCCGGCCTGCGTAGGCCCGTCGTGCGGCGTCCAGCAGGCGAGACCGAAGGGGTTCTTCGGCGAGTTGGCCGGCCAGAATGACCTTGTCGGGGAGCAGGGCGAGGGTCAGAAAGCTGGGTTGGGCCGGGATGGGCAGGTCGGGAATCCCGCGGGAGTCGCCGCTCAGCCAGGTGGCGACCATCTGCATATCCCCGGCAACGTGTGCCGGGGGAAGGTCGGCGGGCAAGGGACGTTGCCAGGCTGCGGTCAGGCTGGATGAGTCGGCACGGGCGTGCAGGGCATGCCAGCCCGTGCCGGGAATGCCGAGCAGCAGGCTGCCGTCATCCCGGTCTGGCGGTGGGATCTCGGCGATCGGCACCGGTTCAAACGGGGTGACGGAACGTCGGTCGGGATTGACCCGCAGGTCGTCGAGAACCCGATGGCCCGGCAAGGCGTCGATGAGGGCGTTGAGCAGGCGGCGTTTCAGGGCGAGGCTGGCGACTTCTCCACGAACCAGCAGGCGGTCGCCACGGGTGGCAAGAAGCACGTGGGGAGGCGGCAATCGCGCCTGGCGCTCCGCCTCCGCGAGACGGGCGCGCTCAAGTTCCTGCAACTGGCGCAATTTCTTGAGCAGGTCGCGCACCTGCTGCCAGTCCGTCGCATCCAGGCCATGGAGTGCGGCCTCATCTCTCAGGCGCGCCTCGGAGGCGTCGGGGGGCAGCCTTGTCCAGCCGCCGCCGGCCCGGGCCAGGTGAAGCTGTGCGCTGTCGGGACCGGATTGGGATGGCGGGACCGGAAAGTCTTCCAGGGTGGTTGCAAACTCAGGTGCCTCGTCAAAGCGTGCCGTGTCCGCAGTGACCTGGGCCTGCAGCCGCCCCCCCGCGCCTTGCCAGCGCTGGGCCAGAAGCCGGGCGACATCCCGCGCCTCAGTCTCAGAGCCTAGGCGGCCGGCCAGCTCGGCGTGCCGACCGCTGACAGCTAGGGCCAGCCAGCCGGGAGGGTAGGGCACGACCCTGAGTTCATTGCGAATTCCGAAGACGGGCTGAACAGCCGGGAGCCAGCCTTCAGGCCAGTGTAGAAGAGCGCGAACCCGGCTTTCCGCCTCGGCCCGCTGGTCCATGGTGCGCACTTTGCCGATGAGAACCGGATGCAGGCCTTGGAAGCGCAATCGGACCGCTTCGTGACCGGTGTTGAGACTGGCAAACAGGGGCTGGGTATGGGCGGTCAGCTGTTGTTGCAGCCAAGGCAGGCAGGCCGCGGCAAGCAGACCACAGATCAGCAGACCGATGACGGCCGTCGTCCAGGGGGCGCGCTTCATTCAGGTCACATCGATAGCAGGCCCTTGGCCTGCGGCAAGGTGCGTCTGGGGCCGAGGGGCATGAAAAAGCCCGCAGGCGGTTGGCCTGCGGGCTTGAGTCCTGGAGGTTGTCTCAGGTGTCTTCGGGGCCCGGAGCGTCCTTACGCTCATCCTGGCCGACCGGCTTGGCACCGCTGATCTGCAGGGGGCGGCCCATGAATTCCTTGCCACCGAGTTCCTGAACGGCGCGCCGGGCCTCGTCGATCGAGGCCATGGTCACAAAGGCAAAGCCCTTGGAACGCTGGGTGCGATTGTTGACGACGACTTCCGAATTCCGCACGCTGCCGACCCCGCTGAAGAGCTCGAAGAGGTCGCTCTCGGAGGCGTCATAGGAGAGGTTGCCGACATAGAGTCGTTCGGTGGTGACCTCGGACGGATGGGTGGGGGCGGGCGCTTCCCGGCGCTGGCGCGGTTGACGGGTGGATTCCGAACGCGGCGGGCGGGCAGCGGGGGCGGCGGCCGGCAGCTTGGGCGTTTTGCCGAGCAGGCCGAAGCTGATGGCGCTCAGAAATTTCTGGAAGCCACTGGGCTGGGTGACGCCGGCACGCGGGGTCTTGCCGGGGCGCTGGCTCTTGTTGTTGGAGCGGTTGCCGCGTCCGCCACGGCTGCGGCGGCGGCGATTGTCCTGGGTTTGGGTATCTGACATGGGTGTTCGTTCAGGGGTGGGGTGGGGTTGCAGGCACCGGTCTGACGGACAGGGAGAAAATCCTGGGGCTGGCTTGCGCGCGAGTGCGATTCCAGCGGACCGGGCTCCGCCGCCGCCCGCGGGTGCGGGTGGCCGGGGTCCCGTCCGGTGCCGCAGTCGTGGGCGGCGGGCTTGTGAAAAAGCCGGCTGTACGTGCGGCTTACGGCCGCGACAATCCCTTCCAGCGACAGGGTCGCGGGTCCATTCATCGCTACAGGCACGGTCATAACGTGGTGCATGGGGCTAATTCGGCTGGCGGAAGGGTCGTCGGAGCACAGGCGCCCCTCATGACTGCGGGCCGAGACTAAAGGAACCCTCTGGAGTGGTCAACCTTGGATTGTGCCTTGTCCGGCACTCAGGAGTGATTCTCGATGAGGCGCAGAAAGTCCGACAGGTACTCCCGAGCCTTCTTTTCGCCGATTCCACGGATTTTCAAGGCTTCAGCGACGTTGCGCGGGCGCAGGCGGGTAAGAAATTCCAGGGTTTGGTTGCTGAAAATGACGTAGGCAGGCACGCCCTCGGCCTGGGCGACGGCGTTGCGGTGACGTTTCAACTTTTCAAACAGGGTCTCGTCGAAGCCCAGCTCCTTCAGTCCGGGTTCGTCGCCGGCTCGCGTGCCGCCTGTCAAGGGGGTGGGAGTCGTCGACAGGTCCGGCCAGCGCAAGCTGACCGCCCCGCCCCGGCGCATGACCTCGGCTCCCGCCGCCGTCAGGGTGACCACCGGATATTCACCAGCGCTGGTAGCCACGAGGCAGGCCTTTTCCATCTCCGCAAACAACGGATGCAGTCGCTGGCTGCCCAGGGCCCGGAGCAGTCCGTATGTGCTGAGTTGGTCGAGGCCGGCATCGACGATCTCCCTGGACTTGCTGCCGACCAGCATCTGAATGATGCGGCC
>JAUREI010000136.1 GCA_030827515.1 Prosthecobacter sp. | reverse complement strand
GAGGGGCGTCGGCCTCGGGGATGACGCGGCGAGCCGGCGCAAGATCGAGCTCGAGTCGATGCCAACCGAGATTGACGTCAGCGAGCGCGAGATCATGCAGCACGAAATGGAGCGCCAAGTGCTCAAAAAGGAGACGGACACCGCCTCGAAGGCGCGGCTGGAAAAGCTCGAAAAGGAGATCGCCGACCTGAAGGAGAGGTCGTCCGCCCTCAAGGCCCAGTGGCTCAAGGAGAAGGAGGGCGTGCAGGCCGGGCGCAAGGTCAAGGAGGAGATCGACCGCCTGCGCACCGAGCTGGAACAGGCCCAGCGCCGGGGCGACTTCGCCCGCGCCGGGGAAATTCAGTACGGCCTCATTCCCGAACTGGAAAAACAGCTCGCCGACTCTTCAACGGAGGGCCGTGAACCGCGCGCACAAAACACTCTCCTGCGCGAGGAGGTCACCGAGGAGGACATCGCCCGCGTCGTCGCCAACTGGACCGGCATTCCCGTGTTTCGCCTGCAGGAGGGCGAACGCTCGAAGCTGGTGAAGATGGAAGAGCGCCTCGCCGCACGCGTCATCGGCCAGCGCGACGCCATCACCGCGGTCAGCAATGCCGTGCGCCGCGCCCGTGCCGGCATTCAGGACGAGAACCGCCCCATCGGCAGCTTCCTCTTCCTCGGCCCGACCGGTGTCGGCAAGACCGAGCTTTGCAAGGCTCTTGCTGAGTTCCTGTTCGATGATGAGAATGCCATGACTCGCCTCGACATGAGCGAGTACATGGAGAAACACACCGTCTCCCGCCTGATCGGCGCACCTCCCGGGTATGTCGGCTATGACGAGGGGGGGCAGCTCACCGAGGCCGTGCGCCGCCGACCCTACAGCGTCGTACTCTTCGACGAGGTGGAAAAGGCGCATCCCGACGTCTTCAACACCCTGCTGCAGGTGCTCGACGACGGCCGCATCACCGACGGCCAGGGCCGCACCGTCGACTTCAAGAACACGGTCATCATCATGACCAGCAACATCGGCAGCAGCGCCATTCAGGATGTCAGCAACCCCGAGCAGCGCGACGCCCTCGTGCGCGACAGCCTGAAGCAGTTCTTCCGCCCCGAGTTCCTCAATCGCATTGATGAAATCGTCATCTTCGACCGCCTCGACGCCGCCCAGCTCGAACAGATCGTCAAGATCCAGCTCAAGCGCGTCATCGACCGCCTCGCCCGCCAGAACATTCATCTGACGGTCAGCGACGAGGTCACGAGGCACCTCGCCGATGCCGGTTTCGATCCGGTGTTCGGCGCCCGGCCGCTCAAGCGGGCCATCCAGAAGCATTTGCTCGACCCGCTCAGTCTGGCCGTCCTGGAAGGTGGTTTCAAAGAAGGCGATCGGGTCCATGCGGGGCTGCATGAGGGACGCGTGGAATTCAGCAAGTCCTGAGCCAGTTGAAGCATCCCCGGGGCTCGCCGCTGGTTGGGCTCCGCGTGAAGATTACGGCATCCAACCTGGATTACTGATCGTATCAATATCATTGATTTTGAATGCGTTGTCTGGAATCCTGCGGTTTTCGTGATTGAATTGTTTTTGATCTTTAAATTAGGGAATGCTGTTGCATTCAGCCCTCACCTGACTCACATTTGAGTCATTATTGAAACTATGGCAGAATCGGCAACTCCAGAATTAATGACTGTTAAGGAAACCTCAGAATATCTGAGAATTCCGCTGCCAACTGTCTACTACCTTGTCCAGCGTGGCCAACTGCCCGCGGTCCAGATCGGCGGCCGCTGGCGCATCAAGCGCAGCCTTTTGGATCGCGATGTTCTGCGCAAGGATAAGGAGGCAGGGCAGCCGACTGCCCTGATTGTCGATGACGACACGGCCATGCAGGCCTTGTTCAAGCAGTTTCTGAAGAAGGCCGGCTTCAACCGGCTGGTGGTCGGCTGTGGCGAAGAGGCGGTCAAGCTTGCCGAAAAGCAGAGCTTTGAAATTGTCTTCCTCGACCTGAAGTTGCCGGACATTCCCGGTGACGAGGTGTACACCCGCCTCAAGGCGCTGCACCCGAACCTGCCGATCATCGTGGTCACCGGCTATCCGGACAGCGAAATCCTCAGCCGCATCCTGACCCACGGCCCGGTCACCGTGCTGCAGAAGCCGCTCAAGTACGAACTGCTCGACAAGACGCTGAAGCAGCTCGGCCACAAGGGCGTCAGCGATTAAGCCCGCCGCATCAACCGATGCGACAGACCTCCACGGCCTCCGAGAGGCATGCAATCCGTGCTTGGCAGGTGCCGGCTCCAACGCCAGCATGGCAGCGCCATGCGCCGTTCCCTGTTCCTTCCGCTGCTTTCGGCCCTGCTGCTCCAGGCTCAGGAACCCTTTGACCGCCTCACCTTTCATGCCGAACCCTCGCCGCTCGCCGCCGGCGCCGTGACCACCGACTGGCCGCGCTTTCTCGGACCGAACGACGACGCCACCTCAACGGAAGGCCCGCTGCTGAAAAGCTTTCCCGAAGGCGGTCCACGCCTGCTCTGGCGGGTGGCCACGGGCGAAGGCTACACCAGCCCGGCCATCGTCGGCGACCGCCTCCTGCTCTTCCACGCCCTCGACGGCCGTGAAACCGTCGAATGCCTGCATCCCGGGACCGGCCGGCGATACTGGAGTTTCGACTACCCCATCCAGTATCAGGACCGCTACGGCTTTGGCAACGGCCCGCGCGGCAGCCCGGTGGTCGCCGACGGCGTGGTCGTCACCCTGGGGGTGACTTCGATGCTGCACGCCCTCGACCTCGCGACCGGCAAACCGCTCTGGAAGATTGATCTCCGCGCCCAATATCATGTCCCGCAGGACTTCTTCGGCCATGGCTCAAGCCCGCTCATCGCCGATGGCCGTGTCTTCGTTCAGGTCGGTGGCAAGGCCGAGGCCTTTGACGGCTTTGAGGATCGCCGTGAGCGAGCGCGCAAGCTGGCGACGCGCGGCGTCAGTGTTGCCGCCTTCGACCTCAAAACCGGCCGGGTGCTCTGGCAGGCCGAGGACGACTGGGGTGCCAGCTACGCTTCGCCGGCACTGGCCGAGTTGCACGGCAAAACCAAACTCCTCGTCTTTGCCGGCGGCGAGAGCGATCCCCCCACCGGCGGCCTGCTCTGCCTGGACCCGGCCACCGGCGAGGTGCATGAGCGTTTTCCATGGCGTGCCGACGACTACATCTCGGCAACCGCCTCCAACCCGGTTGTCATTCCCGGCAAAAACCGCGTCTTCCTGACCACCTGTTACCCGAAGGGTCGGCCTCTCGGCGGGGTGATGATTGAGTTCGACGCCGCCTTCAAGGCTCGCGAGGTCTGGCGCTCCACCAAGATCGGCGTGCACTGGATGACCCCAATTTACCATGGGGGACATTTGTATGCGATCGACGGGGAGCGGGAGAACAACAGTCGCCTGGTCTGCGTGAATGCCGACACCGGCGAGGAGGTCTGGGGCCGCACCCTGGAATGGCAGGATGCCGCCTTCGCGCAGGCGCAGGGCCGCAGCCAGCCGGTGCGCTTGAGTGTGCTGCGCGCCGGCCTCCTGCGCTGCGGCGACGACTTCCTCTGCCTGGGCGAAGTCGGCAGCCTGCACTGGCTCAAGCTCGGTCCTGCCGGCTTGGAGGAGATGGCCCGCGCCCAGCTGTTTTACGCACTCAACACCTGGAGCCTGCCCGCCCTCAGCCGCGGCCTGCTGTATGTGCGCCAGCAGGCACCCGCCCTCGACGGCGGCGGCGGCCCGGCCCTGTTGTGCTATGACCTGCGCGGACGCTGAACCGCGCAGAATTCGCAAACACGCCGCCATCACAGACGTTTCCTTCGACAGTACCGCCATGAATCTCCGCCTGACCCTCCTGCTCGCCGTCGCCCTCCTGCACCCGGCCTGCGCCGATGACAAATCCACCCCCGCCACCCCCATGCCCAAGCCCGCAGTCACCCTCAGTGAGGACGAATGGAAAAAGCGTCTGACCGACGAACAATACCGAGTCACCCGCCTGGCCGGCACGGAGCGCCCGTTTGGCACCATTTACGAGGAGTTCGAAAAGCAGGGCGAAGGCACCTACTACTGCATCTGCTGCGGAGCCGAATTGTTCACCTCCAAGGAAAAATTCCACTCCGGCTGCGGTTGGCCCTCCTTCTACGACGCCTCCACCGCCAAGAACGTGCTGGAACGCCCCGACAACTCGCACGGCATGCTGCGCGTCGAGACGCTCTGCAAGCGCTGCGGCGCCCACCTCGGCCACGTGTTCGAAGGCGAAAGCGTCTCCGCCGCAACCCCCACGAAGCGGCGCTTCTGCATCAACGGGGTAGCCCTGCACTACGTGCCCAAGGGCGGCAAGGCCCCGCCCCTGCTTGAACTTGACTCCGCCGAGGTCGAGAAGAAGAAGGCCGAGGTCGCCAAGGAAGCTGGTGTCGAGGTGAAAAAACCCTGAGCCAGTCCTCGGCACTTGCCATCCCGGCCGCCTGCCGGTTACACTGGGGCATGACGCGTGTCCTGCTTCTCCGGCTCGGTCTGTTCCTTGCGGCCCTTCTGTTCGGCGTCCTCGGCTGGCGCCAGGTGCGCGGCGACGTCGGTATGACCTTCGTCTACTTCGTTACCCTCGGGGTCGTCGGCGGCTTTCTGGCGGTGAAGTTTTTCATTCCCTGGCTGGGTGATGCCGTGGGCACGGCTTTGTTTTCCTCGGGAGAACAGGTGGGCGACGACCCGGCGCTGAAGGCCGCCGCCAAGCTGGCGCAGGGCGACTACGAGGGTGCCATCGCCGAGCATGAAAAGAACCTCGCCAAGGATCCCGCCCAAGTCTTCCCGGTCGGCGAGATCGCCAGGATCTGCGCGGACAAGCTGAATGATCCGGCGCGCGCCCTGCACGTGCTCAGCAGCCACCTTGGGTCCCGCGACTGGCCCGAGGACGACGCCGCCTTCCTGCGCTTCCGCATGGTCGACATCGAGATCGACAAGCGTCATGACCATGCCGCCGCGCGCGCCCTGCTGGAAAAGATCATGCTCGACTTTCCGGACAGTCGCCACCGGGCCAACGCGCACCACCGACTCAACGAGCTCGAGCAGCTGGAGTTCAAGGAAGCGATGGCGCGCCGGGCCGGCGGCGCCTCCTGAAGCCGCAGTCCCGACGGCATGAGGCAACTCCTGAAGAACTGGGCGCGCGGCCACCCGCTGCTGATGCTGGCCATGGCCGCCGTGGCCGGCATTCTGGCCGCCGACCGCCTGCCGCTGCCCCCTTGGGTTTACGCGTGCGCCGCGCTCCTGGCACTGCCGCTGCAGCGCATCTGGGCGACGCGTCTCGCCACCGCAGCCCTCGGCTTTGCCGCCCTGCATTCCTGGAACCTGCAGGATAGCATGGGTCACCCCTTGCGCCAGTTGTTGCTCGCGCATCCCGCAGGACAGCTGCAGGGCGAGGTCCGTGGCGACCTGCTGCCCATGAACGATTCCCGCGACCCGCGCCAGGCGCTCTGCCGGCTCAAGCACCTGCGTCTGTCCGGGGAGACCGACTTTCGACCCCAGACCGGCTGGCTGGAGGTCACCCTGCCGCCTGGCTTCCCACTCGACACCGCCGGTGAATACCACCTTGCCGGCCTGCTGCGGCTGCCGGACGAGCCCATGAATCCGGCCCAGTTCGACTTCGCCAGCCACAGCCTGCGCCAAGGCCGCGCCGGCGTCCTGCGCGCGGACGAGGTGCGCCTGCTGACCCCTGCCGCCTTCGCCCCGCGCTTCGACTTCCTGCGCCGTGCCGCCGCCTGCCGGGATTGGATCGCCAACCGACTGTCGCTCGGTGTCGATCCGGCCGATGCAGCGGCCCCGATCGTGCTGGCCATGACCCTCGGCCTGGCCGACGCTGCAGGCGAGGACATTGAGGACGCCTTCCGCGCCAGCGGCACCCTCCACATCTTTGCCATCAGCGGCCTGCATGTCGTGCTGCTCGCCGGCATCGCCCTCGGCGCACTGCGCTGGCTCGGTTACCAGCGCAGCGTGCTTGCGGTCATCCTGCTCGTGTTCGCCTATGCCTTCGTCACCGGCTGGCGCCCCTCGGCGGCGCGTGCCGCCCTGATGTCGGCGGTGCTGCTCGCCGCCCCACTGTTCGACCGTCGCGGCCGTGCGGCGAACACCCTGGGAGCCGCCGCCCTGATCCTGTTGCTGGTCGACACCCAACAGCTGTTCCTGACCGGTTTTCAACTCTCCTTCGGGGTGTTGCTGAGCCTGCTGCTGATCGCCGTTCCCCTGCTGGAAAAGCTGCGCCCCTGGTGCGGGATCGATCCCTTTCTGCCAGCTCAGCTCGCCGGGCCGGGCCGGCGTCTGGCCGCCCGGATCCGCCTGCAAACCGCCTCGCTCGCCTGCGTCTCCGCGGCCGCCTGGCTCGGAAGCCTGCCCTTCCTGCTCGGCCATTTCCACACCTTCACGCCGGTGGCCGTCGCGGCCAACCTCGTGCTCGTGCCGATGGCCGGCTGGTGTCTCGGCCTGGCCTGCGCCAGCCTGCTTGCCGCCCTGCTGCCCTGGGCGGGTTTCAGCATCCTGCTCAATCAGGTCAACACTGCACTGGCCGGGCTGATGGCCATCACCGCCGCCGCCTTCGCCGGTCTTCCCGGTGCCGCGCTGCATGCCGACCTGCAGCCTGCGGCCGCCTCGGCCAGTCTGCGCCTCCTGCACCTGCCCGGCGGTGGCCAGGCCGCCCACTGGCGTGCTGGCAGCCGCCACTGGCTGCTCGACACCGGCAGTGAATCCTCCTGGCGTCGAATCGTCGAGCCCTGGTTGCGCAGTCAGGGCGTCAACCACCTGAATGGCCTGGTGCTCAGCCATGCCGACCGTGCCCATGTCGGCGCCGCCCCCCTCGCCCTGCGCCACCCGGGTGCCAGTCGCGTGCTCACCAGCCGGCTCGAGCCCTGGCGCTATGATCCTGGCGACTCCAGCCTGCGCCGCCTGGCGCATCTCACTGCACCGGATGGTCCGGTCTGGCAGCGCCTCGGCCTGGAGGCCTCGGTGGATCTGGACGGACTGCATGCGCAGGTCCTGCATCCGGGTCATGGCGACCGCCACGAGAAGGCGGATGATCGCGGGCTGGTCCTGCGGCTTGAACACGGCGGCGTTCGCCTGCTCTGGCTCAATGACACCGGCTACCTCACGAGTCGACGCCTGCTGGAACGCCAGGCGCCGCTGCCCTGCGACATCGCCGTACTCAGTCGCCATGCCAACGACCCCGAGGGCCTCACCGACCTGCTGGCCATGGCCCGGCCGCGCGTTCTCCTGCTTGGCGGCGCGGCTGAGTCTGGGTCAACCCTCGTGACCGAGTCTCTCCGGCGCCTGCGGACCTTCTGCGCGGCGCGCGGCATCGACCTGTGGGAACTGGACACCACCGGCAGCGTCGTCATCGATTTCGTCGATGGCCGGGTTTGTCTGAACGCCTTTCGCGGCGACCGCCAGCTTGCATGGCGGCCGTCCAATCCCGACTGACGTGCTTCAGCGCGCGTTCAGCAGGGACTGCACCGACTCGACAATCGTCTCCACCGGCACCAGTCGCCCGCAGCCCTCGTAGCCACAGGCGAGCAGGCCGCTGTCGGGCCCGACAAAGACCGCGCCGCGCTCGCGCAGCACCTTCACGTTGGCCACGGTGGCCGGGTGCTCCCACATGTGGCCGTTCATCGCCGGAGCGATGAGCAGCGGCGCCCGCGTCGCCAGGGCAATGGCGGTGAGGGCGTCATTGGCAAACCCGTGCGCCAGCGCGGCGAGCACGTTGGCGGTCGCCGGGGCGATCAGCAGCAGGTCGGCCTCATCGGCAAGCTGAATGTGCCCGGGCTGCCAACCCTCCTTTTCGGCAAACAGGTCGGTGATGACCGGCCGGCGCGACAAGGTTGCCAGGGTCATCGGCGTGACAAACTCCAGGGCCGAGCGGGTTGGCACACAGGTCACCTCGTGGCCGGCCTTGACCAACTGGCTGGCGAGATCGGCCGCCTTGTGGGCGGCGATGGAGCCGGTGATGCCGAGGACGATGCGGGCCATGCGCCGACAACAAGGCACCGTCAGGCAGGGTTGGCAATTTTCAGTTTGCAATGCGCACGCTTTCGGGTCAGGCCACGGCCATGCCCTTTTTCAAACGTCTGGAAGTCTGGTTGCTGCTCGCCGTCGGCCTGGCCGCCACCCTGTGGGTGCTGCTGCCGGAGCGTTCTGTCGAGGACACGGTCGACGCCACTCCGGCTGCAGCATCGGCCGAACCGGCCCTGCGCCTGCTGCGCTGCACCCTCGAGCGTGACTTTGGCAATGCCCGCCTCGACCTTGAACTGCGCTACCGCAACGATGCCCCGCGGCCCCTGCTGTTGGCCGCGCCGGATGTGCGCCTGCTGGCGATCGACGGGGCGGAGGTGCCCTTCTTTGTGCTGCCCGCCGATCCCGTGCCGCAGATCGCGGCGCGCAGCACCGGCGACGCGCGCCTGCGCTTCTGGCTGGAGAAGAAGCACCTCGCCGGTCCGCTCACCCTCGAAATCCGCGAAGCGCGCGCGCCGGTCAAAGGAGAGGCACCGCTCGATCTGGAGTCGCTGGAGAACCGCCAACCGCGCAGCTGGCAGGGTGCCATCGAGTGAGCCGCGGCCTCAGCGGAAGACAACATCGACGCCCATCGCGCTTTTCGAGGCGAACCCCGGAATCCAGTGCGGGCGGCGGGCGGCGATGAAGCGGTAGATCAGCGACAGACCGTTGAGGATGACCAACCGGTCGACCATGCGGTAGCCGCGCCGACGGCGCATGAGGAAACGCAGCGCCCAGCCCAGATGGCGTGGGTTCAGCAGCAGCGGCTGAAAGTCCGTCTTCACGCGGTAGCGCGCGCGCAGGCCGCGCTTGGGATACTTCTCCTTGTAGGCGCGCTTCGCCGCGCGAATGCGCTCCTCGATGTCCGGCGCTTCCTCGGCAAAATAATACTCCCGCGCCAGGGCCAGCAGTTCAAAGGTGTCGCGCATGAATTCCACATCCGCGACCGGAACGCCGGCGCGCTCGGCAAGCGGCCGCATGCGCTCCAGGTTGTCCATGCAGCGGGCGGCACTGCGCAGGGCGGCGTCGGCATCGCGAACGAAATAGCGCAGCAGCCGGCGCAGGCCGTGGCTGATGAAGAGGTTGCCCCAATACACCGTCAGCATCGGCGGGATGCGCACGCGGCGGAAAAACAGCTTCTGGCGGGCGAACTCCTCGACATAGAGCAGTTCTCTGACGCACTCGTCCGCGAGGCGCAGCAGTTCGAGCAGGGCCTCGGCATCGCCCAAACCGCGTTCGGCGGCAAAGGCGCGCACGGCATCCTCGGCAAGCCAGCCATCCTTGACGACGCGCACGGTGACATAGGTGTTGAGGTCGTTCCACAACGCCTCGGGATCGAGAAAACTGAGACGGCGGAAAGGCACCCAGCCGCCGGTCTGACACCAGACCATGCAGCCGATGACGTTCTCCGCCTGGCGCAGTTCGCGCGCGAATCGCTCATGCAGCCAGCCGGTGAAGTTCGGATACTCGCCGCAGCCCTCGTATTCGCGCCGCGTCTGCAGCTCGACGATCTTCGCCAGCGGCGTGCGGAAAAAATTCCGGTTCAGCGGCAGGTAGCGGAAGAAGTCGGACTCGCCGTATTTCATCGACACCACCAGCGCCGGGCTGGTCAGCCCACCGAAGACGCTCGCAAAGGTGCCGCGATGCCACATGAGATCGCCCACCGGATAGGCACCGACGGTCCAGGTGCGAAAGATGAGACGGCGGCCGTGCTTTTCGAACACAGGCAGGACCGCCTCAAGGAAGGCGCGAGCCTGCTTCGGCGTCTTCAGCACCAGCTGGCTGCGGAAATCGTCATGGACGTCCTTGCCATCGGCCTCGCCGATCCGCACGATGACACCGGCCACCTCGGGAAAGTCGGTCAGGAAGCGGTCGAGCAGCCCGCGGAGGTAGTCGTTCACCCCGACCTGCTCGAGCGCGAGCTGCTGCAGCAGGCCGGGCGTGGCCGAAAACACATCCATCGTCACATGCACCGCCAGCCCCGCGCGATTCAGCACTTCAAAGCAGCGGCGCAGCTCGGTGCGGTAGCGACCGACCCGCCGGCGCACCTCCGGCTCCAGCCAGGGATGATCGGCCAGATGCGCGACGTCATCGATCGAGGCGGCATTGAAACCCCAGGCCGCCGCCTGCTTGGCCAGCACTTCCATTTCCTCGCCCACCCTCTCCCACCAGGCCGAACCCTGCCGGCCGGCATGATCCCAGGGAATCTTCGACCAGTTGATTACCCGCCGGTCGAGCCCGCGAAAAAACGGGCCGATGGCATCGATGAGCAACAGTTGGTCCACCCGCCACAGGTGCGGCAGTCCCGCCGCTTGGCGACGCCAGCCACGTGACGGTTTCGTCACACAAGGTCACCCTCAGGGTTTTCCGGGCGCCAGATCCACCACGGGCAGGTCGCGGAAGCGTTGCCAGTGTCGCTCAATTTCGGCCTGTTCCGGGCGACCGTCATGGACCCAGAGACCGTAGCGCAGGCGCAGTTTCTGGCCTTCGGCGAGCTCCAGCGGCTCATCCAGGCTCAGGCAGGTCCCCATCCAGCCGTCGTCACGCACGTGAAAGGCGGTCGGGTGATGCGG
>JAUREI010000074.1 GCA_030827515.1 Prosthecobacter sp. | reverse complement strand
TTGGGCGGGGTCGCGCGGACCAGCAGGGGAGTCAGCAGGACGAGCAGCAGAAGGCTTTTCATGCCGGTCGTGAACGTGGCCGGGGCGGGGACCTTGCGTGGGACTGTCGTAGGGACGCGCTGCGCCGCGTCCCATTTGTTTTGCCAAGCGGACGAAACGGGCGCATTCATGCGGCATGACGATCGAAGCCCTCACCGCCCGGATCTGCGCCTTCCGTGATGCCCGCGACTGGCAGCAGTTTCACAATCCCAAGGACCTGGCCGTCGCCATCGCCGCCGAGGCCGGCGAACTGCTGCAGCACTTCGTCTGGAAGCAACCCGGGCAGTTGTCGCAGGTGGTCCAGGACAAGCGCGCGGAGATCACCGACGAAATTGCCGATGTCGCCATCCTGCTCTTTGAACTCGCCCACAATCTCGGCATTCCGCTGGACGAGGCCATGCAGGCCAAGCTCGATCGCAACGAGAGGCGTTACCCGGCCGACAAGGCGCGCGGCAACAACCTGAAGTACAACGAGCTTTGAAGGCATGAGCGCCGAGATGGATGCCCCGGGCCAGGAGCCCGTTTCCGAAGCGCCCGTGCACCGGCGCCGGCCGCGCTACCGCGGCAAAAACCCGCGCCGCTTTGAGGAGAAATACAAGGAGCTGAATGCCGAGCGCTATCCGGACGAGGTGGCCAAGGTGCTCGCCTCGGGCAAGACGCCGGCCGGCCAGCATGTGCCGATCCTGGTCCACGAGGTGATCGAGTGCCTGCGGCCGCGCCCCGGCGATCGCGTCGTTGACTGCACGCTTGGTTACGGCGGGCACAGCCGCGCGCTCTGGCAGGCGGTGCAGCCCGGCGGTCACCTGCTCGCCCTGGATGCCGATCCGGTGGAGATCGAGCGCACGCAGGCGCGATTGCGCGCCGCCGGCATGGGCGCGGACAGCTTCAACACGCGGCGCATGAATTTCGCCGGACTGGCGCGCGCGGTTGCCGAGCAGGGTTGGGCGGACGGTGCCGACGTGATCTTTGCCGACCTCGGCCTGTCGTCGATGCAGATCGACAACCCGGCGCGCGGTTTCACCTTCAAGCAGGACGGGCCGCTCGACATGCGCATGAATCCGCAGCGCGGGGTGTCGGCGGCGCAGTTGCTGGCAACCCTGAGCGAGGCGCACCTGGCCGCGCTGCTGGTGGACAACGCCGATGAGCTGCATGCCAAGGCGATTGCCGCGCATCTCTGGCGCGAGCAGCAGCGGCAACCGCTGACCACCACGCGTCAACTGGCCGAGTGCGTCAAGGCCGCCCTGCCGGCGCGCTGCAAGGCCGAGGAGGCGGACGGGGCGGTGCGCCGGGTGTTTCAGGCCCTGCGCATTGCGGTGAATGAGGAGTTTGGAGCGCTCGACACTCTGCTGCGCGCGCTGCCGGCCTGCCTGCGACCGGGAGGGCGGGTGGCCTTCCTGACCTTTCATTCCGGCGAGGATCGACGCGTGAAGAAGGCCTTTCAGGAGGGTGCCTACGCCGGCATCTACAGCGCGGTGGCGCGCGAGGTCGTGCGGGCGAGTCCCGAGGAGCAGCGCGCGAATCCGCGTTCAGCCCCGGCCAAGCTCCGCTGGGCAGTGCGGGCGGAGTGACGACGCGGTCTGAGCCGATCAGGGTTTCGGGAAAAACCGGTGTTCCCCGCGCCTGGCGGCCTGGTGGGCCTCGTGACTGTCCTGCGGGATGCCGGGGTCGCCCTGAGCGGCAAGCCAGGTGTCGAGCGCGGCACCGAGACGGGCGGCGGTGGCGGCATGCTCGGGCTTGCCGGCGAGGTTGTTCATCTCGTGCGGATCCTCGGTGCTGTGATAGAGCTCGACGGCGGGTCGATGCAGGTAGCGTTTGACGAGGTGGTAGGTGGCGGGCTTTTCCCAGGCGGTGGCGACCCAGGTCGGCCAGTAGGCGTTGTGGACGGTGGCGCCTCCAAGCTGGCCCATCAGATGTTTTTCAATGTAGAGTTCGTCCGGTGTCAGGTTGCGGATGAGCCGCCATTCGCCGTCGCTGACGCTGCGCACCGGATAGGCCGGACCTTCCGGGATGTTGTTGTGACAGGCGTAGGCGAAGTCGCGGTGGGTGTCGCTCTTCCCGCGCAGCACGGCGGCGAAACTGCGGCCGTCGAAGCCGGCCTGGTCCGTCGCGCCGCCGGCGAGATCGACGACGGTGGGGGTGACGTCGGCATACTGGACCAGAGCATCGGTGCGATGGCCGGCGGCGATCTTGCCCGGCCAGCGCGCGATCAGGGCGGTGTGGAGGCCGGTGTCCCAGCAGGTCCACTTGTTGCCGGGGAACTGCGAGCCCTGCTCGCTGGAAAACAGCACCAGCGTGTCCTGCTCGCGTCCCGCCTCGGCGAGCGTGCGCAGGATCTCGCCGACCTGGCCGTCCATGTAGGTGATCTCGGCGAGGTAGGAGGCGAAGTCCTGGCGGGTCTTCGGGGTGTCGGCGAGGTTCGGAGGCAGCTTGAGCTGGCGCGGCGGATACTGCGAGGCATTGCCCATCACCCAGGGCACATGCGGTTCCGTCAAACCGATGACGAGGCAGAAGGGCTGCGCGGCATCGCGGGTGATGAAGTCGCGGACACCGTCCAGGTGGTGAGCCTGGGTGGGCGCTCGCACGCAGTTGTCATCAAAGCCGGGCACCGCTTCAAAGGGGTAGCTGGCCTCGGGCAGGACATGCACCTTGCCGGCGATGCCGGTGCGGTAGCCGAGCGGCTTGAGATGATGCGGCAGGCTGCGCGTGTCAGGCCGACTGGCGCTGTGGTTCCAGGCGCAGCCATTGCGCAGCGGGTATTGGCCGGTGTACAACTCCGCGCGGCAGGGCTGGCACATCGCCGAGGTGACGTAGGCGCGGTTGAAGGTCAGGCCCTGGCTGGCGAGACGGTCGAGATTGGGGGTCCTGGCGTTCTTGCCGCCGTAGAGCGGCAGGTCGTTGTAGGTGCAGTCATCGGCGAGGATGATCAGCACATTGGGGCGCTCCGCCGCGGTGCAGAGCAGGGGGGCAAGCAGGACACAAAGCAGAAGGCGCATGCAAGGGAAGACGTTGCGGGCGCCGCCAACTTGCCGACCGGAAACCACCGCCGGCTATCCGGTTTCCACGGGGCGCGGGGGCCGGCGTGGCGGCAAACGTGAGTTTGCCCGTTCCGTGTGGGCTGAGCCGGAGGGAATTCTGAAGAATTCCGTGACTCCAAGCCCGCTCGCGCACCCTCACTTCTTTTTCTTCTTCTTGCCCGGCTTGGCCTTGGCGTCGGGATCGTAGGAGGGGTTGGGTTGGTCTGGCACCAGGGCCTGCACGTTCTTTTGCCAGGCAAGCAGGTCGTCGAGCAGCTCGTCGCGTTTCGCCGCTTCCGCGGCGGCAAGGTTCTCGCGCTCGCCGAGGTCGCGACCGAGATGATAGAGCTCAACCGCGCCATTGCCAGGCAGGTCCGCGCGACCGCCGTCGAGTTGCCATTCCTCCAGGTAGAGGTGCAGTTTCCAGTCGCCCTTGCGGATGACGCTGACCGGCCGGCTGCGGAAGCCGGTGCGCACATCGAGTTCGCGGCCGCGAATGACCGGGTTGTCGAGGTAGCCGGGGAAGTGCCAGAAGATCGCCTGGCGCTGCAGGCCGCCCTCGCCGCGCAGCAGCGGCAGCAGGCTCTCGCCGTCGAGAACCTTGCCGGCCGGCACGGGGGCGCCGGCGGCGGCGAGGAAGGTCGGGTAGAGATCGACATTGATGACCGGCACGTCACAGGTGCTGCCGGGTTGGACGACACCGGGCCAGCGGACGAGGAAGGGTTCGCGGATGCCGCCCTCATAATAGCCGCCCTTGCTGCCGCGCAGGGGTTCCTGGGGCGACTGCTGGGTGGCGCCGTTGTCGCTGGTGAAGACGACGAGGGTGTTCTGTTCGAGGCCAAGTTCGCGCAGTTTGTCGAGCAGTTGGCCGACGCTGGTGTCGAGGTCGTAGGTGCAGGCGGCATAGAGCGGGTCCTTGTGCTGGCTGCCGGGTGTCTTTTTCTCGAACCGGGCCCGGGTCTCGGCCTGGCCCTGCAGGGGCGTGTGGATGGCGTGATGGGCGAGGTAGCAGAAGAAGGGGCCGTCGCGGTTGGCCTCGATGAATTCACAGGCCTTGCGGGTGAGGGTGAAGACGCCCTTGGGATCCTCGGGCGGGCCGGCCTTGTTTTGTTCCGCCCCCTCCTTTTCCTTGCCCTCGCCAAAGGAATCGAAGCTGACGTCGAATCCCTGCTCCGTCGGCAGGGCGCCGTCCTTGCCGGCGAGATGCCATTTGCCGAAATGGCCGGTCGCATAGCCGGCCGTTTTGAGGGCGTCGGCCAGCGTCACGTTGTCACGGGCAATGCCGTTGCGATTGGGCACCGGCACCAGACGTTGCGAGGCCTTCGGTCCGCGGTCGGTGCTGCCGACGGCATAGACATGGTGGCGCGGCGTGTAGGTGCCGGAGAGCAGGCAGGCGCGCGAGGGGGCGCAGTTGCCGGCTGCGGCGTAGCCGCTGGTGAAGATCATGCCCTCGCGGGCGAGTTGGTCGAGCCGCGGCGTCTCATGGAAATCACTGCCGTTGTAGCCGGTGTCCTTCCAGCCGAGGTCATCGGCGAAAATCAGCACCAGATTGGGCCGGTCGGCGGCCGGGGCCTGAAGGGCGAGAGCAAGCAGCGGGACGAGAAGGCGACGCATGCCATGAAAACGAGGCCGACTCGGCGTTCTTGCCCGCCACTCAGAATTCCCCGCCGAGCGCGAGATGGAGATCGGCGCGGTTGCGCAGTCGCTGGGCCTGGACGGCGAGCAGGGCGCTGCGGGCGTCGAAGGCGCGCTGGCGGGTGTCGAGCAGGGTCAGAGCGGGGGCGAGCCCCTTTTCATACTGGCCGAGAGCGAGGCGCTCGGCGGTTTCCGCTTCCTGGGAGGCCCGGGCCAGGGCCTCGGCCTGGCCGAGCAGGAACTGTTCGGCGGCCAGGGCGGTTTCGACTTCACGGAAGGCGGTCAGGGCGCCGGAGGCATAGGTCTGCAGCAGTTCGTCGTAGCGACCCCGTGCCTGGCGGACGCCGGCAAGCAGGCCGCCGCCCTGGAAGAAGGGCTGGGTGGTGCTGCCGGCGATGCTCCAGAAGGCGGTCTCCGGCGTCAGCAGGGTGTTGAGGTTCTGGGTCGTGCGCCCGTAGTCGCCGGTCAGGCGAAAACTGGGCAGGAAGGCTTTCTTGGCCGCACTCTCCGTGCGAACCGCCGCCGCAAGGCGTCGCTCCGCCGCACGCAGGTCGGGCCGGCGCAGCAGCAGTTCCGAGGGCAGGCCGGAGGGCACGGTGCGTTTCAGCGAAGGCAGGCTGGCCAGTCCGGCTTCCTGACCGGCGGGATAACCGCCGAGCAGAACCTCGAGGGCGCGCACCGCCGCGTCGGCCGCGGCGCGACGCTGCTGCAGGGCGGACTCGGCGCGGGCGAGGTCGGCGCGACCGAGCGAGACGTCGAGCGCCGCCTGTTCGGGATCGAGCCCGCGGTCGAGCTGCTTTTCCAGAATGCCGAGCTGGACGCGGCGGGTCGAAACATCCTGGGCGGCGAGGTTGGCCAGGGCGCGGGCTTCGGCGAGGGTCACCGCTGCGTGCACCGTGTTGGCGGCCAGGGAGAGCCGGGCGCTGTGGAAGGTTTCCTCGGCGGCCTGGGTGCCGGCCTTGGCGGCGCTGCGCTGGTCGGCGACCCGGCCCCAGAAGTCGAACTCCCAGGAGACGTTGAATGGCAGACGAAAGCGGTTGTTGATGAAGTTGAGACCGGCGAAGCGCTGGTCGGAGGGGGTCTGGCTGCGGGCGGCGGAGAAGGAACCGGAAATCGTGGGGAACAGGCTGGCGCCCGCCGCCAGGGTTTGGGCGCGGGCCTGTTTCACGCGGGCGGCGGCAGCCTTGAGGTCCGGGTTGGCCTCAACGGCACGCTGCACCAGAGTGTCGAGGGTGGGCGACTGGAATTCGCTCAGCCAGCCGGTGGCCTGTCCGGGCTTCAGCGTGGGCAGGGCGGCCCACTTCTCCGGGGCAACCGCCTGGACGTCGGCCAGATCACGCTGCAGGCGCTTGCTGCCGAGCGGCGGCAGCAGGCCGCAGGAGACACTGCCGTGGCAGGCCAGCAGGAGAGTGGCCGTGCGCAGTGACAGGGAAGGGGACGTCATGGGCGCCTCCTTTAGCCGGTTTGGCGCGACCGGCAACCGCGGCGCGTTTTTTTACCGGCAAACGGCCGGCGACCAAGAATCGGGTGACGAAGGGGTGTTTTTGGCAGATCGTTCCGGTAATTTGGCAAAAGTTAACCTAAAAACGCCAATTTTTAAAGGCGAGTGACGAATGGAAGCCCGAACTTAACCCAAAAACTCGAATTTTTGGATTGCGTTGCGTGAATGAGGCTTTAAGTTGCGACAAGAATCCCATTTTTCCCCTCATGAGCACACCCCACATGGATGGCGCCCAAGCGCTGATCAAGACCCTGGCCGATCTCGGCATTGAATATGTCTTTGGCTATTCGGGCGGCGCTGCCCTGCCGATCTTTGACGCGCTGGAGACGGTCAAGACCAACATGAAGTTCATCCTGGTTCGCCACGAGCAGGGTGCGGTGCACATGGCCGACGGTTATGCACGTGCCACGGGCAAGCCGGCGGTCGTTCTGGTCACCTCGGGTCCCGGAGCCGGCAACACGGTCACCGGCATCATGACGGCGCAGATGGACAGCGTGCCGATGATCATCCTGACCGGTCAGCAGGTCACCTGGATGCTCGGCAAGGATGCCTTCCAGGAGGCGGACATCTTCAACATCACCACCCCGGTCTGCAAGCACAGCTACCTCGTCAAGGAGACCAACGCCCTGCCGCGGGTCGCCAAGGAGGCCTACCACATCGCCACCACGGGGCGTCCGGGCCCGGTTCTGATCGACATCCCCAAGGACGTCAGCCAGGGGCCGTTCACCGGCACCTTTGACGAGCCGATGGACCTGCCCGGTTATCATCCCGAGGAGGCTTTCAAGATCGACCAGAAGGCGATTCAGGAGGCTGCGCGCCTGCTCTCCCAGGCCAAGCGTCCGGTCATCCTCGCCGGTCAGGGCGCCATGATCGCCCGTGCCGACAAGGAATTGCTCATGCTCGCCGAAACCCTGCAGTGCCCGGTCACCACGACCCTGCTCGGCAAGGGTGTCTTCCCGGAGACGCACGCGTTGTCGCTGGGGATGATCGGCATGCACGGCACCGCCTACGCCAACAAGGCGATCTGCGAGGCCGACCTCATCTTCAACGTCGGCTCGCGCTTTGACGACCGCATCATCGGCAAGCCGCACATGTTCGGCCGCAACGCCAAGATCATCCACATCGACATCGACGCCGCCGAGCACAACAAGATGATCCGCACCGACGTGCCGATCGCCGGCGACGCCAAGGCGGCGCTGAGCGACCTGTTGCCGCTGGTCGAGAAGTTGCCGACCGAGGATTGGCTGGCTCACCTCGACGGCTACAAGAAGAAGTTCCCGCTCAGTTACAAGAAGCAGGGAGGCCTGCGCATGCAGCAGGTCATCGACGAGCTTTACCAGCTCACCCAGGGCAAGGCCATCGTCAGCACCGACGTCGGCCAGCACCAGATGTGGGCGGCGCAGTTTTACAAGAATGACGCCAGCTACCACTGGCTCAGCTCCGGCGGTGCCGGCACGATGGGCTACGGCTTCCCGGCCGCCATCGGCGCCCAGCTTGCCTGCCCGGACAAGACGGTCGTCTCGATCTCGGGCGATGGCGGTTTCCAGATGACCCTGTTTGAACTGGCCACTGCCGCCATTCACAAGTTGCCGATCAAGATCCTCATCCTGAACAACAGCTACCTCGGCATGGTTCGCCAGTGGCAGGAGCTCTTCTTCGACAACCGCGAGAGCGGCGTCGACCTGCTTGGCAACCCGGACTTCGTCAAGCTCGGCGAGGCTTACGGCATCAAGGGCTGGCACATCCGCCGCCCGGCCGATGTCGGCCGCATCCTGCAGCAGGCCCTCGACTACAACGACGGCCCCTGCATCATCGAGGCCGAGTGCATCAAGCACGAGAACGTCTTCCCGATGATCCCCGCCGGCGCCGCCCTCGAGGACATGCTCACCGAGGCCCCAAAACACAAGATGGAAAAGCCGACCGGTTCGACGTGAGTCGTCGATCGGTCTGATCCGACCGATCCCCGCCGGGCCCGTGCGTCAGTCCGACGCCGGCTTCCGATTCCCTATTTTAACCACCGCAGTCCCGCGCCACCATGAGTGAGAAAATCGCCGCCACCACCGACAAAAAGCCGTCCGCCCAGGCGGACATCGTCAACATCCACACCCTGAGCGTCTACGTGAACAACCAGCCCGGTGTCCTGGGCCGGATCTGCAACGTCTTCAGCCGTCGCGGCTTCAACATTGAGTCACTGGTCGTCTCGCAGACGCGCGACCCGCGCTTCAGCCGCATGACCATTGGCATCAGCGGTCACCCCGAGGGCCTGCACCAGATCATCCTGCAGGTGAACAAGCTGATCGACGTCATTCACTGCATCGAGCACACCGACCGCGACGCCGTCGCCAAGGAACTGGTGCTGGTCAAGGTTGCCGCCTCTCCCGAACAGCGCACGGAGATCCTGCAGATCGTTGAGCACTACGGCGGCAAGACCGTCGACCTCCAGGACGACAGCCTGATCGCCATGATCACCGGCAACACCGACAAGCTCGACGCGGCGATCCGCCTGCTCGGCAAGTTCGAAATCGCCGAGACGGTTCGCACCGGCAAAGTCGTCATGGCGCGCGGCCTGGAAACCACCTGAGGTCTTTTTTTGCGGAAAACCCGCCCCTTGCCAGGGCGGTCGGGTTCGCTATGACTGGATTCCCGGCAGGCTACAGCCGCGCCGGGAACCCCACATGACTGACTCTTTTCCCGCCCATCCGGTCGCCGTGCTCTGCAGCGGTGGCGACGCCCCCGGCATGAATGCCTTTCTCCGAGCGCTCGTGCGACTCGGCCTGAACCGCCACCAGGTCCCGGTCATTGGGGTCAAGGACGGTTACCGCGGCCTGGTGCGCGCCGCCCGCCAGGTGAAGGACTCGCCCGTTGAGCTGCAGCGCCTCAAGGATGCCGTTGTCAACAATCCCGGCCGCAAGGGCCTGATCGAAAGCCAGCCGCTGGTGCTGATGGATCACGCCTCGGTCAGCGGCATCATGGGCAAGGGTGGCACGGTGCTTGGCTCCGCCCGCTGCAAGGAATTTCACGACCCGCAGGTGCGCGCCCAGGTCATCGCCCTGCTCAAGTCGCTCGGTGTGCGCGCCCTGGTTGTCGTCGGCGGCGACGGCTCGCTGTCCGGCGCCCGCCTGCTGGCCGAGGAGAGCGACCTGCGCGTCATCGGCGTGCCGGCGACGATCGACAACGACCTGCAGTTCACCGAGTTGTCGCTGGGGGTCGACACCGCCGTGCACACCCTGGTGTGGGCGGTCGATCATTTCATCGATACCGCGCGCAGTCATCGCCGCGTCATGGTGCTGGAAACCATGGGCCGCGAAAGCGGTGACCTCGCGCGCATGGCCGCCCTCGCCTCGGGGGCGGAAATGGTGATCACCCCGGAAGGTGGTCCGCTTGATTCGGCGCAAGCGGAGAAACTCGCCAAGCGCATTGAGGATGCGATGATCCGTGGGCGGGGCCATGCCATTGTTCTCCTGGCCGAGGGCGTGAAGTTTGATCCGCCGCAGAAGCGCAACGGCGCCTATGTCCTGCGCGATGCCTTCCAGGAATACTTTGACCGCCCCGGCGGCCCCTTCCCGGACCTCGAGGTGCGTCCGTCCGTCCTCGGTCACCTGCAGCGCGGCGGTCATGCCACGCCGCAGGACTGCATCCTCGCAGCGCGCTTTGCCGAGAAGGCGTGGAAATCGCTGCTGGATTCGACGGCTGGCAATGGCATCACCGCGCTGCGGCAGAACCGGGTCGCCCTGGTGCCCTTTGGCAGCCCGAACATGCCGGAGCGCGCCCAGACCACCGAGGCCATGGATGAACTGCATGAGGACCTGAGCTTCTGGTGACGGCGGACGGTGGCGTGCTTTCCGCGTTTGCATTCCGCGCCACCCCCGCTTTAGACTGGCGGATTCTGTTGAAGACCAATTCGCAGGCATGAAAATCGCGTTGGATGTGATGGGCGGCGACCACGCCCCGCAAAACCCCATGGGCGGCGTCAAGCTGGCCCTCGAAACCCTGCCGCAGATCGACAGGATCTTCCTCGTCGGCGTGCCCGAGGTCATCGAAAAGGAAATGGCCGCCCAGGGCATTTCCAGTCCGAAGCTGGAGATCGTGCCGGCCCTGCAGGTCGTCGACATGAGCGACAGCGGCCTCGATGCCGTGCGTCGCAAGAAGGACAGCTCGATCTCCCGCGCCGTCGACCTAGTCAAGGATGGTAAGGCCGATGCCGTGGTCAGCGCTGGCCACACCGGTGCGGCGGTCACCGCCAGCCTGATCAAGCTGCGCACTCTGCCGCACATCGAGCGCCCCGCCATCGCCTCCATCATGCCGTCGGTGACGCACTCCTGGGTGCTCATCGACGCGGGCGCCAATCCCGACAGCCTGCCCGAGCACCTCGTTCAGAACGCCCTGATGGGCAGCGCCTACGCCCGCCACGTGCTCGGTCGCGAGAATCCGCGCGTTGGCCTGATGTCGAACGGCACCGAGGAGGAGAAAGGCAACACCCTCTGCAAGGAAACCGCCAAACTGCTGCGCACGACGCCCGGCATTCACTTCATCGGCAACGTCGAGGGCCATGATCTCTGGCAGGAACCGCCGGATGTCGTGGTCTGCGACGGCTTCACCGGCAACATCATCCTGAAAACCTCCGAGGCCCTGGCCGAGGCGCTCATCTCGATGATCAAGGGCGAGATCATGGCCTCCAAGGTCACCATGATTGGCGGCAAGCTCGCCAAACCCGCCTTCAAGCGCGTGCACAAGCGCATCAGCGCCGATGAAGCCGGCGGCATGCCCCTGCTCGGCCTCAACGGCATCACCATCATCGCCCACGGCGGCGCCAGCGCCTACGCGATGAAAAACGCCCTGCGCATGGCCTGCGACACCTTCGCGCAGCAGATCAATCCGCACATCGAGGCCGCCGTCTCGCAACACCTTCTCATCCATGCCAACTCCTAGTTCGCAGGCCTTCTGCGCCTCCAGCATCATCGGCACCGGCAGCTACATGCCGGAGAAAGTCCTCACCAACGACGACCTGTCGAAGATCGTCGACACCTCCGATGAATGGATCACCACACGCACCGGCATCCGCGAACGCCGCATCGCCGCCGAGGACCAGGCCACCAGTGACATGGCCGCCGAGGCCGCCCGCCGCGCCCTCGCCGACGCCGGCATCTCCGCCGAAGAGGTGAACCTCATCGTCGTCGCCACGGTGACCCCCGACATGTTCTTCCCGTCGACCGCCTGCTTCGTGCAGAAAAAGATCGGCGCCACCAACGCGGTCTGCTTCGACATCAGCGCCGCCTGCTCGGGCTTTCTCTACGCGTTGCAGGTCGCCCGCCACTTTATCAACACCGGCAACCGCAGCACCGCCCTGGTCATCGGCGCGGAAAAGCTCAGCAGTCTGATCAACTGGCAGGACCGCAACACCTGCGTGCTGTTCGGCGACGGCGCCGGTGCGGTCGTCATCCGCCGTGCCGAGGAGGAGACCGACGCCCCCGGGCGCGTGCTCTCGACCGTCATGGGCAGCGATGGCAACCTGGCCGACCTGCTCAAGGTGCCCGGCGGCGGCAGCGCCTGCCCAATCACGGCGGAAAACGCCCTCAGCCGACCGAACACGATTCACATGGAGGGCCGCGAGACCTTCAAGCACGCGGTCACCCGCATGTGCCAGGCCAGCGAGCAGGCGCTCGAGATGGCCGGCCTGAAGAAGGAGGACATCACCCTCATCATCCCGCACCAGGCCAACCTGCGCATCATCCAGGCCATCGCCGACCGGCTCGGCCTGCCGCACGACAAGGCCTTCATCAACCTCGACAAATACGGCAACACCAGCGCCGCGACGATCCCGGTCGCCCTCGATGAGGCGAACCGCGCCGGCCGCCTCAAGCGCGGCGACATCCTGTTGCTCGTCGCCTTCGGCGGCGGCTTCACCTGGGCCAGTTCCGTGGTGCGCTGGTAGTGGGATTTCAAATCTCAGATTTCAGATGGGGGAGGTCGTTGCCCAAGGGGGTGGTGGCTCGGATCTCCATGAAGATCTGAAATATGAGATTTGAAATTTGAAATCTGAAATCTGAAATCCAGTCCTCGGGCTGGCCTGACAGTTCACCGGCGCACCGGCGTTCCCATGGGCATGTCACTTCGCGCTCTGGTCGCCCTCCTGCTCCTGCCCTCCGCGCTCGCCGCCCGGCCGGCCAACGTCATCTTTGTCCTGCTCGACAACGTCGGCCAGGAGTGGTTCGGCTGCTACGGCGGCGAGGCCGGGGTGACGCCGTCGATCGACAAACTCGCGGCCAGCGGCGTGCGCGTCGAGCAGTGCTACACCGCGCCGGTTTGCGGCCCAAGCCGCATCGTCGCGCTGACCGGTCGCTACCCGCACAGCACCGGCTTTCGCCTGCACCACGATGCCGCCCTATACAGCGGTGGTGGCTTGGATCCGGAGCGCGAGATCGTCTTTGCCCGACCCTTCCAGAAGGCCGGGTTTGTCACTGGCCTCGCCGGCAAGTGGCAGGTCAACCACCTCTACGACGAGCCCGACGCACTGACTCGGCATGGCTTCGACGAACACCTCGTCTGGCCGGGCAGCCTCGATCGCGACAAGCTGACGCCGGCGCAGACGGCCGCCTTTTGGGATGCCGTGCGACGTGAATCGGTGCCGGACACGGTCGCCTTCCTGAAGTTCATGGAAAGTCGCTACTGGGATCCGGTCTTCCTGCGCCAGGGCAAGCGTGAGCGCCATGAGGGGCGCTTCGGGCCCGACGTCGCCCAGGAGTTCGCCTTCGATTTCCTGCGACGGCATCAGGACAAGCCCTTTCTGCTCTATCTGCCCATGGTGCTCACTCACGGCAACGCCTACCCGCACCCGGTGACCTCGACGCCGCTCAACCGCGATGAAAACCGGCCGCATGGGGACATGTTTGCCGACATGCTGCGCTATGCCGACCAGCAGGTGGGCGCTCTGGTGGAGGAGTTGGAGCGACTCGGTCTGCGCGAGAACACTTTCCTCATCGTCGCCAGCGACAACGGCACCGAGCGCAGCCTGTCGACCCGTCGCCAGGGTCGCACGGTGCAGGGCGGCCTTTACCAGCTCAACGAGGCGGGCGGCAGTGTCGCCCTGCTCGCCAACTGCCCGGCGCGCATCCCCGGTGGGCGCGTGCTGCCGCTGGCCGATTTCACCGATCTCTACCCCACCTTCTGCGAGTTGGCCGGCGTGCCGCTCGATCCGCGGCACAAGCCCGATGGTCGCTCCTTCGCGCGTTTCCTCACCGACGCCGGTGCGCCGCCGCACCGCGACTGGATTCTCAACGAGTATCACGAGACCCGGGTCGTGCGCGACACGCGCTACAAGCTCTACAACGACGGCCGCTTCTTCGATGCCAATGCGGATCCCGAGGAGACGCGCGATCTGGCCGGTGCTACCCAGGCGGACATCGTCGCCGCGCGGCGCAAGCTGGAGGCCGTGCTCGCGGGTCTGCCCGCGGACAACCCGCCACCCTTCCTGTTGCGCAGCCAGTCGGGCTTCAAGATCCGCACCGAGGCCCGGGCCGCGGCCGGCGGGCGCTGAGGTCGCTCAGGGCTGCAGCGGCGCCGGTTCGAAATCCGTCTCGTTGACCCAGCCGGCCTTGGGTTTCTCGCCGCGCATGAACTTCTCGTAGAAGCCGTCGCCGGTGGTTGGGGTGTAGCGATCAAAGATCGCGCCCTTGCCGGCCATCCGCGGGTCGCCCTGGGCCTTGAGCGCACTTTCCAGGCGCTCGCGCAGGGTCGTGACCCGGGCGGTGTGCACGGACTCACCGGCGAGGTTGTGCACGCAGTCGGCATCGACCGTCAGGTCGAACAGTTCCTCGGCCGGGCGCATGCCGAAGTTCAGCTTCCAGTATTTGTCGCTGCGGTCCTGGCGACCCATCTCCAGGATCAGGCTCTTGGTCGGGCTGCCGTCGGTGTCAAGGTAGCCGGTCTCCGGATTGCCGGCCGGCCAGCGCGTCGGCTCGTAATTTTTCAGGAAGAGGGTGTCGCGGGTGATGATGCCGCGGATCGGGTAGCCCTCGTTGTTGGGACGGCCGACGTCGGTGCGCTCCTTGCCGATGAGCACGTGGTCGCGCTCGGCGACCACCTGGCCGGCGCGCTCGCTTTCCCAGATCTCGCGCCAGCTGCGACCCGTGATCGGCTGCATGCCGCTGTCGGCCTGGGTGATGCCGGCGACATCGAGGATCGTCGCGGCGAGGTCGGTGAAGTCGACGAAGTCCTCGATGACACGGCCGGGGTTCTTGACGCCGGCGGGCCAGTAGAGGGCGAGCGGCACGTGGTTGCTGTCGTGGTAGGCGTAACCCTTGACGCGCGGGAAGGGCATGCCGTGGTCGGCGGTGACGATGATGAGGGTGTTCTCCAGTTGGCCGCGTTTCTCGAGTTCGGCGAGCATCAGGCCGAGGTGGCGGTCCATGTGTTCGACCTCGTAGGCGTAGTCGAGCATGTCGTGGCGCACCGTCTCGTGGTCGGGCCAGTAGGCCGGCACGCGGTCGATGTCGGAGAGTTTTTTGCCGCCCTTGGTCACGCCCGACTGGAATTCGTAGCCGCGGTGCGGCTCGGTGCAGCCATACCAGAAGCACCAGGGACCGTCCTTGGGCGCGGCGTCGAGGAAGTCGACGAAGTTGGCCGCATAATCGTTGTTGCCCATGTCCGGGGTTGGCGGCTTGGCCTTCTGCTTGTTGTAGGGTTTGCCGGTGATCAGGCGCGGCTTGCCCTTCGCGTCGTTGGCGATGCCTGGACCCCAGCCCTTGCCGGTGATACCCATGTGCCAGCCTTGTTCCAGCAGCACCTCGGGCCAGCTCTTCAGCTTCGGTGGGAACACCGCCATGTGGTTGCCGGCCTCCTCGTTCTGCCAGAGGTGGCGACCCGTCAGCACGATGGCGCGCGAGGGCGCGCACTTCGCCATCGGCGTGTAGGCGTTTCTGAACAGCAGTCCCTCACGAGCGATGCGGTCAAAGGCCGGCGTCTTCACCCAGGGCGTGCCATAGACACCGGCATGCGGGCCCCAGTCATCGGCAATCGCGAACAGGACATTCGGCGGCCGCTTCTCCTGGGCGACGGCAAGCAGGGGCAGGGCAACGAGGGCAAGCAGCAGGCGTTTCATGAAGCCACGGAAACGTCGTTGCCGGGTCGTCCTTTCGCGGGTGCTGTGGGCGAGTGTACCACGGCTGGCTGCGATGGAGAAACGCGGCCGGAGGCCGGCGCGGGGCCCGGTCCGGCGGCGGGGTGGGGTGAGGTGGGGACTATCAGCCGAGTTCGGCGATGGCCTGGTCGAAGGCTTCGCCGAGCACGGCGAGGCCTTCCTCGAGGGCGTCCTGCGGGAGGGTCAGCGGCGGGCAGATCTTGACGGTCTGGCCCCAGGCGCCGACCGGCGCGAAAAAGAGCAGGCCCTTCTGGTAGCAGAGTTCGATGACGCGGTGGGCGAGGTCGTGGCAGGGCTGCTTGGTGCCGCGCTTGATGGTCTGCAGGCCGCCGACCAGGCCGGCGACGGTGACATGGCCGATGAACTCCGGGTGGCGGGCCTGGATGGCCTTGCAGCCTTCGAGCAGGACCGGACCAAGGCGGGCGGCGTTGCCGGTGAGGTCCTCGCGCAGGATCTTGCGGATGTTGGCGAGGGCGGCGGCGCAGCAGACCGGGTTGCCGGTGTGGGTGCTGGTCATCGAGCCGGGCGGGAACTGGTCCATGATGTCCTCGCGGCCGATGACGGCCGAGAGCGGCAGCGACGAGGAGATGCCCTTGCCGCAGCAGATGAGGTCGGGCACGACGCCGTAGTGCTCGAAGGCCCAGAACTTGCCGGTGCGGCCGAAGCCCGACTGCACCTCGTCGAAGGTGAGCACGACGTCGTGCTCGGTGCACCAGGCGCGCAGCTTCTGGATGTATTCCACCGGCGCGAAGTCCGGGCCGACGCCCTGGTAGCTTTCCATGATGACACCGGCGATCTGCGAGGGCTTCATGCCGCTCTTTTCGACGGCCTGCAGGAAGCTGTCGAAGCTGCTGTTGTCCTCCCAGTAGCCGTCGGGGAAGGGGGCGTTGATGATGGCCGGGTCGAGGTTGACGATCCAGGTCTTCTGGCCGGCCATGCCGCCGGCCTGCTGGCTGGCGAGGGTGCGGCCGTGGTAACCGCGCTCAAAGCCGATGATGCCGATCTTCTCGCGGCCGCCCTTGGCGATGCCGTGGGCGCGGCTGAGCTTGATGGCGCACTCGGTGGCCTCGCTGCCGGTGCTGAGCAGGAAGACCTTCTTCAGCGGGTCGGGCGAGACGCTGGCGATGAGTTCGGCGAGTTCGGGGCGTTCCTCGCTCGGGAAGACGTAGTTGTGGATGAGGCCGCTGTTGACCTGGTCGATGATCGCCTGGCGCACCTCGGCGACGCCGTGGCCGCAGTTGGTGACCAGCACGCCGCTGCTCCAGTCGAGCCAGCGGTTGCCGTATTTGTCGTAGACGTAGATGTCCTCGGCGCGCTCCCAGACGATGGGCGGCATGCCGCGCATCGACAGCGGTTCGAACTGGCGGCTTTTCTCGATGTGCGGCAGCGAGTCGGGGTGCGGCACCTGCGTGCAGATGGTGCGGTGCTTCGTCGCGACGTGCGGGACGGTTTGCGGGGTGGTGTCGAATTCTTTGCCCATGATTGGAGGTTCGGTTGGCCGTGAAACTGGCCGCGACCGGGCCGGCGCGCTACTCGCCATCTCACGGCACACGGTATTTTTGTGCTGCCGGCGTCAGGGCACCGCGCCGAGGGAGAGCGCCTGGGTGGTGACCGCCGCGTCGCAGCCTGCCAGGGCTGCCTGCAGGGCGGCCGGGTCGCCGCGGTGGCGCTCGATCAGGGTCTGGGCGATGGCGAAGGCGGAGCGGAACTGGCCGTCGCCGTCGGCGTCGAGCCAGACCGGGTTGGTGGCGCCGAGCACGCGCGGGGTGAAGGTTTTTGAACTCGCCTGGTAGGGGCGGGGAATTTCCCAGAACGGTTCGGTGAGGCCGGGGCCGGTGGCGAGGGCAACGAGATGCACGTCGTGCGCCGGGCGCGGCAGGTCCCAGGCGACCCGGGCCTTTTCACCGGCGCGGCCGGGATCGTCGAGGGCCTGCTCGCGGATGAGGAGGCCGTTGGCGTAGAGTTCGATCCGGTCGGCGCGGGTCCAGGCCGGGCCGTGCACGCTGACCTCGACACGCACGCTTTTGCCGAGGCCGGTGGCGAGGTCGCCGACGCCGAAGCGGTCGTCGACGCGCAGTTGGGTGAGCAGGCCGAGGCTGACGAGCAGGCGGCCTTCGCGGTAACTGCGCCAGACCTGGTCGAGGTCGGGGCGCGCGGGATAGAGATCCTCCGCGGCGACGTAGGTGCGGCCCTGGCCTAGGATGAAGCGGTTGACGTCATGGCTGTCGCTGGAACCGACGGCGGCGAGGCGATGGCCGCGGTTGAGCAGGGCGAACCAGTCGCGGAAGAGCAGGTGGATGTCGGACTGCATGGCCGCCGAGGTGATCACTTCCATCCCATCGACCGCGGCCAGTGCCCCGGCATCGCGGTGTCGGCCGGTGTCGGGATGGAACTGCAGGCCGCCGAGCGGGGTGAACCCGCTGTGGACGTCGCGCGGGTGGTTGAGGATGACGACCTGCACGCCCGGCGTCGCCCGGATGGCCGGCAGCAGCTCGGCCCATTTTTCCAGACGGTGGTCCGGCAGGGGAGCGCCGGGAGTGATGGGGAAGACGTTGAAATGGCCGTGCTTGGTGGTCACCTCGTTGCCGATGATCGGGGTGAAGTGCGAGCCCAAGCCCAGCGCCTTGGCGGCGGGCGCGTGATCGGCGGCATGGTTGTGGTCGGTGGCGATGGCGAGCTCGATGCCCTCGCCGGCGATGGTCAGCACGCGCTCGTTGAGTTCGGCATCGCCGTGACCGCTGTGGGTGCGGGTGTGGATGTGGCTGTCGGCGGCCAGCCAGCCGGTCGTGTCGACCTCGCGCGTGAGCTGGAGCGACACCTTCTCTTGGGAGCCGTCCTTCAGATGCAGTTCC
>JAUREI010000151.1 GCA_030827515.1 Prosthecobacter sp. | reverse complement strand
CGCCGACCACGGCTTGGCGTTGGGTCAGCACGGTCTGTTTGGCAAACAGAACCTGTATGAGCACAGTCTGCGCGTGCCGCTCATCGTGCGCGGCCCGGGCATTGCTGGCAACGCCCGCATCAGCGCCCCCGTGCATCTGCAGGACGTCATGCCCAGCGCCCTTGAGGTGGCGGGGGCACCCAAACCGCCGCACGTGTTCTTTCACAGCCTGCTGCCACTGGCCCGTGGCGAGACAAGCACGAGCCCCTATTCCGTGATCTATGGGGCGTATCTCGATCTGCAGCGGGCGGTGGTGACAGAGGGTTGGAAGCTGATTGCCTACCCCAAGGCCAGTGTTTTGAGACTGTATCACCTGGCCGAGGACCCCCTCGAAATGCGCGATCTGGCCGGCGAACCCGGGCAGCGCGAGCGTCGGCGCGCCCTGTTTCAGAAGCTGCGCCAGCGTCAGCAGGAACTCGGCGACCCGCTGGATTTGGGCATCGCCTTCCCGGATGTTTGAGAAGTCATTCGCATTCCGGGCTTTCCTCGGGCCGCCGGGCGACGTAATTCTGCGGCAGTTCCGCGATGATCCAGCTCGACAACCTGACGATGCAATACGGCGACCTGAAGGCGCTCGACAACCTCAATCTCGAGGTGCGACCCGGTGAGTTGTTTGCCTTCCTTGGCCCGAACGGCGCCGGCAAGACCACGGCCATCCGGTTGCTCACTGGCTTGATGAAGCCAATGACCGGCAGCGTGCGCATCTGTGGCATCGACATTCAGGAGGAACCGCAGCGGGCCAAGGCCCTGCTCGGCTACGTGCCCGACGTGGCGGCCTTTTATGAGAAACTGACGGCCCCGGAATTCATGCAGTTCATCGCCGAACTCTTTGAAATGGAGCCGGCGCGGGCGGCGGCGCGCACGGAACAATTGTTTGAGCGCTTCGCCCTGCACGAACATGGTGGCCAGCGCATCGAAAACCTCAGTCACGGGACACGCCAGCGCCTGGCCATCGCCAGTGCGCTTCTGCATGAACCGAAGGTCTTTGTCATCGACGAACCCATGGTGGGTTTGGATCCGATCCATGCTCGCGTGGTCAAGGAAGAGTTGCGCAACCTCAGCCGGGCCGGAACGACGGTGCTGATGAGCACCCACCTTCTCCACATCGCCGAGGAGGTGGCCGATCGCATCGGCATCCTCCAGCGTGGGCGGCTGGTCTTCGACGGGACCCTGGCGGAACTGCGCGCGGGCAGCACTGCCTCGGGTGGCAGCCTCGAGGAGCTGTTCCTTGAGAAGGTTGGCTGAAATCAGGCCACCAGGGTCTGATCCCGCGACGGACCAACGCCGAGCAGGCTGACGCGGGCACCGGTCAGTTCCTCGACCCGCTTCAGGTAGGCCTTGGCGAGCGGGGGCAGGTCGGCGAAGTTCTTGATACCGCTGAGGTCCTGCCTCCAGCCCTGATGGGTCTCATAGACCGGTTCGCAGGCTTCCAAATCGGCCGCGGTGCTGGGCGGGTGGTTCAGGGTTTCGCCGCGCAGCGTGTAGGCCGTGCAGATCTGCACGGTGTCAAGGCCGTCGAGACCGTCGAGGTTGGTGATGGCCAGTTCGTCGGCCCCGTTGATCATCACGGCATAACGCACTAGCACGGCGTCCAGCCAGCCGCAGCGGCGGGCGCGGCCGGTGGTGGCACCAAATTCACGGCCCATGTTGTGCAGCATGTCGCCGATGTTTTCGTTCTCGGTGACAAAGGGGCCGGAGCCGACACGGGTCGTGTAGGCCTTGGCAACCGCGACGACCTTGTCGATCATCCGCGGCGGCACGCCCGAGCCGGTGCAGGCGCCGCCGGAAGTGGTGTTCGAGGAGGTGACGAAAGGGTAGGTACCGTGGTCGATGTCGAGGTAGGTGCCCTGGGCGCCCTCGAAGAGCAGGTTTTTGCCGGCACGGATGGCTTCGTGGCAGTAGACAGCCGTGTTGGTGATGTGCGGGGCGAGGATCCGCGCGGCTTCCAGCATGCGGACCACGGTTTCCTCGGCGGGGACTTCAGCGACGCCGGCCGCGCGCAGGGTTTCGTTGTGGAGGTCGATGCGTTCGCGCAGTTCGGCGGCAAACACCTCCGGTTGTTTCAGCAGGATCGTGCGCAGGCCGCCGCGCTCGACCTTGTCGGCATAGGCCGGGCCGATGCCACGGCCGGTGGTGCCGATCTTCTTGTCGCCGCGCTTCGCCTCGCGGGCCTGGTCGAGGCCCCGGTGGTAGGGCATGACCAAGTGCGCGGTTTCGCTGATGAGCAGGTTTTCCGGAGTGATTTTGACGCCCTGCGCGCGCAGCTTGTTCATCTCTTCAATCAGGCCGAGCGGATCCATGACGACTCCGTTGCCGATGACGCAGACCTTGCCTTCCCAGAGAATGCCGCTGGGAATCAGGTGCAGGATGTATTTGGTGCCGTTGTTGATGACCGTGTGGCCGGCATTGTTGCCGCCCGCGGCGCGCACGACGACGTCGGTGTTCTCCGTGAGATAATCGACGATTTTACCTTTTCCTTCATCGCCCCACTGGGCGCCGACTACGATGGTGTTGGACATGATGGATGTTGGGCGGCACGGGTGGCCGCAGGGGTTGGGGAGATGGAACGGGGGCAGCGCGGTTTTCGGAACCGACGCGGCGTGAGGTCAGGAACCCAGTTGTGTGAAGGTGAAGGCGGCATAGGCGCAGACAAGGAGGGCCAGAATGCCAAGGAAAAGAATGGGGCCGGTGCCTCTCCCCCGGGTTTGGGTCTTGGGGCCAAACGCCAGGCGGCATTCCTTGTCGATGGGCAGGAGGGAAGATTCCGTGGCCTGACGCGGTGGCGGGGCGGAGAAGGTCTCGGCTTCGTCGCCCACGAAAAGGCACTCGACATGGCCGAGGGTAAAATGGCCACCGTGGACCAGCACGGCACGCTCCACGCGCACGCCGTTCATCTTGGTGCCATTGGTGGATCCCAGATCGGTGATCACCCAGGAACCCTCCGCAAGGGCGATTTCACCATGGTGGCTGGAGATGGACTCGTCGGCAATGATCAGATGATTGTCCGCCGCCCGGCCGATGCTCATGCGCTCGGCCAGAAACTCGGCCTCCGCGCTGACCCCGGCAGGGGTGGTGTACTGAATTTTTGCCATGGAAACGCGACACGTAGCAGCACGGCAAGGGGCTGGCAAGCCGCAATCTGACCCCTCTGTCCGAGTGGCTCAGGGTTCGTTGACGCGGCGGCCGGACGGGTCGACAACCTTGACGCTGACGAAGAACAGGACGTGCTTCATCTGGCGACGGGTGACCTCGCTGCGGAACATTCTTCCCACGTACGGGGCGTCGCCGATCAGAGGCACCTTGTCCTGCATGATGACGGTGTTGTCCGTGACCAGGCCGCCCAGGACAACGGTGGCGCCGTCGTAGATGTTGACTGCCGTGACGACTTTCTTGGTGTCGAAGACCGGCTGATAGATGTAATTCTCCGTCAGCAGATTGTAGCTTCCCTGGTAGGTGCCGAAGATGGGGGAGCCGTAATTGATGAAGCCGCTGAATTCCGTGAATTCCGGGGTGATGGCCAGGTCGACCATGCGTCCATCCTCGGAAATAACGGGTTCGACCTCCAGCACGACGCCGGTGCGACGCATGTCAAAGGCGGTCGGTGTGGTTGGTGTGACCACGGGCGGTGGTAGGGGGATGGGAACTTGAATCCCGTTGATGAAGAGTTGCTGGTTGCCACCGACGTTCGTGGGCACCTGGGGCGGGTCGAACTCGGTGGGGAAGATCAGTTCGCGGGTGATCTCGATGCTGGCCTTTTGGCCGCTGCGCGTGACAACGCTGGGCTGTGCGGCCACGTCGATGCCTTTTTTCTGGTCGAGCGCCCGAATCACGGTTTGGAACTGGGGCGACGTCAGAACGCCACTGACGGAGAAGACACCAGGGGAGCGGGAGGATGACGCGGGACTCGTGTTAAGGTTCGCCTCCATGAGGGCGTCGATGCTGTTACCGGGGAGGTCGCCACTGGAGCGCAGGCCGGCGGTGACGGGATTGAAGCCCAGGGCGGTGGTGCCTGCCGCCGTGGCGACCTGCAGGGGAAAGTCCTGAGTGAGGTAGGTGTCGGGTTGAGCATTGCCGGTCGTGCCGCCAGCGCCCTGCACCTCACCGCCGAAGGCCCCGAGCAGCCAGTCGAAACCCAGCTCCTTCAGCCGGTTGTTGCGGATCTCGACCATCCTCGCCTCGATGATCACCTGGCGGGGCGAACGGCTGAAAGCTTGCTCGACCAGGGTGTCCACCAGTTCGAGATTTTTGGAGGTGTTGCGCACGATGAGGGTGCTGCTCGAGGGACTGTAGCTGGCTCCGGTACCTTCGGGGAAACTGACCCCCTGATTTTCCAGGAACTCCTTGGCGCCAAGGCGGCGAAGCTGAGGCGCGCCTGATGGGGTGGCGCTGGAGGCGAACGGGTCGGCGCTCGCTGGAGCCGCGCTGGCGGCCGGGGCACTGCTGATGAAATCTGGCGGCACCCGATAGGTCCGGCTGATGATGTCCGAGGAGGCGTCGGTCAATGAAACCAGACGGACGGCAAACTCCTCGACCTTGTAGGTGATGCCGGAAATTTCAGCCACGTAGCGCAACACCTCCTCGACCGGCACCTCGCGCAGATTGAGGGAGATTGGCTTCAGGGGTTGGTCGGCAGGCACGCCATTGACGAAGTCGACGCCCTTGCCGGTGGGATCCAGGTCACGGGTGCGGACCCGCAGGTATTCCATCACCTCGCCAAGGGTCGCCTCGCTGAAATCCACCTGAGCGATGACGAGTTCACGCAGCTTGCTTTGAATCGATGCGCGGCCGCCACGAAGGCTACCGGGAATCTGGGTGCTGGGATCGGAGGCGCCAAACAGGGAGGAAAGATTGGCTGGAGGCGGAGGATTCTCCCAGGCACCATTCACCTGGTTGAACATGTGCGACCGCTGGTGATCCCGGGCGGATTCAAAATAGACGGCCCGCTGCTTTTCCACCTGCTCCATGGCGCGTCGCGCCGCGCTGTTGGTGGGGTCCTTGCGCAGGATCTCCTCATAGCCCGCAAGGGCCGCATCCAACTGCCCGGTTTCCGCCTGGGAGTTGGCGAGGGTGAATCGACTTGAGACATCCTTGACGCGCTCGATGTGCTCCGGGGTGAGCGCGGACGGATAACGGTCGGGATCCGTGAGGCGGCGGCGGACTGCCGCGATGCGGGAATCGTCCTTGGCAATGGACGGGGCGTCGAGCTTGTCGAGCAGGGCTGCCGCTGCGGCCGGATCCCCTGCGGTCGCCAGTTCAACGGCCCGCGCCAATCCTGCGCGAACATAGCCTTCACGAGCTACGGTTAGCAGTTCGGCATTGCCGCCCGGAGCCGACTCGGAATGGTGCACGGATTCAAACCGCTCCAGGGCTTCGGTGTTCCGTCCCTGCTGCAGGAGTTGCCAGCCCTGTTGCAGCCGCTCGCCCTTGGCTTCAAACGCCCGCTGCAGCGCCTCCTGGGAGGTCTGGTCTTCGGTCGGTTCGGCCAGACAGGGGCTTGCGGACATCAGCGCCAGCGCAAAACTCCAGGCTAAGGGCAAGCCATGGCGGCGGCTGCGAATGGCCGGGGAGGGGGGCGGGAAGATCATGCGGCGGAGTCGAGAGATGGAAATTTTAGAAATATCAAGATTTGCCCGCAAGCCCAAGCATTTTCTCCCAAGAGTACGAGAATTCCGCCCGTTTCTCCTATCACGGCCAATGGCCCTGGAATTGCCTCAGACATGTTTTTTTCGCCCGGCTCAGCATCATTTTGTGTGCAACATCGCGGCCTTCGTGAATGTTGATCTATCCCCCCCCATGCGTTTTTCTCTCCCTTTCCGTTTCGGCGGTCTGTCAGCCGTTGTTGCAGCCTTCGGACTCTCAGCCGGAGCTGCCAGTGGCCAGATCTCGGATCTCAATGACTTGCGACAAATTCTTAGCCAGAACCAGACGACGAAGTCGGGTGGTGCGGGGGATGAGCGAGCCAGCCTGATTCAGAACAATCCCAACGTCTTTTATGCCCAGGCAGGGCCCTGGGGCAAACTGCGCTGCGCCTATGTCTATCTGGAGGCGCCGGACAACCTGATCCTCAACTTTCCCCTCCCCAACACGCGCACGCGCTGGAGCTTTCCCGAGGCCATGGTGCCGCGGTTGGGAGAATTTTTGCGGGGAGTCGGCCTGACCCAGGCGCTCATTGATCTGCTGCTCGACGAGCGCAATCTGGTCAAGGAGGGGGGGTATGTTCACCTCTTTCCGCCGCTTCCCGACCTTGAATCCCTGAGTCCGGAGGTCAGGGCACTCATTTACACCGAGCTTTCGAAGTATGAGCCCAACGAATTCTGCGTCGATCCCGTGCTCATTGTCGGCCAGACAGTGAAGGAATGGTATCGCACCAGCAAGCTGCGACCCGAGATCATCGCCAAGGTCGACCAGATGTCCTACATGCGAGGCGAAACCGTCGCCTTCAGCGACATTTCGGCGATCCTGAACTATGCGCAGTCGGACTCCGAGGCGCGGACCATCTTCAAGGCTTTCACCCGCACCCGCGCCCTCATGGTGAAAATGGAGCTCGATCATCAGTCGAGCCTCGACGAGTTGCTCAACTACTGGACCCTCGGGATCGGTCTCCGCCGCAAGGACATCGAGCCGCTCATGCAGTCGATCATCGACACTAACGGCGTTGAGAGCCTGCCGCTGTCCCACGTTCTGCCCTCCCTGGTGCGCAAATTGCTCTACACGTATCCCGGAATGGACCTGGCCCGCAATGGCACGTTCCCCGACTGCCACTGGACCTCGCTTAACTTCTTCAACTTCGAGCCGCACCAGTATCTGCTCGATTCTCGTCTCGCCACCAGCCAGGTCTTGGAGAACTTTGAGCCGGTCGAACGCCCCCTGCAATATGGGGACATTCTGTTCTTCCTCAGCAACTCCACCGGCGACGCCTTTCATTCCTGCGTCTACCTGGCCGATGACCTCGTCTACACCAAGAATGGTCGCAATGTGCTTTCGCCCTGGGTCATCATGAAACTCGAGGACGTCAAGAAAATCTACCTGTACAAGGGCGATGGACGTGTGCAGGCGTTTCGACGGAGCTCGACGAGCGACATCTTGCCGTCGAACTGAAGAGTCGGTCCCTTAGACCAGTTCAACAATCACCTCGATCTCGATCAGGGCGCTCAGCGGCAGTCCGGCGACCTGCACGGTCGAGCGCGCAGGCTTGTGGCCACCGAAGGCCTCGGCATAGAGCGGATTGACCCTGGGGAAGTCGGTCATGTCCTGAAGGAAGACCGTGGCCTTGACCACATCGGACAGTGAACGCCCCTGGGCCTTGAGCAGGGCCTCGATGTTGGCGAACACCTGGCGCGTCTGGCCCTCGACGTCGGTCGCCTCGATCCGGCCGGTGGCAGGATCGATCGGGATCTGGCCCGAGCAGAATAGGAAGCCGCCGGCGCGGACCGCCTGTGAGTATGGGCCGACCGCAGCCGGCACGTGCGGGGTGTCGTTGATGAGTTTCATGGCACTCCGTTCCACCGGAACAGGGAAGGGGTCAAGCGCCGGCTCGCCCCGCGAGCAGACGCTCGTAGAGGAGTTGGGTGCGATGCGCGATGCTGGTCCAGCTGAAGCGCTCGACGGCGCGGCGCCGACCGGCCTCGGCCATGGCGCGCCGCTTGACGGGGTCGGCCATGAGGCTGTTGACCGCGTCGGCCAGATCGCGGGCAAAGCGCTCCGGTTCAAGCGCCTCAAATGGGCTTTCGTTGTGCTGGTCGAGCGGCACCAGCAGGCCGGTTTCACCATGCACAACGACTTCCTTGATACCGCCGACCGAGCTGGCGATGACAGCGGTCTCGCAGGCCATGGCCTCAAGATTGATGATGCCAAAGGGTTCGTAAATGGACGGGCAGCAGAAGACCTCGGCATGCGAGTACATGGCGATTTTTTCCTCCACCGGCAGCATGGATCGAATCCACACAACCTTGCCATGGCGCGCCTGCGCCTCGGCCACCGCCGCCTTCATTTCCGCCTCAATTTCAGGGGTGTCCGGAGCGCCCGCACACAGGACGACCTGAATGCCGGGTGTCATGTGAGCAATGGCGCGCACGAGATGGATGATGCCCTTCTGGCGGGTGATTCGGCCAACGAACAGCACAAACGGCACCTCCGGATCGACGCCGTGCTTGCGCAGCATGTCGGGTGCTTCGACGCGCTGGTATTCCTCGGGGTCGATGCCGTTGTGGATGACGTGAATCTTGTGCGGGTCGAGGTTGAACAGCCGCAGCAGGTCAAACTTCGTTTCCTCGGATACGGCAATGACGGCATCCGCCATCTCCAGGGCGGCACGCTCCAGCCAGACGGTGAAGTCGTAGCCGCCACCCAGCTGCTCGCGCTTCCAGGGGCGCAGAGGTTCGAGCGAATGCACCGTCAGCACCATGGGCAGGCCGTAGTTGAGCTTGGCGAGGATGCCGCCGAAATGCGAGTACCAGGTGTGCAGGTGAACGATCTGGGCGTCGATGGCACGCGTATTGAAATCGAGGCAGCGCTGCAGTGCGCCGAACACGGATTTCAGGTGGGCCGGGCTGGTCCATGCGGAGGAGTCTAGCCCGGAGCCGTGCACGACAGGGTTGCCTTCGTGAATGTCCTGATCGCCAAAGCAGCGCACCTCCACCTCCATGAGCTTGGCCAGCTCGCGAGTGAGATACTCGACATGAACACCTGCGCCGCCATAGATGTGCGGCGGAAATTCGTTGGTGAGGAAAAGCGATTTCATGAGCCTCTTCACCTAGCGCGTGGTTGCAT
>JAUREI010000235.1 GCA_030827515.1 Prosthecobacter sp. | reverse complement strand
TTGACGAGAAATTTTTCCGTCTCCAATCCGGCGCGTTTCACCTTGCCCTGCAACAGGCTGTTGACGAGGCGCACCGGATACTTGGCATTGTCAAAGCCGTTGTCCAAGGCGCTGCGCAGCGACTTGGGCGTGACGCACTCGTAGGTCTTGGCAACCGGTCGCAGCACGAAGTCATAGACCATGTCGTTGAAGCGGAAGACGGCGCGGTTGACCGGCTCAAGCGGATCGGCAACCGCGTCCGAGGCGGCGTAGTCGTCGAGGGCATCGTCACCGGTGGCGGCCGCGCCGGAATCGGCGGGAGCAGTGGCGCAACTCGCCAGCGCGAGGACCGCGGCAGGGAGCAGCAGACGGGGCAGAAGGGTTGCGTTCATGGGCGTCGGGAGATGGACTGTTCGAGCGACTGCAGGACGGCGGCGGCACCACCCTTCTTGAAGGTGGCATCGAGCTGGGAACGGTAGTTGGCGACGAGGCTGACGCCCTCAATGGTCACGTCGGCAATGCGCCAGCCGCCGACGTCCTCCATGCGGTAGGTGACATGGTAGTTGCTGCCGGCATAGACCATGCGCGTCGGCACATCGACGCGACCGGAGGCGGGGGAAACCGCCGGCTGCCAGGTGATGGCCGGCCGCTCGCCCGGGGTGAATTTGTCGGTGTAGCTTCGGATCACGACCGTGGTGAACAGCCGCACGGCTTGGCGCTGCTGTTCGTTGTTGAACTGGCGCCAGCCGAAACCGACCGCCCGCCGCGTCATCGTTTCAAAACTGACGTGGCGCTCGAGCACCGGACGCACACGCGAGCTGAGGGCATCCCCGTTGGGTGCGTCATCCGCCACGCCAAGCACCTCGTCAACCGCCGTGCGCAGGCGTTTCTCCGCTTCGGCGGGCGAGGCGCCGGCAGTCACGGCCGTGACCATGAGGGCGGCAATAATCATGAGGTGGCGACGGGAGGTCATGGCGCGGGTTCTTTGTCGAGACTGCCAAAGGCCATTTTCCCGATGAGCGACTCAAGATCAACCGAGGATTCCGTCAGTGTGATGCGGGCTCCGGGCTCGAGAAAGGTCTCGTCAGCCCCAGGGGAAAGCGCCACAAACTTGTCACCAATCAGGCCGGAGGTCTTGATGGAAGCCATGGAGTCGGTCGGCAGGTTTAGACCGGCAAGCACCCTCAGGGTGGCGATGGCGCTGAAATCACTGGCATCGACGCGGATTGCCTCGACACGGCCAACGGGCACCCCGGCCACCACGACGTTGGCCCCGGCATTGAGGCCTCCGGCGTTGTCGAAGCGGGCCTCGATGGCATAGGTGTCCCCGCCCACAAAATTGCGTGCGCCAAGCTTGACCGTCAGCCAGGAGACGGCGGCTAGGCCGGCGAGCACGAAGGCACCGACAAGAAGTTCCAGTTGAGGCAGTTTCATGGGTCTTCGAAAGGCGCTTGTTCGCCGCGACGCAGGGCCGAGACGGTGTTGCCGAGCGCGGCGGCGCTGTCGCGAAAGCCCCGCACGACCGTGTCGGCAGAGGCGGAAAATGCACCTGGGGTTCCCTCAAACCGCATGCGACCGTTGTCAAGCAGGGCGACGCGGTCGCTCACCACCAGAGCCTCGGCGACATCATGGGTCACAATGACCGCGGTGAAGCCAAACTGGCGCTGATACTTGGCAATCATGGTGAACACGGCGTTGCGGCGCAGCGGATCAAGGCCGGCGGTGGGTTCGTCAAAGAGCACGAGCTCGGGCCGGGTGACAATCGCCCGGGCCAGGGCCAGGCGCTTCTGCATGCCGCCCGACAACTCGCCGGGGTGACGGTCCCGGTGATCCTGCAACCCAAGCTGGCGCAAGGCCTCCAGGGCGCGCTCGCGCACCTCGCGGTCCGGCAGGTCGGTGGTCTGCTCAAGCGGCAGGGCGACGTTTTCCAGGGCGGTCAACGAGTCGAACAGGGCGTTGTTCTGGAAAAGATAACCGCAGCGGCGGCGGAAGCTTTCGCGCGTCGTGGTATCGAGGGTCTGGCCGTCGAAGCAGACTTGCCCGGACTCGGGGGCCAGCACACCGGCCAGGCACTTGAGGAAGACCGACTTGCCGGTACCGCTGCGTCCGAGCACGCTGACAACACTGCCGCGCGGCACCTCGAGATCGGCGCCGGCGAGGACCACAAGATCGCCGAAGCGCTTGTGGACGCCTTCGGCACGCAGCAGGAGGTCAGGCATGGTCAAACGAAGAAGGAGGTGATGACGTAATCGGCACAGAGCACAAGGATGCTCGACTGCACGACGGCGCGGGTGGTGGCGGCACTGACCGCGCGGGCGCCGGTGACCCCGCGCAGCCGGTGGGTGTGAAAGCCGTGGTAGGCGCACAGGGAAATCGTCAGCAGGCCGAACACACCCGCCTTGGTGAAGCACTCGGCCATGTCGCGCGGGTCGAGCGCGCGCTCGACGGCCGACCAGTAGACGCCGGGGGCGAGGCCAAGCAGCAGGGAGCCGGAGAGGGCGCCGCCGAGCAGGCCCACACTGACAAACAGGGCCGTCTGCATCGGGTAGGCGAACAGCGCGGCAAGCAACCGCGGTGAAATAAGGTAGGCGTGGCTGTTGACGCCCATCGTGTCGAGCGCGGCGATCTGCTCGCTGTTGCGCTGGATGCCCAGCTCCGCGGCCAGCGCCGAGCCGGCCTGGCCAACCAGCATGAGCGCCGCGAGCACCGGACCGAGTTCGCGCACGAGCGTGAGCGACACCAGGGTGCCGAGCAGCCCCTCGGAACCAAAACGGTTGAGCACGTAGTATCCCTGCAGGCCGAGCACCAGCCCGGTAAAAAGGCCGACAATGAGAATGACCGGAAGGCAGCGGACGCCCTGCTCGTGACCGGCCCGCACGAAGCGGCGAAAGAGCCTGCGCGCTCCGGGGATTGCGGCAAAGGCGCGCGCCATGAACAGGGCAAAGCCACCCAGGCCGTGGACGGAGGAGAGCGCGTGTCTGCCGAGAAATCGCAGCATGGGAATCTCCATCATCGCCCATGCCATCCACCATTGCAACGATGCAGCGGCAACGGCGGCAAAAATCCGCGAACGGCATGCTGCCTGCTGAATCCGGCATTGGCGCTTGAATCCCCCGCCACCGCCCCGACCTTCCCCGCGATGCGCAAAACCAAGATCCTCTGCACCCTCGGCCCCGCCACCGAATCCCCCGAGGCCATCGCCGAACTCATCGCCAAGGGCGCCGACATCTTCCGCCTCAACATGAGCCATGCCTCGCACGACTGGGTGCGAGCCGTCTACGGCCGCATCCGCGAGGCCGCCGCCGCGGGTTCCAAGGAAATCGCCGTCCTCATGGATCTCACCGGCCCGAGCATCCGCACCGGCGACCTCGAGCAGCCATGGCAACTTCAGCCGGGTGACACGGTGGAGTTCCGTTGCAAGCCGAACCTGCCAGCCACCCTGCCCCTGTCCGTGACGGTCAACTACCCGGACCTCGGCAAGGACCTGCGCCCGGGCGACATCATCATGGTCGATGGCGGCATGATCCAGATCCGTGCCACCGAAACGGGTGACAAGCGGGTGCTGGGCACCGTGCTCACACGGGGCGAGATGAAGTCGCGCCGCCACATCAACCTGCCCGGCATCCCCGTGCGCCTGCCGCCGCTCACCCAGAAGGACTACGCCGACCTCGACCTCGGCGTCGAACTCGGCGCCGACTACTTCGCCCTCAGCTTCGCCCGCGAGCCCGGCCACCTCCAGCACCTGCAGCTCCTGCTCGACCAAAAGGGCAGCAAGGCCCGCGTCATCGCCAAGATCGAAAACCAGCAGGCTCTGGAAAACATCGACACCCTCGTCGAGGCCAGCGCCGGCATCATGGTCGCCCGCGGCGACCTCGGCAGCGAGTGCCCCATCGAGGAGCTGCCCATCATCCAGCGCCACATCGTCGAGCGCTGCTCCTACCACGGCCGCAAGGTCATCGTCGCCACCCAGATGCTTGAAAGCA